>JBIOWC010000733.1:0-4527 GCA_044868105.1 Blastocatellia bacterium
CGGCCAGTTCGACGGCTTCATAAATTTTGATGTAGCCGGTGCAGCGACAAATATTTCCTGACAAGGCTTCTTTGATTCCATCACGCGTCGGATGGGAGTTTTTTTCTAATAATTCTTTGGCGGCGAGCAAAAAACCGGGCGAGCAATAACCGCATTGCGCGGCTCCCAAATCGGCGAACATCTCCTGCAAAGGATGCAGTAGATGGTTCGCGCTCAGGCCTTCGATGGTTAAAATCTTGCGGTCTTCCATATCAAGTCCTAAGACCAGACAGGAGAGCACCGCGCGTCCGTCAATGAGCACTGTACAGGCGCCGCATTCACCGAGTTCGCAACCGTGTTTGGTGCCGGTTAAATTCAAATCTTCGCGCAGAACTTCGAGTAAGGTTTTGTGCGGCGCAAAAGCGACTTCGGTTGCTTCACCGTTTAAATAGAATTGTAAATGAGCTTTCTGTTTTCGGATTTCAGACATAAATTTCTATCAAATAGCCGCCATCTTACAGAGGGGTGGCGAGTCAAATTTTTTGCAGCAGAATGAAAGTTTTGAATTATCCCTTCGGCTTGCTTTTCTAAAATGAAAGATTACAACAAAACCTTCACAAAGCCCAAACCCTTACGAACATAGATATTGTGAAATATAGTGCCTGATGGTAACATCACCACGCGGCTTTCACTTGAATAAAATCACACCACAATTAAATTAAAAAATTAGGGGTGAATGATGAACAAGTGCCGCCTGTTTCACTCTCACATATCCGAAAAATCCATTATCCAAAAAATCGTTTTCTGCTTATTTACGTTTCCGCTGTTATTGCTGCAACCTGCGCAGGCCCAAAAACCGAATGAGGTTCGGGTTCTCGAAAAGGACAAATATATTGAAAGAGAAATTGCTGGCGAGGCTGTCCACCACTATCAAATTCATCTTAACCCCAATCAAAATGCCAGTATTATTATTGAACAATTGAATGGCGACCTCACGGTTGTACTGGTTACGCCCGAAGGAAACAAAATTAACAGCAATGCGCACGGCGAAACGTTTGTCAAAACGCTGGCTGTAACTGCGCAAACCGGGGGTGATTATCGCCTTCAGATTCGTCTGACAACTCCGCAATCCGCGCCCGTTGAATACAGCGTCGTCTCGCAGGTAATAGATAATTCCTTACCCAATACGGCTAATGAAGGGGAAAAACTCTACAAAGAGGGGTTCGCGCTTTGGGTCAAAGGAACGCCGGATTCGATAAGCGAATCCTTGAGCAAATTTTCGCAAGCCTTGAGCCTTTACGAAGGGGTTGGCGACCGGAAAGAACAAGCGAGTATGCTAAGCATGATTGGTAATGTCCATAATGTTTTGGGCGATACCCGCCGGTCGCTCGATTATCACAAAAGCGCCCTCCAAATCAGAAGGGAATTGCAAGACGGGGTCGGGCAAATGCTCTCAGCCAATAATATTGCGGGGATTTATTCGACACTGGGCGATTTGCAAAAGGCCATTGAATATCAATCGCAATCCCTGGCGCTCAGTCAACAGGCCAGCGACAGTCGAGGGCAGGCCATCAACCTAAACAATCTGGCGCAGATTTTTGATAAATTGGGAGAGAACGAAAAAGCCTTGGTTTACCTGGAGCAAGCTTATGAATTAATCAAAGACTCCTGGGATAAAAATGCGTTGGTCGCCATCCTCAACGGTTTGGGAGCGGTTTATGAAAGATTAGGAGAAAATCAAAAAGCCCTCAATTATTATCAGCAATCTCTGGCGGTTCCGGCGTCAACCATCAATCGCAAACAACCGATTACCAAACATAATATCGGGCATTTGTATGAAAAACTCGGAGAGCGGGAAAAAGCTCTTGATTTTTATCAGCAGGCGCTGTCGGGAGCCAAAGATATTTCAGACCTGCCGACTCAGGCCTTGACCCTCGACAGTCTCGGAAACCTTTATGCGGCCACCGGCGACCTCCAGAAAGGTTTGGATTATTGTCGGCAAGCGCTCGCCTTGAATCAGGAGATGAGCAATAAAACAGGAGAAGCAGCGGCGCTTTACAGCCTGGCTCGCCTGGAATGCGAACAAGACAATTTGCCGGTTGCCAAAGAGTTGATTGAATCTTCACTGGCTATTGTTGAATCGGTGCGCGCCCGAGTCGAAACTCAGGATTTCCGCACAACCTATTTTGCTTCCGTGCAAGATTATTACGAATTTTACATTGATTTATTGATGAGATTACAAAATCAGAAAGCCGCCTCATCAGCTTCTCCGTTCTATGCGGTCACCGCCTTTCAAGCCAATGAGCGCCGTTTGGCTCGCGGGCTATTAGAATCTTTGGTAGAGGCGCGGGCGGATATTCGACAAGACGTAGATACAAAATTACTTGAACGCGAAAGTTTATTGCAGCAAAAACTTAACGCTAATTCGCGCCTGTTAATGCGGCTATTAAATAATCCATCGAACGCTACAGGGTTGGCCAAAATCAAAGGTGAGAACGAAGAGAGTAGAAGACAGTTGCTCGATGTGCAGACCAAGATACGGGAAACCAGCCCGCGTTATGCAGCGCTCACTCAACCGCAACTGCTCTCGCTTACTGAAATTCAACATCAGGTCATTGATGCGGATAGCTTGCTGCTGGAATATTCACTCGGCACCCAACGGAGTTATCTGTTTGCCGTTTCGCAAAAAAGACTTGCGGTATATGAATTGCCCAGTCGCCAAAAAATAGAATCTGCAGCGCAACGCCTTACCGGTTTAATAACGGCGCGTAACCAGCGGATTAAATTTGAAACGCTTGATGAGCGAGAGGCTCGTATCACAAAGGCCGAGTCAGAATTCACCGAGGCGGCGGCGGCCCTGTCGCAATTGATCCTGGCGCCCGTGGCTTCGCAAATTGGCAACCAGCGGTTGCTAATCGTCAGCGACGGCGCCTTGCAATATGTCCCGTTTGCTGTTTTACCGAAACCGAATAACGAAAAAGTAAACCCTCAATCCCTGGCTCGAAATCCACAAGCGGCGCCTTCGCTACTAAGTGAAAATGAGATCGTCAATCTGCCCTCAGCCTCGACGCTGGCCGTCTTAAGACAGGAATTACGTAACCGCAAACCGGCTGCCAAGATGTTGGCGGTATTAGCCGATCCGGTATTTGATAAACATGACGAACGCTTCAAACTGGCTCACACCAAACGGACGAAAGAATCCAACGAGGTGATGGCGCGTATACGCACGGCCTCTCAAACCCGTAGCCTGACCCAGACAGAAAAAGACTCCGGAAGTGAAAGGACCCAAAGACTGACCAGAGATTTCACACGGGCGCTCAGAGAAGCTCAAAATACGGGTGACCAATTGTCCCTTGCGCGACTCCCTTATACCAGAAAAGAAGCCGAATCTATTATTGCACTGGTTCCGCCATCGCTTAGCAAAGAGGCTATAGATTTTTCAGCCAATCGGGCAACTGCCATGAGCCGGGAATTGCGCGAGTATCGTTACCTCCATTTTGCGACGCATGGATTTTTGAACACCACACATCCCGAATTATCCGGCATCGTACTTTCAATGATTGATGAAGACGGCATGGAAGTGAACGGGTTTCTGCGGGCGCACGAAATCTACAATCTGCGATTGCCTGCCGAACTGGTCGTGCTTTCAGGTTGTCGCACAGGACTGGGTAAAGAGATTCGCGGCGAAGGCTTGGTCGGACTGACACGCGGGTTTATGTATGCGGGCGCGGCACGTGTCATGGTCAGTCTCTGGGATGTGAATGATGAAGCCACGGCCGAGTTTATGAGCAAATTTTACAGCGCGATGATAAGAGAGAAGTTGCCGGTAGCGGCGGCTTTGAAAACTGCGCAAGCGCGAATGGCGAAAGATAAACGCTGGTCGTCGCCCTATTATTGGGCAGCTTTCGTTTTACAGGGTGAGCCAAACTAAAGGCCGGTAAGCGAGCCGTGAACGCAAAAGGCAAACGAGGTGACGCGAGATTTTCGGTCTCCGCCGGTGGGCTATGTACGGCGAGCAAAAAGTTTGAAGGTTACACTCGGATTCGGCAAAAGAGCGGATAAATAGAATCCCCTACTTTGCCCGATGCGAAATTAACCGGTTCCTTGAATATCAGATTAGCTTGCCGTCAGCGGGGTATTGTTTAAACCTCTCGGTGACCGAGTCATCAAAGAAGAGCAAGGTACAATCGGGAAGCGGTTTTAGCTACCCATTATTGCTTGGCGTTTGGTGACGGCGTTGGGTTTTTGCGGGTTTCTTCTAATAAATCTTTAACAAGCTTTTCGGCTACTTTGGTGGGAGAGCCGAGATATTTTGCTCCCGAACCGCGACGATTAGCGGGGAAGAGAACATACCCCGAAGCGTTGGCCAATCGCGCAATGATTGAAGTTTCAGACGCGGTTTTAGTTTCACGGGTGTCGGAAATTTTTAAGAGCGCATCGGCAGCCTCAAAATCATTCGTAAAAGTGAATCTTCCGCTCGCCGATAGAGCCTGAATCAAGCTTACTTTCAGTTGCTGGCAAACCGCAGCTTCACAACTCAATTGAATC
>JBIOWC010000734.1:0-9270 GCA_044868105.1 Blastocatellia bacterium
CGAATCTGCCGCTAAAGCAAATTTAGACCTCTTCTTCATCCAGGTCCGTGTCGGTCTTCTTGGTGCGAGGAGCACTACCTTGACCGCTCTGTCCGATTTGTTGTCCGCTCTGCTGCCCTCGTTGACCGCCTGGCGTATTTTGTTGGGTACCTCCCTGTTTTTGACCACCGGGATTGTTTTGTTGGTTTACTTGGTTATCTTGCTTTTTATTGTTAGGCATAATGTTGCTTCCTTTCAGACCAATGAATTTTAGTCAGTAAATGATTCACAGCAGGCGACCGTCTGAGGTCTTCCCGCCAAGATGAATGATTCAACTGTTAAGCGGATTGTTTTCCTGGTGAGTATAGTAATTTTATTAGCCGAGCTCAGGAGAACAATTCACAGTTGCTTTTTATAATTGAGCAATCGCTGTGCCTACTTGTAGGGTCAAAGAAGTGGTTAATATCAAGGGATTTTTCAGGAGGTTGGTTCATTAAGCTGATACAGATACGTACACTGCGCATCGCTTCAAAACAATCCCGTATGTAAAAAAGAAAAACGCCTGTTCGGTTTTTGCACCAACTCAATTTCGGATTTTTTTCGACCCGGTCGCTAGGTTGCATAGGGGTTGGCCAACCGCATCAATCTTAACGGGTCGCGCTTTTTTGCGACTCATTTTTCTTTTCCTGCTGTAAGGCATCTTTCCACAGCGCCGGATAATCGGTGAAGCCGCCGTCAATGCCAAGCTCAAGGTAGAAGCGGATGTCGGCGATGATCGCCTGTCGCGTGGTTTGATGCGTGGCGTCTTCAGCGTCCAGGGGTTTGCGAATGACCGGGCCGGTCGGGCCCCGGAAGGTGTAGGGGTGAATGACTAGCCCTGCGGCATGAAAAGTATCAACATCACCTTTGCCGGTGAGCATCTGCTTGGCCGGCCCGGCGCCTTGCGCGTATGCGGCAATCTCCCGCGCCAGTTCGGGCGTGACTTTGCGGGTATCTGCGCGCTTGGGGTCTTCCATCGGCAGCAGTTGCACCCTGCGGTATTGCGGCGCCACCTCGCGCATATGCAAAAGCGCTTCTTGCGAAAATGATTGAATAAACACGCGCCCGCTTTTCGCTTTTGCGGCATAACCGCGTGCTTTCAATACCGCGGCCAGTTTTTGTGCGCCGTCAAAGCCGAGAGCTTTGTAAAACTCGAAATGTTTGAGTTCGATATAAAGCCCGGCGCGGTCACGAATAACTCGGAGCGCTTCATCAAGCGTCAACACTCTTAATTTGCCAAAATCGGCTATGACATCGGGGCGCGTAATAAACGGGTTCGCCGTATAAAACCAGGACTCGGCATCGAGAGCTTTAAGTTCCGCGAGCGTGAAATCAACCACGTACCAGCCCTTTTTTGCATTGCCCTGTCCTTCAACATCGCGTTCGGTGGCGCGGTCGGGAAAGACCGCTTTGACATTCGTTGTGCGCGAGAGTTCCGGGTCGTGCAGACAGACGAGCACGCCGTCTTTGGTGATCTGTAAATCCTGTTCGACGAAATCCGCGCCCTGCCTAATGGCCAGTTCATAAGCCAGAAGCGTATGTTCCGGCGCATAGCCCGACGCGCCCCGGTGGGCGACCAGTAACGGCCTCGGGATTTTGGATTTTGGATTTTGGATTTTGGATTTAGTTTGCGTTACGGATACAGAAGCTTGTGAGAGTAAACCCATTAACAAAAGGATGGTGAAAAGTGCGAATGGTTGACGCAGATAATTAAACGAAGAATAAAAAGGTTTTGGCATAGCACACCTGTTGAAGTTGAGGTGACAGTCGTTCAGCGGGAAGTAGCAGACTAACGCGCCCTCGCGCTTCTGCGCAAGCTTGATACGCTTCGTACCGGGTTGCTAAGATGCTCAGTTCTTGCGCCGGGCTGAGAAGTGACCGGGCGCTGTAAGTCAACTATCGGGAGTCATCAATGTTCGTTAAAGTAGCAAAAGTTTCAGACCTTGCAAACGGCGATAGTCTGTGTGTCGAAGTCGCCGGCAATCAAATCGCTTTGTTTAATATCAACGGCGAATTTTATGCGATGGATAATTCCTGTCCGCATCGCGGCGGACCGCTCAGCGAAGGCTTGCTCGACACGGCGCGCATGACTGTGCAGTGTCCGTGGCACGGTTGGGTTTTTAACTGTGTGACGGGCGTGTCGCCCATCAATTCCAGCGCCCGCGTGCAAAAGTTTGACGTCAAAGTCGAAGGCGACGAAATTCATGTCGAAATTGACTAAAGGCTGAGCGAAAGCTATCACCTTATTTTGGATTGTTTTCGATTAGGAGGAGAAATCATTGAGTACTGAAATGTTTGATGTCGTCGTCATCGGCTCAGGGCCGGGCGGTTATGTGGCGGCGATTCGCGCCGCCCAAGTGGGACTGAAAGCTGCAATCATTGAAAAAGACAACAAAGGGCTGGGCGGCACTTGTCTGTTGCGCGGTTGCATCCCAACCAAAGCGTTGTTGCACACCGCAGATGTGTTTGAAGAGTTCAAACACTCGAAAGACATCGGTATCGTTGCCGGAAGCGTTGATTTGGATTTCGGACAAACTCAGAAGTACAAAAACAAAGTCGTGACCAAATTGTCCAAAGGCGTTGAATTTCTGATGAAGAAGAACAAAATTCAAGTCTTCAAAGGGTTTGGCAAAATCGACAGCGCCGGACACCTCACGGTCACCGATAAAGACGGCGCGACCCAGTCCGTAGAGACCAAAAATATCATCATCGCTACGGGGTCGGTCGTCAAACCCCTCCCGCACCTTCCTTTCGACGGCACCCACATCATCAGCAGCGATGACATTTTGGAACTCACGGAAGTCCCGAAATCATTAATTGTTTTAGGCGCGGGAGCGGTCGGCGTCGAGTTCGCTTCCGTGTATGCGCGCTTTGGCGCTGACGTGACGATTATGGAACTGTTGCCGCGACTGCTGCCGATTGAAGATGAAGAGATCAGCGCCGAACTTGCCAAATCGTTCAAACGGCAAGGCATCAAAGTTTTTACCGGCGCCAACTTTCAAAACGCTACGGTCGAAAATGGCATGGTCAAAGCGATTGCCAAAATCGGCGACCAGGAGCGCGAATTTACCGCTGAAAAATTGCTCGTCGCCGTCGGACGCCGCGCCTTTACCGATGGACTCGGTTTAGAAAACCTGAACGTCGAGATGGACGCCCGCGGCTACATCAAGGTGGATGCCTATATGCGAACCAGCGCCCCGAATGTTTACGCGATTGGCGATTGCATTCCGACGCCCTGGCTGGCCCACGTTGCTTCAAGCGAAGGCATCATTGCTGCTGAAACCATTGCCGGCAAACACGCCCGTCCGCTCAATTACGACCACGTTCCCAGTTGCACCTATTGCGCGCCGGAAGTCGCCAGTGTGGGGTTGACGGAAGCCAAAGCCAAAGAGCGCGGCTATGAGGTCAAGGTTGGTAAGTTCCCTGTCCCGGTCATCGGCAAGGCGCAAATCCTCAATGCCAACGAAGGCTTGATAAAAGTCGTCGCCGATGCCCGGTACGATGAACTGTTAGGCGTTCATATCATCGGGCCGCATGCGACGGAACTCATTGCCGAAGCCTGTGTCGCTCTGCACCTGGAATCAACGGTTGAAGAGTTAATTGAAACCATGCACGCGCATCCGACGGTGTCTGAAAGCATCAAAGAAGCTGCCGAAGGCGTACACGGCATGATGGTACATTTCTAGGATTTAGGGTTTAGGATATGGGTTATAAAATTTGTTGTGTGGAGAGCCACCTCGTACTAAACCCTGAATCCTAAATCCTGAATCCCAAACCCTGAATCCCAAATCTTCATGGAAAAAGAACAACTGCTGGAAATCTACTACTACCTTCGCCTGACTCGTTCGCTCGAAGAAAAATTAGAGAACTTGCTCAAGCAAGGAAAAATCAAGGGCGGGTTATTTCGCAGTCTCGGACAAGAGGGCACGGCTGTCGGGTCGGCTTACGCGCTTGATAAAAATCACCACGATATTATTTCACCGCTCACTCGCGATATGGGCGCTATGATGGTGATGGGGGCAACGGCGCGCGAAGTCTTCAGCTCATATTTAGCGAAAGCCACGTCGCCCAATCGCGGGCGCGACCAGAATATTCATTTCACGGATATGCAGCGCGGCTTTATCGGCACCATTTCGCCGCTTGGCACCATGGTCGGTGTGATGAACGGCGTGACGCTCGCCGCCAAACTACAAGGCAAGAAAACTGTCGGCATGGTTTACATTGGCGACGGCGCGATGAGCACGGGGATGTTTCATGAAGCGGCGAATTTCGCTGCCGTGCAGAATCTGCCGCTCGTCATCATCGGTGAGTTCAATGGCTTTGCTTATTCAACGCCGACCGCGAAACAGTCGCGGGTTGAACATCTGGCTGATCGAGTCAAGGCTTACGGACTGCCGAGCGAAATCGTTGATGGCAACGATGTGTTGGCGGTTTACGAAGCGGCGCGCCGCGCCGTTGATAAAGCGCGCGCGGGCGGCGGCCCCTCGTTTATTGAAGCCAAGACCTTTCGCATGCGCGGGCACGCGGCGCACGACAATCAATCTTATGTTGCAAAAGAGCTGCTCGAAGAGTGGCGCGCCAAAGACCCGATTGACCGCTTGATTCGCCATCTGGTTGAAAATCAATTCGCCACTGAAGAAGCGTTGCAGGAGAGGGATAGAAAGATTGACGCGGCGCTTGAAGAAGATTTAGTGTGGACGGAAAGCCAGGGATTATTTAACGGCGAAGCCGCCGCCGAAGGCGTGTTTGCTTGACCGAAGGCAGGTTTGCTTGATGGGTTTTTGCCCGGTACGCACCCGTTATGTTTAGGAACAACCATACACTGAAGGCGGTAAAGAAAATCTGCGTCAAAGCTCTCCCGCTGCTGGCGATATTCTGCTTCTTTACTGTAACTCTGCGAGCCCAACAACCGGCAACGGAACCCCGGGAATGGATGTTGAGCAAAATTGACGCAAGCGGTTTGAACCGCTATACGCTCGAGCAAGTGGCGCAACTGAGCGAACTGAAAATCGGCCAGAAGGTTGATTTACCTATTCTTGATGCGGCAACGTTGCGCCTGCGTGAAACTGGCTTATTCAACAAGGTCAGCTACGGCTATCGCTATCGCGGCGACCAGTTGACCATCACGTTTAAAGTCGAAGAAGTGACTTGGGATACGCCGGTGGTCTTCGATAATTTTGTCTGGTTCACGGATGAGGAGCTCATCAAAGCGGTGGCGCAGACGGTGCCGAGCTTTGCCGGTTTGGCGCCAAAATCCGGCAATGTCACGGCTCTGATTGTCCGCGCATTGGAACAATTATTAAAGGAACGCAACCTCCCAGGGGCGGTCGAATACCTCTCTTCAGCCGATATGTCCGGCGCTCACCTGGAACATATTTTTACGGTAAAAAATTTGAGCCTCCCGGTCTGTGGGTTGCATTTTCCCAGAGCCGCCGGTGTGAAAGAAAGCGATTTAATCAATGCCGTCAAAACCACCGTTGGCGGACAATATTCCAAGAACATCTTGAATGATTTTGCCCGCAATCATCTACTCGACCTCTATCGGGAACATGGCTACCTGAAAGCAAATTTTATCAGTGTCATGGCCAAATTATCCTCTGACCCAAACTGTAAAAATGGAGCGGACGTTGCTATCTTGATTGATGAAGGGATGACCTACACCGTCAAGGCCGTCGAATGGTCAGGTAACAGTGCGGTAAGCAACAAAGAACTGGATGAATTATTGGGCGTAAAAGCCGGCGAAGTGGCAAATGGCGTGAAACTGAATCAGGGCCTTAAAGCGATAAAAACGGCCTATGGTAAGCGCGGGTATATTCGGACAGCGACCACGATGGCAACGGCTTTTGATGATGCTGCGCGGCACGCAACTTTACAAATTACTCTTCATGAAGGCGCGCAATATCATATGGGACAGCTCACGTTCAACGGTTTACCGCAAACCGATGCCGAGCGATTGCAAAAGCGCTGGAAATTAAAACCCGGAGATATTTTCGATTCTTCTTATCTCAGCGAGTTTCTGGTGAAGGAACTCGACCCCAAGTTAAATAGTCGCATAGCCAACATCAAAGCAACTCCTCTTGAGCAGAATTTAACCATTGATGTGACGATTAATTTCAAGTAGTCCGCTTAGAGCTGCTGGCTCATCGGAATATTGAAAGGTGGGCGCAGGGGGAATACGGAAAGGTGGACACAGGGGTCAAGGCTGGTGATGGAAAACCATCGGGTTCACGCTCAGGGTTCAACTTCCCCGCTGCTGGCACTGATGGCGCTGATGCTTGAGCCATAAAAATCCGCGTTCACCGGCCGCCTCCGCCCGATCAGCGGGGAAGCCCCAAAGTGGTCACCCGACTCGCTGATTTTTCCTGTACCCGCTCACCTCTAACCGTCCAATACGTAAACCGCTCCCGAATCCAGCGCATAAAAATAGCGCTTCTGTTCAAGAACCATCGCCGTATCTTCGTCAATGCCGAGGCCAAGGTTTGTCGGATTCTGCCCGACGGCGCCAAGCCAGCGGCGTAGGCGTCCGCGCTCGGAAAAGTATTGGTCAATGATGGCGTGCTTGAGCTACCCAAGACCAGGCACCCTGTGAAAGGCCTCACGTATCTTTTGTAAAGCCTCACTTATTTTGTGCGGATGGGTCTGGCTTCCCGAAATTAACACTACCCCGCTCATCGCCCGCGCGGCGCTCTCTGTCGCTCGGCGCAGGGTGTAGACGCCGCCCCGGCGCAGTGAATGTTAATGCGACAGAGTGTATGGGAAATGCAGCTTTGATTTGCTACGAAACCGAACACCTGCAGTCAATATCGAATAAGAATTACGACTAACCAAGTGGTACGGCACTCGCGTTAAAAGTAATGTTGATGAGCTGCGTTAAAGCCAGATTTTGTGGTGAAGGTCATCGGTTTGACGAAGACAAAAAGTTCACCAGGAGATTCAGAAAAATAAATGCAAAGGAGAATATGATGGCTAAGAATGAATTTACCAACGATATATTAGACGACAAAATCGCGAAGAATATCGAAGCAGGCTGGGCGGATAAGTTGCCCGAACCGGCGGACGAAGATTTTGAGAAGCTCGGCGAGCCGCCTGCGGATGAAGCCTCTGCCGATAATTTAAATGCTTATGACCGCGAAGTCCGGTATGGCACGCCGCTCGAAGAACATCACCTGATGCAAGGCACACGAATGATGGAAGAAGAACGCGAAGAATATACCTCGGTCAGCCCCGTACTTTCGGGCGGCGATGTGGATGCCGCCTGGCAAGAGGCCGAAGAGAATGGCGAAGAGTCAGTAGGTGGCAGCGCTCCGACGCCTGACCAAGACCAGGTTGACCAGATCGGGCGCGCCGTTGGGGTGGAATTTGAGGATAATCAGGAGCTTCATGCGACATCCGAGATAATGGACGAACGCGACCACCAACGCTGGGAATTGGATCGTCGTTCAGCCGATGATGCCTCACCCGATTTTCCGCGAAAGCGTTTTACGCCGTTGCCTTAACTTGAACCGTTAAACACCACAGAGATAGCTTCGGGTTTTTACAACCACTTTCTTCTCAAATAGGTAAAGACACGAAGCTATGTTCTTTTTGGATATTTCTACGTTTAATCCTTTTTAACCGGGCGGCACTGATGCTTGAAGCTCAGGCTGAGACGATAGCTGTTTGTTGCCGAATCCGCTGAGCCTGAGTTGAACGAGCACCCTGAATCTTCTCTGGTTTTTCTCATTGATTACAAACAACAGATTGAGCACATCCGAAAGCTCCCTTGAACTGTAACCCTCCTTTGTCGTAAGCCTTGCCTTGGATAAGGCAACCCGTTGACCTTGGCGAGATGGTTTGAACGCCTGAGCGGTTCATATTTTAGGAATCGTTTTGGCATTGTTTCTTTCATCCGTTACAATCTCAAGTCACAGTTTGGTCACGATTGAAGCGCCACATCGTGCAAAGCTTTCTGAGCTTTTCTGTGAACATTTCAACGTAAACGGGATATACAGAACGCGGAAAACCAATCAGCTATGGCAGCGATAACCTTACTGGAAGCGATACGACAAGGGATTTGGGAGGAGATGGAGCGCGACTCATCGGTATTCCTCCTTGGCGAAGACATTGGCGCTTATGGCGGCGCCTTTAAAGTCACGGAAGGATTTTTAGCACACTTCGGCGCTGATCGAGTAATTGATACACCGATTTCCGAATCGGCCATCATTGGCGCGGCAAGCGGCGCGGCAATGATGGGCCTGCGACCGGTAGCTGAAATGCAGTTCATTGATTTTATTTCATGCTGCTTTGACATCTTGACCAACTACGTTGCCAAGAGCCGCTATCGCCAAGGCATAGGCATTCCGATGGTGGTGCGCGGGCCGTGCGGCGGCGGCGTCCACGCCGGACCGTTCCATTCGCAAAACGTCGAGGCCTTTTTCTTAAACACCCCCGGTCTCAAAATGGTTGAACCATCCACGCCTTATGATGCGAAAGGTTTAATCAAAGCCGCCATACGCGATGATGACCCGGTGTTGTTCTTCGAGCACAAGATGCTCTATCGCAATCCGAAGATTAAACAGGAAGTGCCTACCGACGATTACCTGGTGGAGATTGGTAAAGCCGCGACCCGACGCGAAGGGCGCGACCTGGCAATCATCACCTATGGCGCAATGGTCTATACCGCGCTGGATGCCGCCGAGGCCTTGGCAAAAGAGGGTATAGAAGCCGAAGTTGTTGACCTGCGCACGCTCGCGCCGTTTGACCGCGAAGCGGTTTGCGAAGCCGTAAAGAAGACAAGCAAAGTTATTTTATTGCACGAAGCGACCCGCACAGGAGGCATGGCGGGTGAACTTACCGCAGTCATTAACGAAGAGGTTTTTGAATATCTTGACGCGCCGGTTATGCGTGTGACCTCGATAGACACGCCGGTTCCCTATGCGCCACCGCTGGAAGAGTTTTTCTTGCCACAAGTCGTTGATGTGGTCGAAGCGGCGCGTTCGCTAGCGAAATATTAAGGACTGAGTTTTTGGAAGTATGAAGGCCGAACGATGAACGATGAAGGGTTCAGGAATTCATTTGTTCATCGTTCATCGCTCATACTTCATCGTTCATAAACTCAGCACTATTTTTAAGGAGAAGAGATGGCAGAAGAAGTGAAGATGCCGCAGATGGGAGAATCCATTGCGGAAGGGACAATCGTTCGATGGCTCAAACAGGTCGGCGAGCAGGTCAAACGCGACGAGCCGTTATTTGAAATTTCAACCGATAAGGTGG
>JBIOWC010000735.1:0-2667 GCA_044868105.1 Blastocatellia bacterium
TCGCCCGGCATCACCATGACCCCACGCTTTGACAGCCTTGAACTGCGCACCCAAACCGTCGGCTGTGCGTTGCCTGAAATTGAAGTGAAGATTGTTGACCCGGCAACCCTTGAAGAATGCGCGCCGAACCAGACGGGGGAATTATGGGCGCGTGGCTATAACATCATGAAGGGGTATTACAACAACCCGAAAGCCACAGCCGAGGCCATCACGACTGATGGTTGGTTGCGCTCAGGCGACCAGGCGACCATAGATGAAGCCGGTTATATACGCATCACCGGCCGCATCAAAGACATTATCATTCGCGGCGGCGAAAACATCGCGCCCAAAGAGATTGAAGATTTACTCAGGCTTCACGATAAGATTGCTGATGTCTATGTATATGGCATCCCGAACGAAAGATTGGGCGAAGAGATTGCCGCCGCCGTTCGGTTGAGAGCCGGAGAGCGGGCAACCCCTGAAGAGATAAAAGCTTTTTGCGACGGGCGCATCGCAAAATTCAAAATCCCGCGCGAGATTCGCTTTGTCGAATCATTCCCGATGACCGCATCGGGCAAGATTCAGAAATTCAAATTGCGCGAGATGCACACGAAAGATAACCAAGCATAACCACGGCGGCTTGAAAGAGAGACAGGGAGAAGGGGAGAAAGGGAGAAGGGGCAATAAAATTGCGCCAAAGGTTTTGCCCTTGAAATAAAGGATTTGAGACAAATGAGATTTAAATTATCTCCCTGTCCCCCCTTCTCCCTGTCACCCTTTCTCCCCATCTCCCCTTCTTTTGAAAGTCTCAGTGGTGAATAAATAACTGAAAGGAAATGCATGCTTACGATTCAATCATTTGATGGACATGAGTTCGCGGCTTATCTGGCTTTGCCAAAAAGCCAGCCCGCTCCCGGTATTGTTCTCTTGCAAGAGATATTTGGCGTAAATGATGTGATGCGCGCCCTTGCTGATTGGTATGCCGAAAGAGGGTTTGCAGTCATTTGCCCCGATCTCTTCTGGCGACAGGAACCCGGCATTCAACTCAGCGATAAAACCGAAGCCGAATGGAAGCGCGCCTTTGAACTCTATCAAGGGCTGGATGAAACCAAAGCCGTCGAAGACGCGGCGGCAGCCCTGAATTTCCTGCGCACCTCTCCGGCTTGCACAGGCAAAGTCGGGGCGGTCGGTTTTTGTCTGGGCGGCAAGCTCGCTTATTTAATGGCGACGCGATTCGACGCGGATGCCTCGGTCGGTTATTACGGCGTCGGTATTGAAAATTCTCTTAATGAAGCGGCGAATCTCAAACATCCTTTGATGTTGCACCTCGCTCAACAAGACAAATTCTGCACCCCCGAAGCGCAAGCGAAGATTCATGTGGCGCTTGACCATCATCCGTTCATCACGATTCACGATTACCCGCAGCAAGACCATGCTTTTGCTCGCGCCGGCGGCGAGCATTACAACGCGCAGGCGGCGGAGCTGGCCAACCTGCGCAGCGTTGAATTTTTTGTGCGTCATCTGATTGGCAACAACCGAACGCTTTCACCGCACAGGCTTTCCGAGTTGTGGGATGAGCATGTCAAATATGAATTCGCCACCCGCCACACCGAAGATACCCTGGCAACCATGGTCGCGGACGCCTATGTCAATCACGTCCCGGTGCTTACGGGCGGAGTCGGGCAAGACGAGTTGCGAGAATTTTATGCAAAACACTTTATTCCTCAGATGCCGCCCGATACGGCGATGACGTCCGTATCGCGCACCATTGGCACAGACCGCGTCGTTGATGAGATGGTTTTCGAATTTACCCACACCATCAAAATGGATTGGATGTTGCCGGGTATAGAACCGACCAATAAACCCGTTAAAATTCCGCTTATCGTCGTTGTGCATTTTCGCGATGGCAAACTCGCGCACGAACATATTTACTGGGATCAAGCCTCAGTGCTTTTGCAACTCGGCCTGCTCGATGACGCGAGCTTACCAGTTGCCGGCGTCGAGAGCGCCGAAAAAGTGTTAAATCCGGCGCTTCCGGCGAATCGCCTGATGGAGCGCGCACGTGGCTGATGCGGCGAAGGACGAGGGCGCCATCGCCAGTCGCCTGCGGCGCGATTTGGGCACGCTGGAATCTTACGCGGCGCTCATCGGCATACTCATTGGCGCAGGTATCTTTACCGTCACCAGTCAAGCCTGGCGGCTCACCGGTCCAAGCGTGATTCTCGGATACGTTGTGTTGTTGCCGGTCATCCTTGCGACCTCGGTACCCTATGCGGCCTATCTTTCAACCCCTCTGGGGCGCGAACCGGGCGGCGAATACACGCACATCTCAAGAACCCTTGGCGGCTACCGGCTGGCTTTTATCGGCGCCTGGCTCAAAATTATCTCCTACATCGGCGCCTTGGCTTTCCTGGCAACTTCACTCGCAGATTACACCCTGAAACTGGCAGACGGCATTCTGCCGGCCAATACCTTTCGTTTGCCGATTGCCATCTTCGGCCTGCTGTTTTTCTATGTCATACATGTTGTCGGCGTGCGTTGGTTCGGGCGCATTCAAGTAACCATGTGCGCTCTGCTTGGCGTGTCGCTCATTGTATTAATTGTGCCGGGACTCTTTGCCATTCACCCGGCGAATTATCGTCCGTTTATCACGCACGGGTTTTCAGGGTTCGCGGGAAGTTTGGTGCC
>JBIOWC010000736.1:0-6294 GCA_044868105.1 Blastocatellia bacterium
CACGAAGTTTATCTTTACCGAGTTCATGTTCATCTCCTTCTAAAGAGCTGAGATTTTAAAGACCTCAGATAGGTCACAATTAACAGGGCTGAGAGCGCTGTGACCAGATGCGGATTTCGCATACCTATTTCCCCTTTATTGAAAACCCCTACCTGAAATATGTCTTTGGCTGAAAGACTGCGGGGATGCCCGCCCGGTTTAACCTCAGGCAATTGGCTCGGAAATTTAGCTATTATTTTTTGACCGCCGCTTTGGGTTTACACGATTGCGCATTCCATTCAGGAAAATTTCAACAAAAGCGTTGGCGGTATCTTCCACTGAAAGCTTGATGAAATCCACCTCACGAAAATGTGAAGCGATGACGTGGTTATAGACTGAACCTAAGAAAGATTGTACGGCGATATCCGGTTGATAATTGATAAAGACCCCTTCCGTCTGCCGTTTGATAATGTAACGTCGCAAAAATCTGAAGAGCGGACAGATTTGCCGCTCGCGATATTGTTTGGCGAGCTCATGACCTTCGAGCGAAGAGTAGAGCTTCAAACACAAAAAATCCGGGTCGCGTTGATAATGCGTGAGAATTTCTCTGGCAACGAAAAGGAAGAGCCCGTAGTCATCAGAGCGTTCGGCAAACGGTTCAAGTTCGGTTACCCAATTCTTGACGACTAGCTCGCTGGATTTATGTTCGAGAATCGCCGCATAGAGGTCTTGTTTGCTGGCAAAATTTCGGAAGATGGTGACTTCATTGACCCCTGCGGCAAGCGCAATCTCTTTGGTGGTGGTTCCGCGAAATCCATTTTGGGCAAACAGGCGGATAGCGGTCTTCAGTATCTTGCCGCGCACATCATTGCCCAAGAAAGTCTCTCTGGTTTTCACCAGACAGTCTTCGACACTTACGCGATTGAGGAGTTTTCGCGACATATTGTCCTAACCATTCGCTTGAAATTTATTGGTAAGTAAGTGCTTGCTTGCGGTATGGCGATAATAGGTAAACGGGCTGATGTTTGTCAACTACACTTCTTAAATTTCCATCAATTTGTGTGTAGCCACCGAGCGATTTTGAGCGTATCTTTCAATGAACACAAAAATATTCTGAGCCTGAAAAAGATTAAGGCAGTACCCGTTTCAATAAAAATCAATACCGGGCAGTGAGGGATACTTGCTGCGAAAGGGAAGCCAGTATGAGAGGGATGCTTACACGTCTGAGCGGGATTGCGGTTTTAACCTTGGGATTGTTCTTTTCAACATCAGCCATTCAATCGGTAACTCCGCCGCCGCAAAAACTCACGAAAGCCGATGTTGACAAGATGATGCAGGAACTTTCCAATTGGGGGCGCTGGGGCAAAGACGATCAACTGGGCGCCTTCAATTTGATTACCCCGGCCAAGCGTAAACAGGCCGGAGCGCTCATGAAAGAAGGGGTTTCGGTATCACTGGCGCGCGACACCAACACCGCCACGGCGGCCGACAATCCACAACCTTATGAGCATTCGATGACCCTTGCCGGGGTGAATAATCGCGGTCAATTCAGTCTCGATAAAATTGGTGTCTCCTTTCACGGTTATCAACACACCCACCTGGACGCGCTCTGTCATATGTTCTGGCAAGGCAAAATGTACAACGGTTTTCCGCAGGAAGAGGTCACCAAAGACGGCGCCACCAAACTGGCAATCAGCAACTTGAAATCCGGCATCTTTACACGCGGCATCTTGATTGATATACCGCGACTCAAAGGTCTGCCTTACCTTGAACCCGGAACCGCGATATATCCCGAAGACCTTGAAGCCTGGGAGAAGAAGGCAAAGCTTAAGGTCACGGCCGGCGATGTCATCTTCGTTCGCACCGGCCGTTGGGCGCGGCGCGCGGCCGTCGGCGCCTGGGATGTCAGCAGAAATTCCGCAGGTTTGTATGCAACCTGCGCCAGGTGGATTCGCCAGCGTGACGTTGCGATTATCGGCAGCGACGTAGCAAGCGATGTATTGCCATCAGGGATTGAAGGACTCTCACATCCGATTCACCAACTGACCCTGGTGGCGATGGGCGTTTATATTTTCGATAACTGCGATTTGGAAGCTTTGAGCGAAGCCTGCGCCAAACGCAATCGTTGGGAATTTTTGCTGACCGCTGCGCCCATCGCCGTCGAAGGTGGCACCGGTTCGCCGCTCAACCCGATTGCCACTTTTTGATGAAATCTCTGAGCCGCTGTGGTTTTCTTTATCATCACAGCGAGAGGCACAGAGGCATTTCGCCGGCTAATGATGCACCTACTTCAATAATTTATTTAACGGTTCGGCTTCAGAAATTTAATTGTTTTGTAAACCATAGCGCCGCTGCTTTTCCGTGAACGGCGGGACAGGAGATGAAATGAACGTGTTACACCGATGGCTCACCAGAATGTTATTAGTCGAAGTCGTATGCTCCGCCTTGCTTTTTCCCGTCGTACCCTGCAATACAAAAGCGAGCGTTCCGCTGACCTCAGAAAACGAATGGCAACAGCCGCCGCAAACTCCGCCAGCCGATCCGGCGAGTGAACAAATCTATAAACAACGATGCGCGGTCTGCCACGACAATCCTGTAGACCGCATTCCGCCGCTCTTTTTAATCAGAAGGCGTTCCGCTGAAGATGTGATTCAAACCTTGACTTCGGGTTCAATGAAGCAGCAGGCGTCGGGACTTACCGCCGACCAGATTCGCAATCTCGCCATCTACCTCACAGGCAAACAACCGGGCGCTTCTGTGCAGGCAAACCTTAACGCCAATCTCTGTAAAGTGACCGGCGGAGCCATCAATCTCAACGCGCCACAGTGGAACGGCTGGGGGCGTGATTTGGATAATTCGCGTTATCAACCGAAACCCGGCCTTAAAGCCGAAGATGTAGCGAAACTCAAAGTCAAATGGGCGTGGGCGCATCCGGGTCCGATGGCGACCGGACAACCTACCATCATTGGCAATCGGCTGTTCGTCACTACCGAAGTCGGGCAGATCTATTGCCTGAACGCGCAGACCGGTTGCACCTATTGGTCAATGAATGCCGGCGCGGCAGTGCGCGCGGCGATGAGCGTTGGCGCCCTGCCGGCCGGGTCGAAAGCTAAAAATGCGCTCTATTTCGGCGATGAAAAATCGAATGTTCAAGCCGTAGATGCGGCGACCGGCAAACTGTTATGGAAAACGAAAATTGAAGACCATTTGCTATCGCGCATTACCGGTTCACCGGCGCTCTATGGCAATCGCATTTACGTGCCGGTCTCGTCGTTTGAAGAGACCGCCGGACGCGATGCCAAATATGAGTGCTGCAAGTTTCGCGGCAGCGTCGTCGCACTCGATGCTTACACCGGCAAAATTATCTGGAAGAGTTATACGGTTCAAGACGAACCCAAACCTTTCAAGAAAAATTCTGCGGGAACACAGATGTACGGACCGGCGGGCGGAGCGATCTGGTCGGCGCCGACGCTTGACCTCAAGCGCAAATTGCTTTATGTCGGCACAGGCAATTCTTATACGGATGTTGAAACCAAACACTCGGACGCGATTATCGCGTTTGAGATGGAGACCGGCAAAATCAAATGGGTGAACCAAGTCACCGGCAAAGATAATTTTCTGGTCGGTTGTCGTCAACCCGGTTCGGGCAATTGTCCGGATAATGGCGGACCTGACCATGACTTTGGCAGTTCGCCGGTTTTGCAAACTTTGCCTGGCGGCAAGCAGATCATTTTAGCGGGGCAAAAATCGGGCGTGATGTGGGCTTTTGACCCGGACAACAACGGCAAAGTTTTGTGGCAAGTCAAAATCGGCAACGGCGGCGCGTTGGGCGGCGTTGAATGGGGATTTGCGGCCGATGGAGAAAATGTTTATGTGCCGATTGCCGATACCGGCGGCAAAGATCGCAAACCGGGACTCACGGCGCTAAAGATTGCTACCGGCGAAGTGCTTTGGAATGTGCCCGCGCCGCCTGCAAAGTGCAGTTGGGGGGCGACGCGCTGTAATAATTCGCAATCGGCAGCGGCAACCGTCATTCCGGGAGTCGTTTTCTCGGGCACCGCCGATGGGCACTTGCGAGCTTATGCCATTAAAGACGGCGCGATTATCTGGGACTTCGATACCGCGGCAACCGTTTATGATGCGGTCAATGGCATGAAGGCAAAAGGCGGCGCTCTCGATGGCGGAGGCCCGACCGTAGCAAATGGCATACTCTATACCAACTCCGGCTACGGACGACTCATCGGTCAACCCGGTAATGTGTTGTTGGCTTTCACGGTTGATGGTAAGTGAGTGCGCAACAGTGCGTGACCCCAGAATATAATTCGTCTTCGACGCAGCAGGCAGTCATGTCAAGACACCATATTATCATTACAGGTACCGGTCGAACTGGAACTACCTTCTTGATGCAGCTCTTTACGTCACTGGGTCTTCCGACAGGATTCTCTGACCTCGCGACCGATGTCTCGGCAAACTGCCAGGCCGGCATGGAGTGGGATATTCGCCAGGCGGGTGCACCATACATTATTAAAAGCCCGTGGCTATGCGATTATCTCGATGAAGTGTTGGGAGGCTCAGAGATATTTATTGACCGGGCAATCATTCCCATACGACACCTGTATTCAGCCGCAGAGAGCCGCCGGGACGTTGAACGAAGGACAGACCAGGCGCTCTATACAGGATTGATACCTGGGGGGCTTTGGCACACCACCGACCCCCAACAGCAGGAAGGCGTCTTGACTGATCAGTTGTACAAGATGATCTACACGATTGCGAAATGGGACATTCCCCTGACGTTATTGTATTTTCCGAGACTCGTCCACGACGCGGATTATCTATATAACAAGCTTGATGGATCATTGAATGGAATAATGTATGAAGAGTTTTTAGAGACCTTTCGTCAAGTGGCCCGACCAGAGTTGGTGCATGATTTTAGCCCTGGCCAGTTGCCCTGAACGGGCGGCTTATTGATCAGTCTAACTGTAGGTTCCTGAGATTTTAGACTGACAGGTTGAATGGAGATGGTCGGGGAGTTCGAAATTTAATTCTAGTTGGATAGTTACCCATGACCAACTGAAATGATGAGATGAAGAGGCTATTGATAACACTCCTGTTCATAACTGCTCACTCTGTCTATATCAACGGAGGTCAGGAAAATTTGTTGCCCATAGAAAAAGCTGCCGCGGCCACGATTCACCTTGAAGGCTATCCGGATTTTCTTACCTTTGGTTACGACTCGCTCTGGGTTTCAAACGAGGGCATCTCGGCGGTTCAACGAATTGACGCAAAGACCAATAAGGTAATCGCAGAGGTGAAGGGTCAGCCTGGGTCTCTGCGCATGATGTGAATAAAGTGTGGCGGCTTGATACGCGACATCAATAACCGTACGACAACGAATAAGCCAATATTACGGCAGTTTTCGGTAATGGGTCAGATTGAAATTAGGGGAATGAAAATATTTATCGTTAAAAGAACAGCGGTCTGTTGTCAGTGACAAGGTTACTTTCGGATTAGACGGAAAAGGCAGATTGCGCTTTATCCGCCCCAGCCGATGGCGCTTTATCCGCTTTTCCGCCTAATCCGGAGATCACTGTTTACTGGTCGCTGGGCGAGACTTTACTTGTTTAGCGTCAATCGAATGCCAACCTATTTCATCCTGACCCACTACTCAGTTTTCGGATTCAGGCGATTAAATTGACTATACGGCCCGACGCTGAAAACGCTCGCGGCATTCTGAAATCTGCTGTAGAAGCTTGCGCGACCTTTAAGACCAAAGAGGAAAGCGAACCGGATAAAAGTAATGAGCAGAAGAGAAAATGAACAGGTGGTAAAAAACCTCTATTTTAATCAGGCAAGACCGCGATTGACGCGACTTGCGCAAAATTTTGTGAGCGACACCGAGACGGTTATTACAGAAGCCTCAGCAATCTTCGAGGCGATGCTTCCGAAACTCGGCTATATGGATAACCCCCGGCATCCGCTCGCCCCGGCGCTCTTTATTTGTAGCGTCAATTTATCGCTCTATCTGGCGCTAAAAAAATATGGCGTTGAGGCGCACGCTTTCGGCAGCACGATGGTAAACGGGTTGATGCGCGCGCCGATACCTGTACCGGAAGAAGATGAAGCGGGGTTGCCAGAACGCCTGGCTCAATTTGCCGTGATTGCCGAAGCTTCGCAGACCAACGCGCAACCCGGTGAGGATGTATTTGAAGTTGTGCCCTCTACGAATGGAGATTTCGATTGGGGATACAATGTCACCTCGTGCGCCATCTGTGAAACCGCTTCGAAGTATAACGCCATTGACCTGGTTCCTTATAT
>JBIOWC010000737.1:0-4809 GCA_044868105.1 Blastocatellia bacterium
AAGAATCGAATGATAGCAACAACGAGACCGGTATCCTGACTGCGCCAATTACCAAAATCGGTATCAAGCCGCTCACAGACGCCGAGCGGGCATCTTTCTCACTCTCTTTAAGTATGACGGGCAAACAGGAACGGATGACCAAAGTCGGTCAACGCGACGTCAAGGTGATTGACTACATTTTCACAGTGGATAACGCCAGCGCCTTTCCAAAAGAGTGGTTTCAAACTTTGGATGTCATGGCGCCCATTCAATGTGGAATGGGGCAGACCAAAGCGCGCTTGATTGTCGAAACCGGTTGGTGGTTGGAGAAGGATGGCAAGTTCGATAAAGGTGGGGTATGGCTAAGAGATAATTGCAAGCCTTTGGTGTCCCAACAAGACCTTGCAGCGATAAAACTTTCAATGCCCGAGGAGCGGGCTGTGCCTGACAAAGTGAAGGTCGTGGTGCGAGACCGCCTGACCGGCATCGCTCATGAATCGAGTGCCTACCCGGTGGGCGCCTTTGGCATCGGCAAGCTCTTATTCCCGCTCGGCTGCAAAAGCTTTTTGGGCCGCGACAGCGATTTTATTTGTTCTGAACATAATGGCTTTGCGGCCTGTGAGAACCTGCGAAAACAGGGCAAACCGATCATTTGCAGGCAGCCAGGCAAGAAAGATCAGTAAAGCACGCGGGGCACTTTAGGGGTCTTGAGTAAGCGCATGCCACAACCAAGGCTGGAGTAGAAAAGAGGTGAAGTCATGTCAAATTCAAAGTTCATCGAACGATTCATCACACCCTGCTTTATCAAGCTCGCACTCGCTGGCTTTATGCTGCTCGCTTGTGTCAATGGAGCCGCAGCGCAAGTCGTTCCTTATTACGATTGGGCGGGTGCTGATCACTCGAAGAAGTCTATCGAATTGATCGCCCAAGGGTTCAAGCTTACCTCGCTAAGCGTCTATGGCAACCCGATGGACCCGCGCGTGGCTGCTGTGTGGATCAAGCGACCGGGACCTCAGCCGTTTACCTTCTACGGGTACACGCTTCAGGATTATAAGAATCTCCTGGTTACCCAGATAGCCAATCGCTACTACCCGGTGTTGGTCAGCGCTGTCGGGTCAGGCGCAGCCGCGCGTTTTTCGGGCTCGTTTGAGCAAGATACTGGGACGAAAGGCGAGATTCCCTATCGAGTAACTTACCAGATCGGTGTCGGTTCAATGCCTTTTACGGCCGATGAGATGCGCAAAGCCGGTTACCTGCCACGCTCGGTTTCAGTTTATGGCGATCCGGCCACCCCCTACTTCGCCGCCACCTGGCAGAAGAATACCCGTTCTGTTGCCTGGGACATCGCAGGCCTGAACGAAGACATTTCCGTCTATCAAAACCGGGTCGAGGCGCAAATCGCGCAGTGGGCGCGCCCCTATTGTTTCGCGCTGTCTGCAAGTCAAAGGTATATCTCGGTATTCCGCGATGATCAAATCGGTGACTTTGTGGCGCGACATAATCTGGATCGGGCGACAATGGATGCCGAATACACGAAATGGATGGCGCAGGGTTTCTATCCCAGTTGTCTTCAAGGTGGCGGGAGCGGAGCGAACACGCGGTTTGCCGTAATCTTCGTCAAGCAGGAGAACCCCATCGCCCGCAAGATGACGATTACCGGAAGGGAGGTTCCCGCCCTCGCAAAATTCGACCAGGAGATGACCAACACGCTAAAACAGAACAAGGCGCGCGCCGCTTCTCTGGCCATCGCCAAAGACGGTCGTCTGGTCTTCGCCCGCAGCTACACCTGGGCGGAACCGGGTTACCCGGTCACCACGCCGATGAACTCGTTTCGCATTGCCAGTTGTTCAAAGCCGCTGACCGCCATTGCCATCTTTCAGTTAATGGATAGGAAACAGATAAAGTTTTTCACTTCGGTGAAAGACCTTCAAGGTTTTGCTCAACTGCCCAACAGCCAGTCTATACCCAATACCTTTCAGCAGGTGACGGTTGACCAGTTGCTCAGCCATCGCACCAGTTGGGGCGATGTCCAGCAGGACGAGGCAGCGTCCGCCTTTCTCAAGACGCCGCTCCCCATCAACAAATACAGCCTTGCAGCCTACAACCTGTCGCAAGGCGTCCCGCAGACTCAAACCTTCGGCTATTCAAACTTCGGCTACTCCATCCTCGGAATGCTCATCGAGAAGGTTACCGGGATGAGTTATTACCAGTATGTGAAGACGCAAATTCTTGCGCCACTCGGAATCACATCGGCGCGCCTTGCCAAGCCGTTGTGGTCGCAGCGCTCCAACTTGCAGGTGCGTTACCATGATGAATATTTGCGCGTGCAAAAAAGTCGAGCCGATGGCAGCGGTAAACTGCTACCGCTCCCCTATGGCGGAGAGAATTTGACGGCCTTCGATTCCTTCGGCGGCTGGGAAATGTCTGCTACAGAGTATGTCCGTGTGCTTGCCGAATTGAGCAAAAAAAGTCAGTGCAGCTTACTAAAAGACAATTACAACACGATGTTTTCACGCCCCCCAACGGGCTATAACGACACCACAAAGAAGAGTGAAATAGGTTACGGCTGGGGCTGGTGGTATCAGCCGTTGGGCGATACGCCTTTTGGGAAAAGCGTTAATACCTATAGCCACGGCGGCTACCTGCCCGGCGCTCAGTCCTGGATATGCCACCGGACGGACGGCCTAGACATTGTAGTTTTCTACAATGGTGAGAATACCAGGCCAGATTTGAATGCCATTGCCAACAGCATTCCGGCAGCGAACTGGCCTACACACGATCTATTTTCGGATACCGGAATCAACTAAATTCACCCAACTACCCAGACAAGCTTGAAGGCGCGCAACAACCATCATCTTCCTTTCAGCTTGAGCGGCAAAAGGTTTTCACCCAACCTGGGCAAACCGATGTGCAGATGATTACCTATTAGGAGAGATAACATGTTTAACCGAATTTACGCCCATACATTCATCAGAACTCTGGCGCTTGTCGCCTTATTCACCGTTCTTGCCTCAGCGTCAGTCATTCAAAAATCAACCCTGAAGGCAATTGAAACCGAGCCAATGTCGCCTTCAACCTTGCGCGAGCCGGAATCAGGGGTCGCACCGGAAACCCTTCCCGACCTCAGTTTTCGCAGAGCTGGCGTTCTCATCGGCAAAGAGCTAACCGGCAATAACCATAAAACCGTAACGTGGGGAGGCACGGTCACGCTCACGAAAGCCGATTCGTTTTTACAATCAGGCGGGAAGCTGGCCTTCAATTTCAGGTATTTCTTCGGCTACTCAAATCCTTCACAGATCAAAGGCTCGTTCACCAACCGCATACGGAACAATTCTGAGGTCATCTCCCAACAACCCAATCAAGCGCTTACCGCCGGAGAAGTCAAAATGATTGACACGCAATTCTATTTGGCTCCCGGCCAGCATGTCATTTATCTGTTTCTGGATGATGACAAAACCGTCAAGGAGTCCGATGAGAAGAACAATGTCAATCGCTTGGTTGTCATTGTCAATGTCAATGAATAGCCGACGGCGCGCTCTCGAAATCAAGGCAAGAGTAAAAAAGGACGGGTAGCATTGCGGCAACCGCATGGTCAGGGCAAGGCGTTCCTGTTCGATCGATAGCGGCTGAAAAGTTTTGTAACGCGACCGGATAACCACCAACGGCTTGTAAAAGCCTTGCTTATTTTTTTTAAGTATTAACCACAGGAAAGGAGTATTTGATATGCAGACGAAATATTTTGTAGCACTCAGTATGACCATGTTGTGCGTGATGGTTTCCCCATTGGCGCAGGCCAACGACGACCGGATCGATTTGAGTTCCCGCAGGGCGATTTATCTGACGGGTAAGAAATCGGCCATAGATACGAAGAAGGATAAATACGTTGCCGCCGGCGGCTCCATCAAAGTCAACCGGAGCGAGGCCATCAGCTGTTCGGGAAATAAATGCACTTATGGCCTCGGCGTGATTGCCTTCCGAGAAGGAAATCTTAACGATATACACCCCTACGGACAATTTTCCGGAAAATCTTTTGGTATTGTTGGCAACACTATCATTTTTAAGAACGGCGAAACGACCAAACAACATATCCTGCCCGTTGGCCTGGCGGTCGGCGCAAACACCGTCACCTTTACCATAGACCCGCAGAACAAAGTTGCTGAAACCAATGAAACCAACAACAGCTTCGATGTGACCATCATTGTCGAATAAATATTTTTCAGGAGAGCTTAAAATGAAACGCGATAAACTTTTCAACACCCTACTAACGTTCACTTTGATTTTCTTATTTTTAACTTCATGCGTTGTCACCAACGCACAACTACAAGGAGCGCCGCAAATCAGACGTCCGATACGTATCGTGGCCAGACCCCAGATGATTCGCATCGAACGTCCGGTGATTACGGTTGATAATAAACCGGATGTGGATTTGCGCCCGGAAATAGCCGCTTTGGGTATCACGGTTCGCCCAACCCAGAATGACCGGGGCACTTGCTCGGTCTTTGCTATGACCTTTCTGCTCGAATTCATGTATGCGAAAAACTACGGCATGAAAAATCCTGATTACTCCGAAGAGTATCTAAATTACGCGAGCAACCTGGCTATCGGGCAACAACTCGATGGCGGGTTCTTTGACCAGTTGGATAAAGGCTATCAGAAATACGGAATGGTCAATGAATCGGTGGTTCCCTATAAAAGCGTTTTCGATCCGAATATGAAATTGCTTGATGCGGTTTTAAAGTCAGGCTCTACGATTGCGCCGCGGCTCAAGCCGCATTTCATCAAGGTATGGGATGTCAATACGGGATTGCAGGCAAGTCAATTGCTGGCCAT
>JBIOWC010000738.1:0-5603 GCA_044868105.1 Blastocatellia bacterium
TGCATTCGCGCCATCCGGCGCTGGCCGCGGCCAGCGGCCTTCACGCCTGGGATAGTCAGCTTGAAGATTACAGTTCCGCGGCAATAGGCGCGGAGATTTCCGCGATTAAAAAATTTCAGGAACGACTGGCCAAGATTCCGCCGCTGGCGCTCGCCAGTTCAGAGCTTTTCGATTATCAAATTCTCGCCTCGAATATGAAAGCGCGTTTGCTTGAGCTTGAACAAATTCAAACCTACAAACGCAACCCGGCAATTTATAGCGACATTATTGCCAATTCGCTGCTGCAAATTGCCATGTATGAATACGCCCCGGCTGATTCGCGCCTGCGTCACCTCATCGCTAAAGAAAAACTGGTGCCGCGACTCCTTGATGCGGCGCGCGATAATGTGAGTAACATTCCATCCATATTCTTAAAAATTGCGCTTGACAATTTCAAAGGCACGCTCAGTTTTATGCAAAAAGATTTGCCGCTTGCCTTTGTTGCGGTCAAAGACGCAAAACTGCAAGGCGAATTTAAGAAATCCACCAAGACCGCCAGTGAAGCGCTGGCCGGCTACATCAAACATCTCGAAAAGACCAAGCCCGACGACACCGTATCATTTGCCATTGGCAAAGCCAATTACGAAGCGAAACTGCGCTTTGAAGAAGGCCTGGACATTCCGGTTGAGGCGTTGCTGAGAATCGCTTACCGGGAACTGCAAAAGACGCAGGACGACTTTCGCACAACCTGCGCCCGAATCAATGCTAAAGCCGACCCCCTGGTGGTTTGGTCCGGGGTACAAAAAGACCATCCGAAAGCCGGCACCCTGGTTGACGAAGCGCGCAAACAGCTTGAGACGCTAAAAAAATTTATTGCAGACAAACACATCGTCACCTTGCCTGAAGCCGAGCCTCCCCAGGTTGCCGCCACGCCCGATTTTATGCGCTGGTCAACCGCCAGTATGTGGACGCCGGGCGCGTTTGAAGCGCGCCGTCTGCCCTCGCGTTATCTCATCACAGATGTTGACCCGAAATGGAGTGAAAAAGAGCGGGAAGAATATCTCGCGTCAATCAACTATCCGCAACTCTGGTCAACCTCAATTCACGAAGCCTTTCCGGGTCATTATGTGCAAGGCGTTTATTTGACCAAAGTCCAATCCAAGGTGCGCCGGACGGCGGCGCTTGCGCCCGCGAGTTTCGTTGAAGGGTGGGCGCATTACACCGAACAGATGATGCTTGAAGAAGGGTTTAGCGGCGGCGACCCCAAAATCAAACTCGGCCAACTCGCCGAAGCGCTGCTCAGGCTTTGCCGCTTCGTTGTCGGCATTCGTCTGCATACGGAAAGATTCAGCATTAGTGAAGGCACGCGCTTTTTTATGGACAATGCCTATATGGGCGAAACCCCGGCGCGCCTCGAAGCCGAACGCGGAATCTTCGACCCGACTTATCTGGTCTATACGGTTGGCAAGCTGATGATTTTGAAGATGCGCGATGATTATAAACGCATTCACAAAGATGAATTTTCTTTACAGGAATTTCATGACCGCTTGCTGACTATCGGACAAGCGCCCCTCTGGGTACACCGACAAGCCCTGATGCCAGGCGACAGAAGCAAATTGCTTGAATAATTATTATGGTTTAGCATTCTCGAACATCAAACGGGGGACAGTGGTTAAGGATTAGCGCTTCTTCAATGAGGAGGGTTATGAGTTCACCGAAAGATTGCCGAACCAGATTAATCCCCGACACGCCCGCCACCCAGGATAATTTCAGCACGCAAGATACCACCAGTCCGCATAAAAAAGTCGCCGAGGCTATTGCCGAACTTATCGCCAGCGATGAAGAAGGCGGCAAATCCATCGGGCTGGAAGGCGGTTGGGGTTCAGGCAAAACCACAATCGTCACCCTGCTCAGTGACCAGTTAAAGAAAAATCCCCGATATAAAGTGGTCTTATTCGATGCCTGGGCACACGAAGGCGACCCTTTACGTCGGACCTTTCTTGAAAATTTAATTGAGCGCTTAACCGAAAACCCGGACCCTAAAATAAACTGGCTTGATAAAACCGTTTGGGAAGAACGCAAAGAGGTCATCGCGCAGCGCCGGGAGATCAAAGAGACCAGCACCGAACCGCAAATCATGACCCTGGGCTATGTGGTTATTTTCTTAATTGCCTTTGTCCCAATCGGTCTTGCGCTATTGAACGCCTCCCTCAAAGATGTGATCTTTACGTTCGACCCTTCCTTAAAAATCTCCTTGAAATTCACCATCGGCCTGTTGATGAGCATCGCACCGTTATTAACCATTCTGCTGGGCTGGCTCTGGTTTCGCTTGAAACCCTATTTCAGCAAGCAGGCTTCTTCGTCAACCACGGCGAGCGGCATGATTTGGGCGATGCTGGTCAATAAAGCCATCACCAAAGAGACCACCAAAACCAATAAAACGGCCAATCCGACCTCGGTGGAATTTGAATACTATTTTGCCAAGGCAATGGAAGAGGCGCTCTTGAAAAATGATTTGCACAAGGAGCGAAAAATTATTCTGGTCCTCGATAACCTTGACCGCATCGCGCCGGCTGAAGGCTTGAAAATTTTGTCAACCCTGCAAACCTTTCTCAATCCGCGCGCCAAAGATTCAGACTCCTGGCATAAGCGCGTCTGGGTACTCATTCCTTATGACTTTGACGGCCTCAGTCAGCTCTGGGGCAAAGAGAAAGCCGAAAAGAAAGAAGCCGCCAAACCTCCTGTTCAAGAAGTAACCGATAAAGCAAGTGCCGCCGCGCCATCAGCGACTGAAGCGCCCGAACTTATCGCCCAACCACTGCCGACGGAAAATGTGGTGGCCCTGTCTTTTTTAGATAAGAGTTTTCAATTGCGATTTGAAGTGCCGCCGCCTGTGCTTTCACGCTGGCGCGCTTATTTGATGGATACCTTAAAGCAGGCCTTTCCCGACCATAATCGGGAAGATTTCCATAGCCTCTACAGACTCTATGCCTGGTATTTGAATAAGACCGGCAAACTCGCGACTCCCAGACAATTGAAACTTTACGTCAATCAAATCGGTTCGATTCATCGGCAATGGAAAGATGAATTCCACCTCTCGCACATGGCCTATTATGTGCTGTTGCGCCGCATGAATTACCCGGTTGTGGATATGGTGCTCAAGGGCCTATTGCCCACACCCGATGTTGAAGCGCTTATTGCCCCCGACGCGACAGACCATCTCGCCGCCCTCGCTTTCAATACTCCGATAGCCGAGGCAAAACAGATCCGTTTGAATAACCCGATTCAACAGGCCTTTGAAACCCGCATTCCCAAAACTTTGGAAGATTGTTACGAGGCGCACCACAATAAAGGTTTCTGGGAAGCCCTCGAAGCGATGGCGCAAGCGGAATGGAAAACTTACCCGAATGCGTTACTGGCAAATGTTGCTTATTGCATCCAGCAGATAGATTTGTTCAACAAACCGATGGATGACAGTTATCACCCGCTGGCAAACTCCGTAAAAATCAGTCTTCGCAAACGGGCTGAACGACTGAATGATTGGGGCACGCTTGATACACAAATCGCCGAAGGCATAGCCGAACTGCTCAAGTTGTATCCCGAAGAGGGGTTCGCCAGATCAATGATGAAAGCTCTGTTGAATGGTTTGGTTTATAAAACAGGTGAGAGGAATTACAGGAAGATAAATTATTCAATGTGGTCGAGCTCTCTAAAAATTATTAAAGCCAATCTCCTTGATGAAGCCTATCAGAAGGAATTTATTGAGCCGCTTGAAACCAGCTTGGCGGTCTCTAAGAATGTCCCGGAGGACGAGGTGAGGCTTATGCTTGAAGCCATTTGCGAACTGAGCCTTTGGGATGATTCAGCAAAGCAATTGCTCGCTTCATTGGCAACACGAGGAGATTTGCTCCACTATCTGAAGCGGTTTTCAGATGATGAATTGCTGGCAGGTGGCCAAGTAAAGCAAAAAAATCCTTATTTGATGGCCTTATGCTCATCCATTTTTATTTTAGAAAACCCTTCTCTCATTAAACCTCTGACCCTTGGTAAATCTGATGCTGGATATGATTTATTACATCAACTGATTACAAATGAGAGTGGGGATCTCGGTTATAATATGGCAGTCTCAATTTCCCTAACCGGCGACTATCAGGAACCGGATAATAATGTGCCTATTCCTTTCATATTGTACTTTTTGAGAATTCTGAATAAGCATAATGGCGTAGACAAACTCTTTGATATTTACAAAGCGAAAAAGGAAAGTGAGTTTTTTGTCATCGAATGCTTAAAAATCATTGCCGAGAATGAAACCGTACCTTATGCCTTCACGCTGGAGACCATCGAAAGAGAGTGGTCGCTGTTTGGCAGATTGAGCGATGGTGAATCGAATATTTCGCCGTTGGATAAACTGCTGAAGCGTTCAATTGAAAGCCCAACTTTCATTGATGATTTGTGCGCGGGGGATTTCAACCCTGAATTTGCCAGACTCTATCGTTCGATAGCTGAACCAGACGGACAAAAACATCCAAGATTTCTTGAATGGCTCAGGGTTAAGTTGCCGGAGGTAAGCAAAGAGAGGTGGTTGGCGGATTTTGCCAACCAACCGGAGCGTCCGTTAATCCGTTTGCTTATCAGCGTGCCCTACTTAGTTGAAAATCTTTCGCTTCCCGCCTATCAAGAGGCTCTGGTTGAAGTTGCCAAAGAGATTGGCGCGCTCAAAGAAGCGCCCGGCAGCGGCGCCACTTTGGTTGATGACGATACGCGAAAAATTGCCAGCGCCGACGAAGCGACCTCGTTAATCTGGCTGGCTGGACACGAATTGGCTCAAGCCAGACTGAAAGAGAAAATTTTCGAGGTCGCGGTAAAAGCCAGGGGCGAACTATCGAAAGAGTTTTTCAATATTTTTGCTAGAGAGATTTTCACTCGTAATATTCTGCAAAACGACCCGCGCGTTTTTTCCGATTTATTAATTCCGCTGATAAATACAGGAGTGCTTTTTAGATGCGATTGGGCCGCAAAAATTTTACAGGGCAACCCTGAGCTATTAGAACAGCCTGTGAATGCTGAAGCCGTTGATGAACTCCGCCAATTGATAGGTAAAAAACTTGATGAGGGATTCGCAAATAAAAAGGTATTTCTCGTCGCCAGTGATAGCAAACCGCCGACCGTATCCGTTCCCACCGGCAAAGGCCGAGCGATTTGGATGCCGGATTCACCAGATAACTCAAACGAGTTTGAGGAAGAAGTCGCTTCTCCTCCCGGCGCGAAAGTCTATCAAGTTGACCCCATCACCGCGGCTTTTGCTTTGGATTCAGGGTGGTTTGAAGAAACAGAGGATACCCCTTACTCCTGGAGTTTTTTCTCTGATGCCCATAAATCGCTGGCGCTTACCCCCTGGCTTGCAATCATCGCTGAGATTTTAGAACTCTTGCCAGGAGATGTCTCTTTCGCCGGTTGATACCCGCTCCTCTCTGACTTATTCGCCCAATCAGAGGATAAACGCTCACCTTTATTTTCGCTTCTTCATCACCCTGACGGAAACCCGCTCACACTTGAGCAATTCCGAAAACCCGCAACCCGTTGGCTTCTACTTGTCGGCAAAGTTTGATATGCGTTATACACTA
>JBIOWC010000739.1:0-2234 GCA_044868105.1 Blastocatellia bacterium
CGTGATCTCGCATCAATGCTCGCCCCGCTTTTGATGACTTCGTAAAGGTGCTTCAAAATTATTTCTGGGTCATCAGGAATTTCCACAACCCGAGTGTCGGTTTTAGCTTTTTCATCCGCACCTGAAACCGCTGCCGGTTCGACGACAAACCTCTCCATCTCTTCTGATTCAAAAATCTTCAAGGCATCAGGATGTTCCGGCAGGTTTTTATCAAGGTATTTTTGCAGGTAAGGGGTCATCATCCCGAAAGGGTATGACCTGACATACTTATTCGCAAAACCGAGGGCTTTGATGGGGTCTTTACGCTGATAAGCCGTGTAAAAATTGGCGTAAAGCCCTGCTTCATCTTCAATGGCAAGTATTTCGGGCTTACTTTTTTGTAATTCAATCTGCGCCTGGCTTTGAACAGGCAAGAAAAAGATAAGGCACAGAAAAACTGCCACCGCAAAAGCTCTGATAATCAGCAAGGTCTGCATAAACCACCTCCTGTTTTAAACAAGCGGTTTGCCGCGTCATCTCTTGAACCTATCAGCAAATTGATTGCCGCAATACGATTTCAAAACTTCAAAGCATGCAAATAATCGTAGCTGATTTTAATGCTATCAAGCGCCGCGCCGGGCGTTTGGTCCTGTTCAACGAAATAATGCTTCACGCCGGAATTTTTCATCTGAAAGATGCGCGTAAAATCAATCACGCCACGACCGACTTCGGTAAAAAATTCTTTCGGCGTGTTATCCATATCTTTGACATGAAAGAGCTCGAAGCGGTCCGGGTACATGGCGAAATATTTTTCGGGTTGCTGTTTGGCTTTGGTTATCCAGTATAAATCCAGTTCCATCTTCACCAGCTTCGAGTCGGTCTCTTTCAAAATCATCTCGTAAGGGATTTGTCCGTCCATCATTTGAAATTCAAAGTCGTGATTGTGATAGGCGAATTGAATGCCGACTTTTTTGCAATCTTCGGCGGCGCGATTCATCACCTCGATAATCTGTTTATAGTCGTCCAGCTTTTGACGTTCTTGCGGGAAGAGGTAAGCGAGCACCAGGTAGTCGTGACCAATCTCGCGGGTGGCATCAAGGGTCTGCTGCCAGTCTTTCGACTTCATGGCGGCGAGGTTCGTGTGCGCCGAAGGCGAGCTTAGACCGTTGATTTTCAAGATGGATTTAATCTGCAAGGGCGTGCGGTTGTAATAGCCGGCAAATTCGACTTCCTTAAACCCGATGGCAGCGACTTTAGCGAGCGTCCCTTCGACATCCTTCTCCATCTCATTTCTGACGGTATAAAGTTGCAAGCCAATTTTTTTAATCTGCTTTCCGCCGCCAACCCTTCCGGTAAATCCCAATTGCGAAATTGCCAGACCGCCCAAACTTCCCGCTAATGCATTATTTATAAATTCTCTGCGATTCATGAATGATTATTCCTCCACACGACTAAACCGGAACCGAATGAACTGCACTGTTTTATACATCGCGAAGAACCGGAGCGCAAATGTTCACAGATGCAATGCGGCAAGAATATCGCTTGCGACCGGCCCAGGCTCTTGCGTCGCATCAACCACCACGGCGTCGCCTGGCTCTTCAAGCGTGGCAAACTGACTGTCAATCAACGAAGGCGGCATGAAGTGATTCTTTCTTGCCGTCAGTCGCTCTCTGGCAACCGCTTCGGAAATGCGAAGATAGATGAACTCGACCGCGCTTTCGTTTTCCTTGACTGAGGCTTTGAGATGTTTGCGATATTCAGCTTTAAGCGCCGAACAGGCGATAACCGCTGAACGATTTTTGGCGACCAAATCACCAATCAATTCAGCAAGTGTATCAAGCCAGGCGGCGCGGTCTTCATCGGTCAGCGCCACGCCTGAACGCATCTTTTCAATATTTGCCCGCGAATGAAAATCATCGCCATCATAAAAGGCCCATTGCAATCGCCTGGCGACCAATTTACCAATCGTGGTTTTCCCGGAACCGGTTACACCCATCATTACGAGAATCATTATTACCCTGCATCTTTTAACAATTTGGCTTTCATCCCTAACACTTTATACGCCAGTTCGCCGACCTCGTTCAGCCGATTTATCGCTCCCTCTAACCGCAGTTGAGACTCCCCGCCGATAATTAAAAAGCGGTTCGCGGTGTCATCAGGCGGTCACCTCCCCCCGCCTGCCCTTCCGGACGCCGATGCTGATCGGCGCCATTCTTCTGTTCGCCGTCGGCGCCGTCGCGATAGGGATCGGATGG
>JBIOWC010000740.1:0-15023 GCA_044868105.1 Blastocatellia bacterium
CGAAGAGAAGCTTGACGGCGCAAATTCCGGCATCAGTTTTTCCAGTGACGGGCAACTGTTGCTCCAAAGTCGCGGACATTTTCTGGAGGGCGGCGGGCGCGAGCGTCAATTCAATCTATTCAAGACCTGGGCGAACGCGCACAAACAAAGGCTCTGGGAACGACTCGGCGCGCGCTACGTTTTATATGGCGAATGGCTTTATGCCAAGCACACGATTTTTTATGACGCGCTGCCGCACTACTTTTTCGAGTTCGATATTCTGGATACGGAGACCAACGAATTTTTATCTACTGAACGCCGACTCGAACTGCTCGAAGATTCGCCGGTTGTTTCGGTTCCGGTTTTGTGGCAAGGCCAAGCCGAATCGCTAAAAGCTCTGCGGTCGCTTATCAAGCAGGCGCTGTATAAATCCGAAAGTTGGCGAGAGAATTTGCGCGCCGCCTGTTTGCAGCAAGGGCAAAATGTTGAACTCGTGCACAGGCAAACCGACGGTTCGGATTTAGCCGAAGGCTTGTATGTCAAGGTCGAAGCCGAAGGGCGCGTCGTTGAACGCTACAAATTTATTCGCGCAAGTTTTCTGCAAGCCGTTTTTGATTCCGGCAATCATTGGATGGATAGACCGATTTTGCCGAATCAATTGCGCCCCGATTGCGACATCTTTTCAGCCACTTAAAAGCTGATGAGCGATAATGATTTACCGACCTGAAGTGAAGTTATGAATTTTCCGTTTATTCCTGAATCACCCGGTTTTCAACTCGACTGGCAAGCCATCCACGATGCATTCGATTGGGTGCGGCGAATGCAGGATTGTCCGCAAAGCCCGGTGCATCACGCGGAAGGCAATGTCTGGATTCACACGCGAATGGTTTGCCAGGCAATGATTCAAAACCCCGAGTGGCAAGCCCAGGACGAAACCACCCGTGCCCTGTTGTTTATCGCGGCCTTGATGCATGACGTGGCAAAACCCGCTTGCACGCGCACGGAAGACGATGGACGAATTACCAGTCGCGGGCATTCACTGGTTGGCGAAAGGCTGGCGCGAGAAATTCTCTGGCACATGCAGATGCCCGTCTTTTTGCGCGAGCAGATCACCCAACTGATTCGCTATCATCAAACGCCCTTCTTTTTAATCGAGCGCGAAGACGCTGAACGCGTCGCCTTTCGCGTCAGCCAATCGGCGCGCTGCGAGCATCTGGCGCTGGTTGCTAAGGCCGATGCGCGAGGTCGCCAGTGCGCTGACCTGGCGCGCCTGCTTGATAACATTGCCTTGTTTTCGGAATTTTGTCGGGAGCGCGACTGTTTTGCTCGGGCGCGACAGTTTCCATCCGACCACAGTCGCTTTCTCTATTTTCGCAAAGCGGGCCGCGACCCGAACTATTTCGCATTTGATGATACGCGCTCAGAAGTTGTCTTGATGTCGGGTCTGCCCGGCGCAGGAAAAGATACCTGGATACAGAGCCATTTGCCGGCGTGGAAGGTAATTTCGCTTGACGACATTCGACGCGAAATGAAGATTGCCCCGACGGAAAACCAGGGCGTTGTCATTCAACAAGCGCGTGAGCGAGCGAAAGTGTTTTTACGGCGCGGCGAAAATTTTGTCTGGAATGCCACGAATTTGAGCCGGCAGATTCGCGCTCAATCCATAGACCTGTTTGCCAATTACCAAGCGCGGGTGCGGATTGTTTACCTCGAAACAACTGAGCAAAAACTCTTTCAACAGAACCGCGAGCGCGCGGACGCGGTGCCGGCCCAGGTGTTGCAAAAGATGTTTGCGCGTTGGGAGGTGCCTGACCTCACGGAAGCCCATCAAGTTGATTGGGTTATTCAACATTAAATACCTCAAATCCTCGCCGACAAAATCTAAAGCTTATCTTCGGATGGAACGGAAAACGCGGATAAACACAATCCGTCTTTTCCGCTTGAGTCCGAAGATAAACTTTGCCCTGACGGAGGGACGCTTACGGTTTAGGGAAACACGATGACTCGTAGCCTATTGAACCGGCGCAATGCATAAAGCGATTTCATATTTGGCTTGAAGAATAAAATATGAAAAACTTCTCTCCTTAATTTGCAGAAGGTTTCCGAATTGGACGCGCAATACTTTCAACTATGGCTATCGCAAAAAGACCGTCGTTCTATTTTAAATTGGCTTTTCTCTTTCTGGGTTTATTGATCCTTGTCGGCGCATTTCTAACCTATCGTTTCATCTATAAAAAGAAAATTCCGACCAATCGCCAGGCCATCGGCGAGGTCACGACGCTTGCGGGCGCGGGCTACACGGGCGTTGAAAACGGTCAGGCAACCCAAGCCACGTTCAGCGACCCGTTCGGAGTTGCTATTGATTCAGATGGCAACGTCTTGGTCGCAGATGCTGGCGAGTGCAATTGCATTCGTCGCCTCACGCCGCAAGGTCAGATTGAAACCCTTGCCGGTTCAGGTGAAGGGTTTGCCGACGGCAAAGCCCGAGACGCGAAATTCAACACCCCTTCGGCAATCGCCATCGACGATGATGACAATCTCATCCTTGCCGACACCTCAAACAACCGCATTCGCAAGCTCGATAAGAAGGGCAATGTCACGACGATTGCCGGAAGCGGCGCGGTTGGGCTGAAAGACGGCAAGGCCAGCGAAGCGATGTTCGATTCACCGGTCGGCATTGCCGTTGATGACGATAACAATATTTATGTTGCCGATACCTATAACGACTGCATCAGAAAGATTGATAAAGGCGGCGCTGTCACAACGCTTGCAGGGACAGGCGCGCCGGGTTATCAGGACGGCGAAGCGCAGACCGCAATGTTTGACACGCCAAGCGGCATCGCGGTTGATAAACAGGGCAATGTTTTCGTCGCCGACACCGGCAACCGGGCGGTTCGCAAAATCACCAAGCAGGGTGAGGTCACCACCATCGCTGGCGGGTCAAAAGATGAGGGTGAAGAGGCGGCCGAGCGCCAGGATGTTCATTATTCTCAACCCGTCGGTTTAGCGTTAACTCACGACGGATTTTTATTTGTTACCGATGCCAATGGACTCATCAGCAGAATCGCGCCTGAAGGCGACACGACCGCTTATTCGGGATGGCGTTCTGGTTTTGCTGATGGCAGAGGGGTTGAAGCAAGCTTCAATAACCCTGCGGGTATTGCCGTAGATGACGACGGCAACCTCTATGTTGCGGATTCGCAGAATTATTTAATCAGAAAAATCATGCCGGTGGTTGCCAGACAAATTGATGTGGTTGAAGTAGCCAATAAGAAATTCATCCAGCCGGTTCAAACCAACGAGAGCCCCGCGAACCATGACAAAGCTGATTCGATTATTCCGAAACTGAACCAAGAGGTTTTGCCAATCAACAGGCCGTTTCCCTATCCGCTCAGTCCGCAAAACCGTTGGCATGAATTTGCCGGCGTGGTCGGCGAAGTGCGCGGCTGGTTTAACGGCGAAGCGCGCGACCACTTGCACAGCGGTCTCGATGTCGTCGGCAAGATGGGGGAATCCTGTTTGTCGGTTATTGACGAAAAGGTTTCGGCGCCGATGTCAAACTGGGGGTTTAACGAAACCGGCGAGGGGCTGCATGTTGGTTTAATGAGCTACATCCATATTCGTGTCGGGCGCGACGGCAAAGACCATTTAGACACCAAGGTGAAGGCGCGCCGTGACGAGAGCGGTAAGTTGATCGGCGTGCGCGTCAGGCGCGGCACGCGCTTTCGTGTGGGCGACGCGCTCGGCGCCTTAAATCGCTTAAACCATGTGCATATGAATCTGGGGCCGCGTAACCGTGAAGCCAATGCCATTGCCTTGCCGTTCTATGATTTCAAAGACACCGTAGCCCCGCTTATTGAACCCGGCGGCATTGAAATCACTTCGCTTGACGGAAAACCCTTCAAAGAAAAGCAGCAGGGACACCTGATTATCACCGGCGACGTCGCCATCAATGTGACGGCCTATGACCGCGTGGATGGCAACGGCGCAACTCGCAAACTCGGACTCTACCGCGCCGGTTATCAGTTGTTGACCGAAAGTGGCGCGCCCGTGAAGGGGTTTGAACAACCGCTCATCAATATCGAATTCAATCGTTTGCCAGCTGATGCAAACGCCGTGAAGATTATTTATGCCGAAGGCAGTGGGATCAGCGCTTACGGGACGCCGACGAAGTTCAAATACGTGGTCACCAGTCGCGCCCGCGATGGCGAGGTGCAGGAAGGACACCTGCAAACTTCAGGGCTCGCGCCGGGCAATTATCTGCTGAAAATCATCGCCGCAGATTTCTCCGGCAACGCCGCGAGCGGCAAAGAAACAGAGCTCGCCATCACCATAAAATAAGGGTTTTTTACAAAAATTGCTTTTCCGGGTTCGCTGAACATAAGCCTCGACAAATTGCAAAATGGCTGATAGCCTAAATGGGTTCGTGTTGGCAGCAAGAGTAGAGCTGCTGTGGGGTTTGGTGTTCGGAGCGCGTTTTCCCTGTTCGGAAGTGTGTGGATCAAGTCCTCGACTCGTCTTTCCCGCCGGATAGCTAAATCGAGTTCCCCTAGCAAGTCTGCATAGACAATCAGGAGAAAGTCAGTATGAAAATTTTTGTAGGTAATCTGTCGTATCAGACGACAGAGGATGAGTTGTTGAATCTCTTTTCTCAAGTCGGGCAAGTTGAATCGGCTTCAATTGTGACTGACCGAGAAACGGGTCGTTCCAGAGGATTCGCTTTCGTAGAGATGAGTGATGATGCGGGTAACAAAGCGATTGAACAATTCAACGGATACGAATTCAATGGACGCAACATCAACGTCAATGAAGCGCGTCCGCGTCAAGAGCGTAGTGGCGGCGGTGGACGCGGCTTTGGCGGCAATCGCGGCGGCGGTGGCGGATTTGGCGGTCGCGGTGGACGGGGCAGCGGCGGCGGTGGCGGCCGCGGCGGTTTCAACCGTGAACCTCGCTGGTAATTTTCAGTAGAACTCGAATAAAAAAGCCGGATGCAAATCCGGCTTTTTTATTGCCCATTACCGGTCGCTCACCGTTTAGCTATCGGCCACCGAAGTTTATTGTCCGCTCAATCGCCAGGCGCTCTACAGCTTTCGCGTTGCGGCTTTTTTAAGCATAGCGTCGCGTTTTGCTTTGAATTCGTTGCCAGGCGTCCATTCCGGGTAGGTTAAGGTATTGGCGACGCGATAACCGACGGTAAACAATAATTGCACATCTTCGACGGCGCCCGATAAATCCCAGTCCGGTTTTATCTCGTCCGAAGGCTTGTGGTAATCGTTTTCGGTATATTCGTCGCGTTTCTTTAGGCCGTAACCGGCGGGTTTGCCGATGTAATCAATGCCGCTTTCGGGGTCAAGCGCCGGCACCCCCTGTTTGGCAAAGTTGAAATGGTCTGAGCGATAATAAAACCCCTTTTCCGGTTCGGCATCCGGTTTCAACACCCGCCCTTTTTCAGCCGCTGCCTGTTTCAAAACATCATCAAGCGTCGAATTGCCGAGTCCGACGACGGTGAAATCTTTGGTGCGCCCCCATTGATTGAGCCCGTCAATGTTGATGTTGGCGACGGTTTTCTCCAAAGGATAGAGCGGATTTTCGGCATAGTATTTTGAGCCTATCAAACCGCGCTCTTCGGCCGTAACAAACAAAAAGAGAATCGAACGCTTGGGCGGCGCGGGCAGAGCTTTGAAAGCCTGTGCGAGTTCCAGAAGCGCCGCGCACCCTGTGGCATTATCCAAGGCGCCGTTATAAATCTTGTCGCCTTTTTCGTTGGCTTCGCCGATGCCGAAATGATCCCAATGCGCCGTATAGATGACATATTCATCTTTGAGTTTGGGGTCGCTGCCTTCGAGCTTGCCGACGACATTTGCCGAATTGATATAGCGCAATTTTTGGTCAATCTTGAGGACAGCGCGAGCTTTCAAATCAACCGGCTTGAAATCGCGTCGGGTGGCGGCTTGTTTCAAATCCTCAAACTCGTGCCCGGCGCCTCTGAACAGGCGTTTTGCCGCATCCGTGGTTATCCAACCTTCGACATTGACGCGCGACATGTTTTTATCTTTCGAGACGATGTCAAAATTTTCCGAAGAGAAACTGCCTTTCGGCACCGACCACGGGTAACCTGCCGGACCGGTCTCGTGAACGATGAAGATTCCGGCGGCGCCTTTCTGCGCGGCGATTTCATATTTATAAGTCCAACGTCCGTAGTAAGTCATCGCCCGACCTTTGAACATTTTGTCATCAAGTTTCGCCGGGTTGCGCGGGTCTGGAACCGCCGGGTCGTTAACCAGCATCACCAGAATTTTGCCGCGCACATCCATCCCTTTATAATCGTCCCAGCCGTATTCGGGCGCCACCACACCGTAACCGACAAAGACCATATCGCCGTCGAAACTGGTCGAATCAACCACGCGAACGGTGCGGGCGATAAATTCATCCCCGCCATTGAGGTGATAGTCCGCTGAACCGCTATGAATTTTAAGCCGCGCGGTTTGCGGCGTGGTGATGCCGACGAGCGGCACTTTTTGAATAAAGGTGCCGTCGGGGTTACCGGGCGCCAGGCCGAACTTCTCGCATTTTCTTTTCAGATAATCCACCGCCATCTCTTCGCCATGCGTTCCGGGGGCGCGCCCTTCAAACTCATCGGACGACAACGCCCGGGTGTGATTGAGCAAATCTTCAGCAGTAATCGCCGCATAAGCGGCTTGCGGAATCGGCGGAATCCCTGCGGCCGGCGCCGGTTTTTTTAAATTGCTTTGCGCTAAGCTCGATAAAGCTAAAATTAATACCAATAAGATTGAAAGCGTATGACAAAAAATTCGTTTCATTTTGATTACCTCAATTCTGTTGAAATGTCAGCGCATCGCTCAGCGATGCCATAAACCATCATCTGATGACCTTGAGCTATTTTGGGTTTCCGCTGGTTAAAATAGCATTAAATAAAAACGGCAAGGTGGCAATGCTTTGCCCGCGATATTGCGGCCGGAAAGCGAACATCACGATGCGTCCCTGGCCGCGCCGGACTTCAACGATGGCGCCTTTACCGGCGATCTTTTCGCCGCCCAAGAGCCAGCCTGAAAGCAATAGCTCTTTGGCCTCGGCAAACTGCGCGACAACTTTCGCTTCACGGCCGGTGACTTCAAAGGCCGGGCTGGTTTCGGCCCAGGCAATGCTCTCATCGTTTGTGCCTTCAAGCGTCGGCGCGTTTTGAGTGATCGGGTGCGCCGGGTCGAATTTGATTTTTAAGATGGAGCCGGGACAGTAATAATCTTTCGGCGGCACGCCGCCCACGACATTGCGAACCGGTGCGCCCAGGTGTTCAATGGCAAACTCCGAAGCGTCGTTTAAGGTAATAATCGTGCCGCCCTCTTCGACAAATTTCTTTAACGCCTCGACCCCTTCTTGACCAACGCCGCCGGCAATCTCTTTCGGATAACGAGAACCCGGCAAGCCATTGAAGATTCCATTAGCGCTCTGGTCTGGAAAGACGATGCAATCAAATTTCTCGCGCAAATTGCCGGCGCGAATCTCTGCGTCAAGCAAAGATTGATAAGTGAATTTGTCTCCTAAGGGCGGTAGATTATTTTTGTACTCGTCAAATACCCATCGCGTCCAGCCTTCGTCCATCGAAGCCGCATAGCTTTTGTAAAGCGCAATACGAGGTGTAGATGATGGTGACCTGCCTCCAACTATTCCGCTGGGATATGGCGGGGGGCCCGGTATTTTGAAAGGCTTGTTGATTTGCACAACTTTAACGCCCATCAATAATGAAAGCGTATGCGCGGTTACATCATAAGGGCGAATCGGGGGACCGCCGGGGTATTGACGCAAATCCGGGTACTGCTGTCGCTCAAGCAGCGTTTTTGCAAACGCCCCATAAGGTTGCGCCATGGGAATAATCAATGTTTCTGCGGGGTACTTCTTGCCATCGGCTTCAAACTCTGAACCCGGCGAAAACATTTGCACTCCGCCTCTTGCTAAAACTCGTAAGAGTCTGAAACGTCCATCGACTTCCCAGCTATACCCCCGGCTTTCAACCGCTGGTCGGGGAATCAAAAACGCGAAGGGTTCGCCCGCTTTTCTTTCGCGCACCGCGTCTTTGCCGACTTTATAAAAATCGCTCACCCAGCGTTCACGGTAACGCGCCGCGTTGCGCAGCAGCGCAAAGGCCCCCGATTGCATGTAATCGACGATGTTAGCGAGTTTCCATTCGCCGCCCATCCACGGCATGGGGAAATTCCAGCTCCGCTTTTTCGTATCGACGCCGATTTGCGGCGTCAGTCGCTCGAAAGGCACAGTGGTTGGCGAGGCAATTCTCGCCGAGGCGGTTTCGCTCAGTATGCGAATGCCGCCGTGATAATGTTGATAAGCGCGCGCCGGCGTCCACGCATCATAAACGCCGTTAATCACCACGCCGGGCTTACCTTCGCTGGTCATCTCCCAGGCCATCGAACTGCCCATAAAATTGACGCCGGCTTGAATGAGCGGCGGCACGTTCGGTTCCCACGGTTCAACATACGGTGGAATAAAAAATCGCGACGCCGATTCGCCCTGTTGATGAATGTCGTGGACGATTTGCGGGTGCCAGAGGTTGTGAACTTTATCAACCGTCAGTTGCGTTTCAACTTGCGTAAACGCATACCAGTCGCGGTTGTTGTCGTGCCCGGTGTAGTGATGATAAAGCTCGGGCGGCGAGGTGCCTTCGGCGGGGGTGCCAAGCGTTTTGTCATACCAGTTTTTGACAATATCAACGCCATCGGGATTCAGAGACGGGACGAGCAGAATGATGCACTTGTCTAAAATCTCCTTGACCTCGGCTTCGTTGCTTGATGCAAGGCGGTAAGCAATGTTCATGGAAACCAGGTTGCCGCCGACTTCCGTTGAGTGAATGCCGCAAGTAATCAAAACAATGGTGCGCCCTTCGGCGATTAACTTTTCGGCTTCCGCATCATTGCTGTTAAAGGTGCGCGGGTCGGCAAGCAGGCGTTGAATCTGTTTATAACGGTCAAGCTTTCTTAAATTTTCAGGCGAAGAGATCGTGGCTAAACAAAACGGGCGACCGAGTGTGGTCTTGCCGAGTTCCTGAAACATCAGGCGGTCACTTGCCGCGTCGAGCTTTTTGAAATAGTCAACAAACTGCGCCCAGCTTGCGAGTTTGTAATCATCGCCTGGCGTAAAGCCAATCACCTCGCGCGGCGCTGGAATAGCAAGCGTTTGCGCCTTTGATGCGTTTGCAGTTTGCGCTTGAACTGAAAAGAGCATCGGGGTAAGGACAAAGAAAAAGAGAGTCAAAGAGAAACGAAGCTTTTTCGGAAAACCCGGCATAATAATTTCCTTGCACAGAAATTTGCGAAGACTGAATCCACTGGTGGTTGAGTTAAAACGTGAATAAAAATTTTTACCACAGTGGCACAACACAGAAGAAGGGGAGAAAGGGAGGAGGGGAGAGGGGGAGATGGGGAGAGCGCTGGACCTTAGGCACCTCTTAATTCATCGGCGTTCGCCAGACCGCACAATAATTGAAAAATCTACCAATGCCCTTTCTCCCTGTCTCCCCTTCTCCCGGTCTTCCTTCTCCCTTTCGCTCTTCTGCCGGCGTCACTCTTCCGTGCGGAAAAAGATGGCGCCGCCCGCCGCTGCCCAGACGTGCTTTTCATCCGCGCCTTGAATTCTGAAAAATGGAATGTCCTGTTCGAAGGGCAAGACTTCGGAAAGCCAGCGCGAGCCGCCATCAACGGTGTAATAGATGTAATGACCGTAATCGGGCAATACCCAGCCGGTTTTGCCATTGACGAAAAAGGCATCGCGAAATCCGAAATCTCCGCCGATGAATTTCTTTGCCCAGGACACCCCACCATTGACGGTTGCCAGAATCCTGCCTTCCTGATTATCGCCGGAAATTGCCGCCGCGAAACCATTTTCCGCATCGGGAAAATGAATGCCGATAATGCGGAACTTCTTGGCGCCATCGCCCGCCATATCAATCATCGCGCCTTCGCCGGTTTCCAGTTCGCTCTTTTGCGCATCCCAGGTTCGCCCGCCATCTACGGTTTTATAAATCGCCCCTTTTTGACCGCTCATCCAGCCGGTGGTTTTATTAAGAAAGTAGATATCGCTGATGCTGATCGACAGTCGGCGCGCCGATTGCCAGGTCTTGCCGCCATCGGTTGTCATCAATAAATCGCTGGGGTCGCCATCAAAGTTTGATTTGTCGTCTTCATCATCCTGCTCGCCTGGCGTAACCGAAGTGCCGCCAATCCAGCCGGTGTTTTCATCGGTGAAGCAGACGGTTTGCGGGGTCTGTTTGCCAGGTAATTTTGTGGTTTCCCAGGTCGTGCCGCCATCAGTGGTTTTTAAGACGAGGCCTTCTTCTTTTGAATTGAAGCCGACGAGCCAGCCGGTGGTTTGGCTCACGAAACTCATCGAATTGATCCGGATGATGTTCATATCCGGGCGGACAATTTCGGTTTCCGTCCAATTGGCGCCGCCATCGGTGGTTCGTGCGAAAATTCCGATGCGACCATTCTCGCCTTTCGGAATATCGCCGGCCGCGTAAACCACACTCGGTGAAAGAACCGCAAGACAGGTATAGGTGAAAGCCGCTAGATATAAGCCTTCGGCATTTTGCGCTGCCGGTGAACGCCATTGCGGAATCCATTTTCCGGGTTTTACAGGCGGTTGATTGGCGGCTTGTTGATTGGTATTTTGCGTCGGCGTTTTATTACAGGTTGACGCCGTGAAGATTAAGATAGTCAGCAATGAGAGCAGAGCCAAACGCTTGTGCATGATAAGTCCTCTATGTATGACACGATGAATAATTGAAGAGCGAGATATTAGCAGTGGAAAGTCTGACGAGTCTAGGAAGGCGAAAGCGTCTGACGAGCCTTATCCGCTTAACTCCGTCTCCTTCGAAGATCGGCCTTGAAGATGCGCCCGGCGACGCGCTGCTTTTTATGACAAACCCGATTCCGTTAATTTGCCAAACTCAGGGAACTAAAAAATTGAAATGCCCGAACAGATGGCGCCGCCTTTTTTGCCGGAAAAATCGATGCGGATTTGTCCGTTGCTATCGGGCCAGACATTGCGCCGGATAAGGGTTCTGGCGGTATAGATTCCAGCGCGCGCCAGCAGATTAGAACCCGCCAGTACGCTGGTGCCATTGAGGCTGACATTAAGGGCGCGCTTCTTGCGGAATTTCTCCGAGAGTTCGGCAAAGTGCAACTTCACCGTGTAACTGCGCCCGGCGGCAACCTGCGCCGTGTAACTGAACTCGCCTTGTCTGGCGCTTTGATAAAGCGGTTGGTTTGCCGCGCCTTGAATGGTTTCCGTCGTGGTGATGACTTTGCCGCCGGTAAAATTTCGGTCTGCGGCAAAAGCTTGAACATCGGTGGTTGAACATGCCGCGCCGCCGCAATTGACGCGAAAGCTCGTCGGGCGAGACGAAGCCCCGGGCGACTTGTTCAACATGATGCTCACGGTATTGAAGAAGCGATTGGGGTCGGTTTCAAAATTGCCCGAAAATGTATAGTTGCCAACGGCGATGTCCACTTTCTTATCGAGGTTGAAATCGGCGACCGCGGCCCATCGCGAAGGCCCTTCGATTTGAAAGAATTGCGGGGCGGCAAACGTGCCGCGCCCATCGCCTAACAAAACCGAACAGGTTACTCCCTGAGCGCTGGTCACGATAAGATCGGATTTACTATCGCCATTGAAATCCGTGAGCACCATACCGAAGGGGCCGATGTTGCCCGTCCAGTATTGAAATGGCAGAGAGAAATTGCCATCGCCTTTGCCGAATAAAACCGAAATGTTGTTGGTGTATAAAGAGGAGGTAATGATGTCTAATTTGCCATCCTCATCCATATCGTGCAGGATGGCAAATCCTGTGAACTGCCCGACTCGATAAATGCGCGGCGGTTCAAACGATACGGAATTCTTTTCGCCTTTACTCAGGAAGACCGCCACACGACCATCATAGGTATCGCTGGGCACAACCATATCGGCTCGTCCGTCGCCGTTGAAATCCCCGAATTCAACGGCGCGCGGTTGCATGCCTGCGGTCGCCGGAACGACCACGGGTTGAAAGAATGTACCATCGCCTACGCCGACCAGAAGGGTGATGGCAAAACTATCGAAATTGGCGACGGCGATATCCGGGATGGTGTCGCCGTTGACGTCGCCAACCGATGAAGACCAGGCATCATTTGCCGCATAAGCCACGGGGTCTTGGAAGGTGCCATCCGCCTTTTGTAAAAAGACCGAAACGGTCTTGCCGTCTTTATTGGGAACGATGATGTCCAGGCGTTCATTGCCGCGCAAATCCGCAGCCGCGATGCCGTAAGGTTGATTGCCATCGCCTACGGGAAGGGTTTGCACCAGCGAGAAGGTGCCGTCGCCCTTACCGTAAAAGACATCGAGCGTCTGTGATTGATAGAGTTGATAAGTGCCAAGATTGGCGACAATCAAGTCGGGAATCTCATCGCCATTGAGGTCTTCGGCCGTGAGGCCGCGTGGCCCGAGACCCTGGACTTTCAAATCGGCTCGCGCAAATTCAAGAGTGCCGGACGATTGAGCCAGTGATGAAGCGTTGAAAGTCCCTGTGAGAGTTGTGAAGACCAGGAAGAGGGTGAAGACACCCAGAGCAGTCCGATGCCGCAAAAATATTAGGGAGAATACGGGCATAATCACTCCTGTTACGACTTGTTGTTATGTTTTTAGAAAGGAAGCGATTTAATAACACTCGCAGAAATCGGGTGTCAAGCCGAGTGCGGGAGCGCTACGGCCGGCTTATGACTCGGTTGAACTTCGCCGGCAACCGTTCGCCCGCAAGGCAATCGCTTTCAGGGCCGGCGAACCTTATCGGCTGAGGCGACAGAGGCCGCGGATTTAAGCAGATTTATTCTCTCAACAAGCCGCGCCAATCAACCTCATGCGCCGCATCGGCGGGACATTCAACTGCACATAAGAGGCGATGATTTCCATCTCAGCCCAGGTCGCCTGGCGGTGAAACTAGCTTATGCGTATCTCCCCATAGTTTGATTGCTGAACCTCAAAAGCAATTATAGAATTCGCGCTATGAGAACCTTATATAATCCAATCGAACCCTATGACACAGGGATGTTGCGCGTCTCGGATTTGCACACGCTTTATTATGAACAGGCGGGTAACCCCGAAGGCAAACCGGTGGTCTTTCTACACGGCGGACCAGGCGGCGGACTCTCGCCCGATTATCGTTGCTTCTTTGACCCTGCGGTCTATCGCATCGTCTTATTTGACCAACGCGGCAGCGGCAATAGCACGCCTTATGCGGAACTGCGCGACAACACGACCTGGGATTTAGTCGCCGACATTGAAAAGTTGCGCGAGCATTTAGGTATTGACCGCTGGGTTGTCTTTGGCGGTTCGTGGGGCAGCACTTTGGCGCTTGCTTATGCTGAAACCCACCCGCAGCGCGTAAAAGCTCTGGTGCTGCGCGGCATCTTCCTGCTGCGTCAAAAAGAGTTGGATTGGTTTTATCAAAAGGGCGCCGATGCGGTTTACCCGGACGCCTGGGAAAACTATGTGAACCTGATTCCTGAAGCGGAACGCGGCGATATGGTTACGGCTTATTACCAACGCCTGACCAGCAAGGATGAAGCGGTGCGCTTTGAAGCGGCGAAGGCCTGGAGCATCTGGGAAGGCAGCACCTCGAAACTCTTCCCCGACCAAAATCTGATTGATAGCTTTAGCGCCCCCGATAAGGCCGTCGCCCTGGCGCGCATCGAATGCCATTACTTTTTGAACAAAGGTTTTCTTGAACACGAAGACTATCTTTTGCAAAACGTTGATAAAATTCGCCACATTCCGACCGTCATCGTGCAAGGGCGTTATGACATGGTATGCCCCATCGTCAGCGCCTGGGATTTACATAAAGCCTTTCCCGAAGCCGAACTGGTGATTGTTCCCGATGCCGGACACTCGGCATTTGAAAAAGGCAACACCAGCGCTTTAGTTGAAGCGACGGATAAATTCAGAGACTTGTAAGGTGGCTGGTAGGCTGCCTTACGCTTTCACCTAAAGGAAGATATTGAAAAGCGGTAGAAGGTATGAGCCATTTATAAATCACACCTGAACCCGAAAATGAAATCATCGCGGCTGCAATGGCTCAAGGCTTATGGGTTGAAGCGTGTTTGCGAACGAGTATCAATCGTGATAAAGAGCCGGTGAAAAAACACTGGCAGCAAAAGAAAACGCCACGGCTTTCGCGATTGGGCAGAAAATTTTCCATCGAAAAATACTACGCCGCTTTCTGCTGAAGCTATTTGCCGCGAAAGCCTCTACGGCGTCAGAGCAGAAAAACAGTTATGAGTTCTTTGCTCGACAAAATAGTGAAAGGATTCAGACGATGATCATCCGCTTTCAAGATATAAATGAAATTAAGAATATAACTTCAAGTGGCGATGCTATCGTCAATGGAGCTGATTGTTTCCCGGACTTGGAATGGTTAAAACAAGAATTTGACATCCTCCATTTTTTGAATTTTTGCGCTGGACTGGATGCATTAATTCTTCACAATAATTTATTCACTTTCGGAACCCTGACTGAGCCCGCCAGAAACCCCCTTGTCGGGGTATTACTCAACAATGAGATTTTGCACTTTTGTCAATTAGTTACTTCCGACCCCCTGGCATCTAGTCGCACAGTAATGGAGCATAAAAGAGCAAAACAAATATTAGAGCTTTTGCCACAGCACATATACGCCGACGAGCAAGAGATAACCACCCAGATTTTTGCTTCGGCACTCACCATGCCAACAGATGTCGTCTATGAAGATCTGTTGCAAGTACCCCTTGTTCATTCTGTTCACAGTCTACCCATTTATCTGCAAATTCCCGACGTTAAAGATGAGTTGAAAGAAAGTCGCCGTTTAGTAGGCTTATTAGCGGAAAAATATGCGGATTTTAAGAACACCCTTTTTGCTCTACGCGAACAGGCTGATGGAGACGACTTCATTAGAATCCCACCGGTTGCTCTTGAAGCCTTAAACCGGGCTGATAACCTTGAGCAATTAG
>JBIOWC010000741.1:0-6688 GCA_044868105.1 Blastocatellia bacterium
GGTCTTTCAACGAAAAGCCTGGGACGTGCTCAAAGAAGTGGTCGAAAAACATGAAATGGCGGTGGTGACTTCGGGGCCAACGCGAGGACATTTCCCGGATGACCACCGCTTGTCGGCCAGCCTGTCGCCCGATGCGGTGATGAGCGCCGATCTGGTCATTTTCGTCGGGCAATACTGCATGCCAAGCGTTGGCGAGTATCGCTTCAACCCTGACATCAAAGCGATTCGTGTACATCCCGTTCAAGAAGATTTAGGGCGCAATTGGCCTCTTGATTTGGGCATCGTCAGCGACGAGAAAGTCTTTCTGGAAGCCCTGTCGAGCGCCTTGCCGGCGAAAAAACGCGAGACCTGGGTCGGCGAACTGGCGACGGCGCGACAAGCTTTCGAGAAGCAACATCTGGAGGTTTACGAACTCGGATTGAAGTACAGTCGCGAAACCAACGCGGTGCATCCGGCGGTGATGGCCAAAGAGGTTCACGATTTTCTCTACAAAGGTGACCTTGACCCCAAGCAAACGGTGACCGGGTCAGGTGGTTGGACAAGCGGACTCTATGCCGGTCGTTGGCTGCGCGCCTTTCGTCCGGGACAGGGCGTGGTGTGCGCTTATCAATATGGCGCGATTGGTCCAGACATGGCGATGATGATTGGCGCGGGCGCCGCCGTCCAGCGCGGCACGGGCCCGCAAGCGGCGTGGAAAGGCGCGCCGGTTTTGTGTATCACCAGCGATGCCGGAGCGGCCTACAGTCTTTTTGAACTCGACACCGCAGCCAAGTTTAAAATCCCGACGATTACCGTAATCTATAACAACAACTCCTGGGGCATGTGGCCGAGCGCCGCCAGTTCGCCCTGTTCTATGCAGATGTACCTGTTCCAGGAGAATCTGCGTTATGACAAACTGGCGGAAGGATTGGGGGCGCGCGGCGAATATGTTCAGACGCCTGAACAACTCCGCGAAGCCTTGAAACGCAGCTATCAGGCGGCCGCCAAAGAGAGTCTTTCGACCGTCATCAATGTTCAGGCGCTCAAGGAATTCACTTCCGCGAAACATTATCCGCCAGGCGTCGCGCTCAACCCCGAACCGGGCATCGGCGCTTTCGCTCATTGATGAGTCAAGGAATGCATAGACTAAGGCCAACAGCCGAATTGAAAGCGAAAGCGATTAAAACCACCAACGCCAACAAGGCGCGCGCCAACCAAACAGGCGCGCGCCTCGCTAGAGTTGCAGAAACGCTTGAAGGCTACGCCCGGCGCGGCGTATTTCGCGGCTTCAGCCAGGAGCCTGATGGCGATGGCGGAAAAGCCATCTTCAAATTGTTATGGCATCGCAATCGGGTTTTTGAACTGGTCTTCGAGGCGGAGAAAAACACCCTGCGCTTTCCCCTGGTGTTACCGAACCTCGCCGCAAATTCGGCGATGTATCGTGAGTTGAAAGCCTTCATTAAAGCCCGCCAGGCCGTTGAACGACCTGAGCACAGACGCATTGACCCGCGCAAAGCGCAAGTCCAAGCCGGCAATCGAGGCGGCCAGGCCTCGCTCACTTTACGCATCAAGGACGGCGATGATGAATACGCGACGCGTAAACTGATTCATCTCGTCCAGGAAATCTATCTGACCTTTTTGCTTGATGGGCGCTACTATGACTACATGGTCGAAAATTTTGACCTCGACCCTGACCATGTATGAAGGTGGCTTTACCGGACAACCATCAGGTCGAATTAAAAATCGCCCCGCTTGCGACGGCCGCGGCCTGGAAAATTGTCCTCTTCGATGGTGTAATCCGCCGGCACGGTAAAGAGAGTTCGCGCCGGTTCTTCGAGTTTAATATTGGTCAAACGATAAGACCGCGTGCCAAAACGCGGGTCGCTGTATTTGGTCATCACAACGGTTTGCAAAGTCGGCGAATACCAACGCTCGGAAACGATTTCAATCGCCCGGTCATTGCCGATTTCGCCGACCGGAATGGTAATCGTTGCCCGTGTGCCTTCGGCTTCGACCCCTTCAATGGTCTGTTTGCCGAGTGATTCGGTCTTGGCCTCTGAGGATAGTGAAGGCGGTTTCATGGGCGGCGCCTCAGCAGAAAAATTCATCTTACGCGCCCGTTTGTTTTCGGCATCGAGAACATAATGAACATTGGCGACCGGGTCGTTGATAAAAATCATGCGCGGGGTATCGCCAGACGAAGGAAAGGGACCCACCGCCCCCAACTCCTGTTCGCGGCGCATTCGCCCTTCGCCGTCGCGATAGATTAAACCGACACTTTTTTGCGTCAACTTGGTTCCATCGCCAAGCGTCTGCACGTTCTCGCTCACGGCTTGGGCTGAATACGGCGCGCCTTTGACAGTCTTTCCTCCGAAGCGCATCTCTGAAGATAAGAAACTCCAGCCGGGATTGGGCGGACCATTGTGGTCCGGACGCTGACGGGGTCGGCCGGCGCCATGCTCAAATTGCGGGTCAAATCCCGGCGGCGGGTTGCCGGGCATCCGGCGTTGCGCGAATGCGGCTGTCGTGAAAAGCAGGAAGGTCAGCCATACCAGAGTTGTTATCGTGAGGTTCTTATAATTTTTCATCTCGTGCCCTCCTTCAAGGAGCCAGGTAAACGGTTATCTACTCTTATTTTGATTTCCCGAATAAACAAAACGGATGGCGCGCGCCAGCCCGTCATCACCAACAACGACATCGGCTTTAACCATCTCTTTATCGCGTTCGACATTCATTGGCAGCCCCATTGAAATCAAGGTCGAACGCGCAACCATCATGCGGACGACGTGACCGCTTTCCATTACCGTCGAATTGGCGACATAACTGAGCGGGATGTAATCGGTGGTGACTTCATTGGCCGCTGAATGTTCAATGGCGCGTGATGGATTGACCCGGCCGCCGGGTTCAGTTGGCGGTGCGGTTTTATGCGGCGACTGAGGCGAAACGTGATGGGCGACAAATTTCTCCGGCTCCTGAGTTTGGTTATCAATGGCCGGGACCTGCTCTTGCTGTGGCCTATTTTCCGGGTGTGGTTGAACCGGTTTTTGCTCTGTGCCGACGGCTTCCTGTTGGGCTTCGGAGTTATGCGGTTTTAGGAAACTCAGGGCGGCCAAGCCCAGCAAGGCAATAATCACTGCGGCTGCGGCAACCCAACTCCAGCGCGAGATTTTCCTGGTCGGGGTTCGCTCAGCAAACAGCTGAACAACATTGTTGGTGGACGCCGGTTTGGCTTCGCCGGCCGCGGCCTTTGGCGCTTCAAAGGTTGCGGGATTCGGTAAGGTGCGCGGCGCGGGCAAAGGCCGCGCCCGTTCGGCGAAGGCTTGCAACAGAGCAGCTTTTGTATGAGCGGAAGCTTGCTCGGTTTCGGCGCTCGCCGTGACTTGCAACGCTCGCGTCAAGGAACGCTCGTTCGCCAGTCGCGCCGCACACGGGGCACACGTATTTTTGTGCGCCAAAGCGAGTTTATATTTCGTGGCTTCGATTAATTTCTCGCCAGCCAAATCACTGACCATCATGGCAAATTCTTTACAGTTCATAAAACATACCTCGCTGGAATCGAACTGTTAGTCGTGGGTTCAACCTCAGCCGCCGCTTGCAAGCGTTGCATCAACAATTCACGGGCTCGTGACAGGCGCGACCGCACCGTCCCGACGGCGCAACCAATCACCCGCGCCGCCTCTTCATAATTCATCTCGTGAAGATTACAGAGAATAATGACTTCGCGGTAATGCGTCGGCAACGTCAAAATCGCCTGCCGCACGGCATCAATCACTTCATGACGCGCCAACTCCGTCAGCGGGTCCTGGCGCACAACCATGCGTTCATCGGTAACCGCGCTTTCGTTATCCTCTTCTTCGGGGATGGCGACAAAACTTCTATCGCGTTCCAACCGTCTGAGGACGCGATTGCGGGTCATCGCGTAAAGGTAGGTCGAAAGCGCGCCGCGCGTCGGGTCGAATTGATGGGCATCGCGCATCAAGGCGATGAAAACATCTTGCGTCACATCTTCGGCAATGGATTCGGAACCGCTCATCCTCAGGGCAAAGCGATAGACGTTTGCTTGTCGGCGTTCATAAAGCATCTCGAACGCTGCCAGGTCGCCGCTGGCCATCCGTGGGAGAAGGTCTTCGTCCTTGTACTGTGCGAGCGCTTCATTCATCTGTAAATTGCAACTCAATAGTTCACCTGTAATGATTTAGTCGCTCTGTAGGCGTTGATGGTTGCAAAATAATTTTTCCATCAGCAATACCGTCTGCGCCGATTTTCGGCGGTCAACAACAGGCGCTTCATGGTTAAGCGCAAGGTTTGGCGGGCGCGAAAGGCGCGGGTTTTCACCTTTGATTCGCCCCAATCCAAGAGCTCGGCAATCTCGGCAACTGAAAATCCGTCTCTATCCAGAAGCACCAGCAGAAGGCGATCTTCCGGCTCTAATTTCATCAGCAACTTTTCGGCAATGTCAATTGCTTCGCGCCGCCGCTCTTCGCTGGCGTGGCGGTCGCACGCGGCTTCGAGCATTTGCAACTCATACCAATCCTTTTCGCTTTCCGCGCTCGGCAATTGCCGTTTACTCGTATGACGACGTTCGGCTCGCAAATAATTGTAACAGGCATTAACGGCGATTTTTGCTACCCAGGCTTCAAACGACCGGCCGAGCGTATAAGTCGCCAGGGAAAAATAACAACGCGCGAAGACTTCTTGAGCAATATCTTCGATGACCTCCCGCCGCCGAAAAAAACTGCCAATGATATTAAAGACGCGCGGGCTGAGACGCTGCACCAAAATCTCAAAGGCCTCGATATTACCGTCCAGAACGCAGCTGATAATCTCATCAAAGGTCTGTGGCGATGTCCATTCAATGACGGCCCTGGCCTGGTTTTTGTTCATCGAGGCAACCTTTGCTGCGCGAATTGTTGTGCAGGCGCTTGACATCGCTCGGTCAACTTTCGGGTTCACTTAAACGAAATAAGGCAGGAGCCAATCGGCTTGTGGCTCTCCCAATCCAACAAGCGCTCTGGCTCCTGCCGCTCCGCCGGAGCGGAACAACTTGCCTCTTCCATAGAGAGGAGTGGCTGTCATCATCTTGTTAATGGTTTTTCTGCATCATCCTTGATTGGCAGCTTCTTGCAAAAGTCAAAATCCTTTTAAGATTTATGCACCACCGCGTCTTTTTTAAGGCTGCTTTTGCAAGAAGCCATCTGTGACGTTTGGAGAAGAGTCCGTCACCCCTTACCTATCCGGCCTTCTTTCGGGTCTTTGGTCGCCACCGAAAATTTCGGTAGCGATGAATTGTTTATTGTCATTGAGAGCGCCACGCGCGCGCACAAAATCGCCAACTTTGAAACTGGCTAATGTGGCATCTTCGCGATTGCGATGAAAGGTTGTTTGCGCGTTGGTAAAAATTGTTGTGGTGGTTGGCTCGGCATTGCCCCGAAGATTTTTAACCGTGATGGTTCCGGCGCTGGCGTCAATGGCCGTCACTTCACCGCCTTCGCCGCCAAAACCCGGTCGGCCGCCGCGGTCGCCGCGCGGTCCGCGCGGGGGCCTATCGCCGCCTCGGACGCTTTCGGCGATGAACTGACCGCTGGCGTCACGCGAACCGGCAGCCATTAAAAAATCACCGGCTTTGAAGGAAGCCAGCGTTCCGTCTTCGCGATTGTAAGCGTAGGTGGTCTTGTCAGTCACGGTGATGGTTTGTTCTTCACCTGCGGGATTTTTGACTTTGATAGTGTTGCCGCTGACGCTGACCACTTGTCCACCGGCGTGATGCGCCGGGTCAGGCATGCCACCCAGGCGGTCGCCGCGCTGCCCGGGCTGTCTTTGCGGACTTTGCGCAAAATTGACCGATTGACTTGCGAAGTGCAAGAGCACAATTAACATCAGGCTTATCGCCATTTTAAATAATCTATTTACCATTCTCTCTCCTCGGATTTTTAAGACTTATAACAAGCAAAACCTGGGGCGCAGGTGAATGATTCAAGGCCTTCATTCGGGGAAAACTGCGGCAACCCTTTCGCTTGCTCCATTCATTGATTTCATGAGTGATGTCCCTGAGCCGGGCAAATAGTTCCACATTTTTATTCGCCTGTTGAAAAAAATCTCGCTGGCTTTCACTTAAACAAGGCTTTGTTACAATGAAGAACTGAAAACATCCAAATATCAAAGGTTTTGCAATGCCTATTGTTGAATTAAAAAACTCCAAAAGATTAGCCATGGCGCTTTTTCTCATGGCGTTTGCCGCTTTTGTCTGGGTAGATCTTCTGCAAAACAGCGCTGAGGCAAATTCGGACGAAACCAAATGGGTCGAACGGACACTCAAATCGCTTTCGCTAAGAGAACGTATCGGGCAGATGCTGGTGGTATCGGTAACCGGCGAATTCCTGAATGCTTCGAGCGAACGCTCCAGCGAATTTCAAAAACAGATTACCGAAACTCAAGTCGGCGGCATCATCATCAGTTGGGGGAGCGTCAACGAAATCGCTGCGATGACCAACGAATTTCAACGCCTCGCCAAAATTCCCTTGCTCATCTCATCCGATATGGAACGAGGACTCAGAATGCGCAGCCGCAACGGCACGCCGTTTACAACGGCGATGGGCATCGCCGCCTCGGGTGATACCAACGCCGCTTACAACGAAGGAAAAATTATTGCTCAAGAGATGCGCGCCATTGGCGTGAACTGGCTTTATGCGCCGGTCGCCGACATCAACAA
>JBIOWC010000742.1:0-3936 GCA_044868105.1 Blastocatellia bacterium
GTCATGGAAGTGAAAGAAGACAACCGCTAAGGGTTAATTGCCGATTGCCGATGATGGATTTTCGAGCTTAATGGTCGATTTCCTGAGGTGCACAAGATGAATCATCAATCCGGAAGTCGCCATCCGCAATCTGCAATCGAAGGGTTGGAATGCTGAAAATCGCTGTTGATGCCATGGGAGGCGATTTCGCTCCCGCAAGCGAAGTCGAGGGCGCCATTCAAGCCGTGCGCGACCTCGACGCAAGCGTTATTCTGGTTGGGCAGACCGAAAAAATTCAAAGCGAATTCGATAAACATCGCGCTCAGATTTCCTGGGATGAATCGAAGATTGAAGTGATGGAAGCGCGCGAAGTCATCACCATGAACGACCCGGTCGCGCAAGCCTTTCGCCGCAAACGCGATAGCTCGATTCGCGTCGCCGCAACCCTGGTGCAAGAAGGCAAGGCGCACGCTCTGGTCAGCGCCGGAAATACCGGCGCCGTAATGATGGCCGCGAAACTGATTATCGGGTCGCTCTCCAAAGTTGACCGTCCGGCGCTGGCGACGGTGTTGCCAACTTACGACAAAGCCGGTGCCGTTTTACTCGATGTTGGCGCCAATGCCGAATGCAAACCGAAACATCTCTACGAATTTGCGGTAATGGGTTCGCTCTATTCCAGCGCCATCCTCGGCGTGGAAAACCCTCGGGTCGGCATTCTCTCTATCGGTGAAGAAGAAGAGAAAGGCAACGACCTGACTAAAGAAGCCGCCAAGTTACTCAAAGAATCTCCGCTTAATTTCATCGGGAATGTGGAAGGGCGAGACCTCTACAATGGTCAAGCCGATGTGATTGTTTGCGACGGGTTTACCGGCAATGTCGCTTTGAAAGTCAGCGAAGGCATTGTCGAATTCATCATGAGTTTTTTCAAAAGAGAGATGTCGGCATCCGAACCGGCGATTTCGATGGCGTCCAACCCGGTTTTTACCAAGATCCGCAAGCGGCTCGATTATTCCGAGTATGGCGGCGCGCCACTGCTGGGTATCAAGAGCGCGACGGTGATTTGTCACGGTCGCTCCAATGCCAAAGCCATTCGCAACGCCATTGCAGTGGCTCACGATTATTCGGCTGGTAACGTCAGCCAGAGGATTGAAGACCAGTTAACCACTTAGTCACGGGCCAGTGATTGCCGGTCTCTTGTGCACAGGGGACCCTTGACACTGACCACTGACCACTGACTGATGAGTAAAATTGCATTCATATTTCCGGGGCAGGGGTCGCAGCAGGTCGGCATGGGGAAAGCGTTGGCTGAAGCGGTGCCGGCGGCTGCTCAAATCTTTGAGGCGGCTGACGAGGCGCTTGGCGAGGCGCTCTCGCGGCTCTGCTTTGAAGGCCCGGAAGAGGATTTGAAATTAACGGCCAATACCCAACCGGCGATTTTAACCACGTCTATTGCCGCGCTACGCGCCCTGGAAGAACGCGGCATTCGCGCCGCTTTCGTTGCCGGTCATTCGCTTGGCGAATACAGCGCCCTGGTGGCCGCCGGGGCATTGAAATTTTCTGATGCCGTACGCATCGTGCGCGCGCGCGGCGGGTTTATGCAGGAAGCGGTGCCGCAAGGCGAAGGCGCCATGGCGGCGCTGATTGGCGGCGATCTTGAAACTGTCAGCGCCCTCTGCACAGAGGTTTCAAACCTGGGTGTTTGTCAGCCGGCGAATATCAATTCGCCGAGTCAAATTGTCATTGCCGGAAGCCAGGCGGCGGTTGAGCGGGCGGTTGACATGGCGAAAGCCAAAGGCCTTCGGCGCGCCGTTATGCTGGCCGTCAGCGCGCCGTTTCATTGCGCTTTAATGAAGCCGGCGGCTGAAAAACTGAAGCCCGTGCTGGAGGCCACCGCATTTGCAGATTTGCAGATTCCTCTGGTGACGAATGTTGATGCAACCATCATCCATTCCGCTAACCAGGCGCGCGACAGTTTGTACAGACAGGTGGCCTCGCCTGTGCGCTGGAGCGATTCGGTCAAGCAGTTGCTCGATGAAGGCGTGAACGTTTTCATCGAAGTCGGAGCAGGAAAGGTTTTATCAGGGCTGGTGCGAGGCCTCAGCAAAGAGTGTCAGGTTTTGAATGTTGAAAACCTGGAATCACTCGAAGCCACGGTTAGCGCTTTGCAATAGCTTCTGATGTGGCGCAAGATTTAGGTTGCGCCCGGTGCAACATTCACTTGGGCAAGTCGGGGATTTGCCTGTTATGCGTTCAGCGATTGCCGATTTTGGTTTATTGGCTTATCGTTCAATTTGAAATCATAATTTTTAGGAGGAGCTAGAACTATGGAAGGTTCCGTTGAAGAGAGAGTCAAACAGATTATTGTTGATGAGCTTGGTGTGGATGAAGGCGAAGTCACGATGAATGCTCGCTTCATTGACGATTTAGGCGCGGATTCGCTTGATACGGTTGAGTTGGTGATGCGTTTTGAAGAAGAGTTCGACATCGAAATTCCGGACGAAGATGCTGAAAAAATAACCAGCGTTCGTGACGCGGTTGATTATATTGAAAAGCACGCCAAGTAATTTGTTGTGCCCTTCAGGAAGCGTGACCCCAACTTAAGTTCTCGCTTCTCACTTTGGAGGTGATACCTTGAGTCGTCGTGTAGTAGTCACAGGTATCGGTTTGGTTTGCGGAGCAGGCAATACGACAGAAGACGTGTGGGCAACCTTGCTAGCGGGTAAAAGCCAGGTTGCACCCATTACGCGATTCGATACATCGGCATTTTCTGCGCGCATCGCCAGTGAAGTTAAAAATTTTGACCCTCTGAAATTCATTGAGAAAAAAGAGGTCAAAAAGATGGACGTGTTCATCCACTATGCGGTTGCCGCGGCTCAGGAAGCGATGGATGATTCGGGTCTAAAAATCACCGCCGATAAGGCCACGCGGGTTGGCACCTACATCGGTTCGGGCATTGGCGGGTTCGGCGTGATTGAACGCGAACATGAAAAGTATATGAAAGGCGGCCCCGGCAGAATTTCGCCGTTTTTCATCGTCGCGTCAATTGTCAATCTCGCTTCCGGGCAAGTTTCAATTCGCTTCGGCGCCAAGGGACCGAATTCGGCAACCTGTACGGCTTGTTCATCGGGCGCCCATGCGATTGGCGATAGTTTCCGCATCATTCAACGCGGGGATGCCGATGCCATGATATGCGGCGGCGCAGAAGGCGCCATTACCCCGATGGGGGTTGGCGGGTTTGCTTCCATGCGGGCTTTGTCTGAACGCAACGACGACCCTGAACACGCCAGCCGTCCCTTCGATGGCGACCGCGACGGGTTTGTCATTGGCGAAGGCGCGGGCATTTTAATTCTCGAAGAACTCGAACACGCCCGGGCGCGAGGCGCGAAGATCTATGCGGAACTGGTCGGGTACGGCATGACGTCGGATGCTTTCCATATTACGCAACCCTGCGAAGATGGCGACGGCGCTATCCGCGTGATGCAAGCCGCGCTCAAAGACGCAGGCGTTGAACCGGCACAGGTTGGCTATATCAACGCGCACGGGACTTCGACGCATTTCAATGACAAGATTGAAACCCTGGCAATCAAAAAAGTCTTTGGCGATGTGGCATATTCCCTGCCGGTCAGTTCAACGAAATCGGTGATGGGGCATTTGCTCGGCGCCGCCGGTGGCGTTGAAGGCGGAGTGCTCGCCTTGGCCATTTACAATCAAATGGCGCCGCCGACCGCAAATTATGAGAAGCCTGACCCGGAATGCGACTTGGATTATGTGCCGAACACGCCACGCAAAACGCATATAGAGTATGCGCTCTCGAATTCATTCGGGTTTGGCGGCACCAACGCGGCGCTTTTGATGAAACGTTATTCGGGCGAATAAATCTACAGGTAAAAGCGGGTAGGGTCACTTGGCCCACGACCAGGTGACGGCATTCCAGTTTAGAGGCGATCTTTAATTACT
>JBIOWC010000743.1:0-4534 GCA_044868105.1 Blastocatellia bacterium
AAAATCGCGCTTACTTAATCGCCGCAGGGCTTGAGCCGGCGTTGGATTATTTGCAAACCCTCAGGTTTACGCCTGACCAGATTGAATACCTTCGTCAACATCCGGCTTTTCATCAAGTCAGTCGGGAATTTTTTGATTATCTCACGGAATTGCGATTCACAGGCGAGGTGTGGGCCGTACCGGAAGGCACAGCCATTTTTGCCAATGAACCGATGTTACGTGTGGAAGCGCCAATAATCGAGGCCCAACTGGTCGAAACTTATTTGCTGGCGACCATAAATTTTCAAACCTTGATTGCCAGTAAAACGGCGCGGTTGATTACGGCGGCGCGTGGTCGCGGCGTTATCGAATTTGGCACACGTCGCGCACATGGCGCAGAAGCCGGACTGCTGGCGGCGCGCGCGGCTTACATCGCCGGTTGCACGGGAACCTCGAATGTCGAAGCCGGACATCTGTACGGCATCCCGATTTTCGGAACCCTCGCGCATTCGTTCGTCATGTCATTTGATGAAGAGGACGCGGCATTTCGCGCTTTTTTGAACGTTTTTCCGGATACGGCAACCATTCTCGTTGACACCTATGACACCCTCGCAGCCGTTGACCGATTGGCAAATGAGTTCAAAGATAAAATTCCGGCGATTCGTTTAGACAGCGGTGATTTGTTGCAACTCAGCATCGCGGCTCGTGATATTCTAGACCGTGCCGGAATGTCTGAGACGCGTATAATGGCGAGCGGCGATTTGAGTGAAGAGATAATTGCCGATTTAATTGAGCGCGGCGCCAAGATTGACGCTTTCGGAGTCGGCACCCACCTTGCGACTTCCTTTGATCGTCCGGCCCTGGGCGGAGTTTATAAACTTGTGGCAATTGAAGCCAACGGCAAAATTAGTATGAAGATTAAACTCAGTCCTGAAAAAGCATCCTATCCGGGCGCAAAACAGATTTGGCGACAACTGGACGAACAGCATAAGTATGCAGGCGATAGAGTGACCTTTGCAGATGAAGACCCGTCGAAATCGGAGAAGGGAAGTTGGCTAAGGCTTCTCGAACCGGTTATGCAAGCAGGCAAGGCCATCAAAGAGCGGTTATTAATTGATGATTGGAATGATTTGGAAAAAGTCCGCGCCACCAGAGAAGCGCGTCTCGGTAGACTCCAGGAAGCGCGCGAGATTGCCGCAAGAGAAATGCAACGCTTGCCGAATGAATTATTGACGCTTGACGCTCAAGGAAAGTACGACGTGCAAATCAGCAATCGGTTGGTTGAAGAGCGAGAACGATTGCGAAAAAGTTTTGAGCCTGAATGATATCTGTTACCAATAAGCGCTACCCTGACAATATTCTGCCCGACTTATAACCCGCGAAGGCTGAGCCTACGCCAACAGTGCGAAGACAACAACGGTTCGCTCTCACATTCTCCCTTTCACTCCTTACGCAGCACAGACGACCGGTTCAACCGCTTTAGGCGAAGCGAAATTATATTGGCAGAGTTCTTCGACGCCTAGATTGCCGCCACACAAAATCAAAACGACATGGCTATCGGGAGAAAAATTCCTGCGTAAACGCTCGGCGGCGGCCAGCGTGCAAGAGGCCGCAGGCTCTGTGAGCAATTTGACGCGCTCAAGTAAAAACCGTAAGGCCTCTACGGCCTCTTCATCTTTGACGACGGTCACACATTCAAGATATTGACGAGCCAACGCCAAAGTGCGTTCAGTCACCGCCGGTGCGCCCAGCGTTTTAGCTATCGAGGTGATTTTCGGAAGTTCAACAACGCGGTTGGCAGCAAGCGCGCTTGACATGCTGTGCGTGCCATCGGTTTCAACACCCCAGATGCGCACGCTGGGTTTAAGATTTTTAAGCGCTGTTGCCACACCGCCCGCGAGTCCGCCGCCGCCGATGCTTAAAATTACATCGGTCACTTGCGGGACATCTGCAAAAATTTCCAGCCCGATGGTGCCTTGCCCGGCAATGACATGGGGGTCATCGTACGGGTGAATGTAAACCCAGCCGCGCTCTTCATAAAAAGGGACCTGACGGAAGGCCTCCATGAGTGAACTGGTCAGGACAATTTCCGCGCCGTAATTGGCGGTGGCTTCCAAATAATTTCGCGGGGTAAATTCCGGCATTAAGATGGTCGCTTTCAATCCTAAAGTTTTGGCAGCATAAGCCACGGCTTGCGCGTGATTGCCGCCACTGACGGCGACGACGCCGACCTGTTTTTCGGTCTCGGTCATGGTCAACGCTTTATTGAATGCGCCGCGCAGTTTGAAGGCTCCGGTCTTTTGAAAGAGTTCAGGTTTCAAATAGACATTGGTATTCAACCGCTCGCTTAACGTTTGATTGCGCTGCGTCAAGGGATGCCGAACAAAGGGAGCAATACGCTCGGCGGCTTGTTGTATATCTCGGAGGGTCAAAAGCGTGGTGGCGGGTAAGTCAGTGGCTGGTAAGTCAACGGAAGTTGCAGTCATCATAATTTTTCCTCTTTATTTGGCATTGCTCCTGTAGGTTTTGGGGTTTTCAAGTATGGCTTCCTTTTTCTGTCCGGCGGTTTCCTTGAGCGAAACCACAACCCGCATAAAAGCTTTGGCGGCATAAGACTGCGGCGCGGATTTGCGTTGCACGGCCCAAAGGGTACGATCCTGCTGAAAATCTTTTAATTTCACTAACGCCAGTTTGCCGCTTTCAATCTCTTCACGAACGCACATCAAGGGAACGAAGCCGACACCGAGATTCATCTGCACCATCTTCTTGATGGTTTCGATGGGGGCGTTATCAACGATGATGTTGAGTTCGGTCTTTGATTTTTTGAAGGCTTCCATAAACTTAGTGCGCCACGGTGAGCAGACATCTTCGGCGATAAATGATTCGTTGCCGAGTTCTTTGAGACTGCGGCTTTCCTGGGTTGCAAAGCGATGTTTGGGATTGACGATTAAAACCAGTTCGTCGCGCATTATCGGCAAGGCTTCAAATTCGTCACTTTCGGGCAGATGCGAAAGCAGTGCGACATCGAGTTTGCGTTGCTTGAGGTCAAGTAACAGATTGTTTGAATTGTCGCATCGGACTTCGATTTTCACGTTGCGAAAATTTTTTTGAAAATGCGAAGTGATGTTTGGCAACAGATAAAAACTGATGCTTTCATTTGCCCCGATACGAAGTTTGCCGCTTCGCAAACTGTTGAGGTCTTCAATGGAGGTTAACGCTTCGCGGCGTAAATTGAGAAGGCGCATCGCAAATTCATAAAGCATTTCGCCGGTCTGTGTGAGTTTGGTGTCCTGGCGGTTCGATTTATCAAAGAGCGGCGCGCCCAACTCCTCTTCCAATTTGCGCAGCGCGATGCTGACCGCGGGTTGGGTGCGATGCACGCGCTCGGCCGCTTTGCGAACACTTGCTTCATCAACGACGGTGACGAACATTTCCAGTTGCATGAACTCCATAACGGTTCTTCTCCAATCGGTTAATCGCCGACACTCGCTAAAGCCTCGGCTTCGACTGCTTGTGGGAGCAAGGTTCCTGCTTGACGGGAAACAACGTGCAGCCATTTGTGATAACGCGGTGTAGCGCCGCGCACGGCTGCAAAAAATGCCTGTTGTAATTCGTTGGTGACGAAACCGCGCCTGCCCTGGCTGATGAGTTTGCCATCTACTTCGCGAATCGGTGTGACTTCGGCGGCGGTTCCGGTGAAGAAGGCTTCGTCGGCGGCGAGCAAATGATCAAGGGTTAATTTTCCGACGCTCACTTCGTAGCCTAAATCTTGCGCCAGTTCGACGACCGACTCGCGGGTGATGCCTAGCAAAATCGAAGAGCTTTCGTCATTGGTAAACAGTTTGCCATCGCGCACGAGGAATAAATTTTCACCGGGACCTTCGGCAAGATTGCCGTCCCGGTCAAGTAACAGGGCTTCATCAAAACCGCGCTTGAGCGCATCGCGAACCGCGAGGATGGAATTTAAATATTGCCCGCAGGCCTTCGCCGTTGTCGGCATCATTTGCGAATGAAACTTTGCCCACGGCGAGACGGTGATGCGAACGCCATTTTCGATAGACTCCTGACCCAGTAGCGGCGCCCATTCCCAAGCGAAAACCGCGACCTCCACCGGGCAATCACGCGGCACCAGTCCAAGCACATTGCTGCCAAAAAAGCAGATGGGGCGTACATAACAATTGGTGAAGCCGTTACGACTGACAACTTCGCATACCGCATCGGTCAGTTCTTCTTTAGTGTATGGCAAATCCAATCCGTAAACGTCAGCCGAAGTGAAGAGGCGTTCCAGATGCGCGTCGAGGCGAAACAGCGCTGCGCCCGCTGCAGTTTCGTAACAGCGCAGGCCTTCAAAAACCCCCGTGCCATAATGCAACGCATGCGATGAGACATGAAATGTCGCCTTGCCCCATTCAACCAATTGCCCGTTCATCCATACCCACATTGTATTTGCAAATGACATACTGCTTCTCCGTTTCAAAATATTTATTTCCATTAACCAAGCACCATCTCTTTGAGTCCGGCGCCCGCCGGAACCATCGGAAAGACGTTCTCTTCT
>JBIOWC010000744.1:0-15799 GCA_044868105.1 Blastocatellia bacterium
CGTTCAGCCGGCCACCTATCTGCAAACCCGCCTGCTGACTTCCCATCTGCTCAACCTGTAGACCTCAGGCAACCGATCTGACCGGCAGGCACTTCTGTAGGGTCAAGCTCCCAACTTGCTTGGCCGGCATCGTCAGCCTCGAGAGGCCAACGATGGGCGAGGTTATTAATTCATTGAAGCGATTGTCTTGTAAGACCAGAAAGATTGCCTGAGCCTGAAATTGCAGAGTTGAACGCAGCGTGGTGACTGGTTGCCCTTTAACCAAAGTGCCTACCAGCACTGCCTCAAGCGTTTCACCGTTCATGGTTTTAGAGAGTTCGCCAAGCAGCACCTTGGCGTTGATGATGCGGAAACTATAGAGACTGTTCCTGGTGTTTATGAGTAAAATGTCATTGACTGCGAGGGCACTTAAATCAACATCTCCATCTTCCGGTTGATGAATCATCAGCACCTGCTCGTTTAATTCAAGGGTTGGATTCGTCATTTTTATTCTCCGTTTCTGCTATTTTGATAAAGAGGAACAGCGCAAGCCAGACCTTCGATACGCGGTCCCTCTCGTGTTGCATCAGCGACTGTCGCCGGATTGCTCCAGCCGGATGGGTCTTCAAGTTAGGCGAATCATTGACAACTACAACTACTGTTTCGGGTGTCCCGGTCGGTGATAGTGCAGAGCATGGTGCCAGCAGGCATCTGCATCGAGGCATTGCCGCGGGCGACCGAGGTATCTACATTGGCGAGCAGGCGGCGGTCGGTGGCGTTATGCGTCAGGGTGATGGCGCAGCCGCGCTTCGTAACTACCCCCGTGCCGGTGTAGGTCGCGCCGTTTGCGCACAAGCGGTACTGCCCGGTCTGCGAATTGAAGAGCAGCACGGTCGTTGGGTTGGTGTCGTCCTGCAACCTAATATCGAAGACGGTGACGGCAAATGAACAGGAAGCGATGTTGCCGGCGGCGTCTTTGGCCGTGCAGGTGACGGTAGAGGTGCCGACCGGGAAGGTCGAGCCTGATGGCGGATTGCAGGCGAAGGTGGTGCCGGGACAATTGTCGCTGACCGTCGGCGGGTTGTAGGTGACGATGGTGCCGACCGCTATTGGGCAAGCCGGTGGTGCAACAGCAGTGATGGGAGCTGCGCAGGTGATTTGTGGCGGCTCGATGTCCGGGCCAATATCAATGGTCAGCAGCGCTGAGGCGGACGCCGAGAATGCATCACTGACGGTCAATGTAAAAGTTGATTTGGTGGCATCGCAGGAAGCTTGAAGTGTGGCACCGACCTGTCCTGCCGAGCTGACCGAGATATTAGTGAGAGAGATGCCGGAGCCGGTCATCGGGGAGGCGCTGACCTGAAGAGAGTCGAGGGGCTGGTCGGGGTCGCTCACGTTGGCGATGACGAAGGTTTTGGGCGAGCCGCCTTTGTTGACGGTTAGCGGCGTGAAGGGCGTGATGGTCGGCGGCGTGTTAACAAATACGTATGCTGACCCTTGCGCCGTACGGGCATTAACATTGTCAAACGGAACCCCGACGGCAACCGTGTTATCGTTGATGGCGACCGAATAGCCGAACTGGTTCTGCCTCATCCCGTCCCCGGCGAACAGCTTGCTATATTCAGACCAGCTATTATTCGACCGTGTGAACACATAGGCCGAACCTTGATCATCGTTCGCGCCGATGTCGTCGGCCCGCGCCCCTACCACGATGGCTTCTCCGTTGATTGCCACCGACCTGCCGAACTGGTCACCTGGTTGGCCATCTCCGGCAAACAATTCCTGTTGGAACGCGAAGGTCGAGCCGGTCCGCACGAAGACATAGACACCGCCTGCACGTACGTCTCGGAGCATCGCTCCAACGGCGACAGTGTTTCCTTTGACGGCTACCGCAACACCAAAATTATCGAATGCCAGGGCGTTGCCGGCGGTCAGTTTCTGTTGCTCGACCCAGGTTGCGCCGGTGCGCGCAAACACATAGGCAGCGCCAGCATTTTCCAGATTGCCCCAATCATTCGTTGGCGCGCCGGCTATGATAGTGTTCGCGTCAATCGCTACCGATGTGCCAAGATTGTCGCCCCGCGCACCGTCCGAAGCGGTCAGTTGCTGTTGTGGCGACCAGGTTGTGCCGGTGCGCGCGAAGACATAGGCCGCGCCTTGAGATGATCTTCCCCCGACTGAGTGAAATTGCGCGCCGACGACGACGGTGTCGCCGCTGATGCCGACGGCGTTGCCAAACAACTCTTGCTGATCACCATCACCGGCAGTCAACTTCTGTTGTTCGGACCAGGCGCCCCCTGAGCGCACAAAGACGTATGCCGAGCCCTGGTTCAACTTGTTGCCGATGTCGTCATGATAGGCGCCGACGACGACGGTGTCGCCGCTGATGCCAACAGAGATGCCGAAATTGTCATCGTTAGCGCCGTCCGAAGCAGTCAGCTTCGCTTGCTGCGACCAGGTTGTGCCGGTGCGCACGAAGACCGAGACTGAGCCTTGATCCGAGCCTCCCTGGCCATAGCTGTCAAACGGTGAGCCGACAACGAGGGTGTCGCCGCTGATGGCAATGGCATACCCTAGCCTGTCGCTGGTGCGGCCATCACTGTCTATCAATTTGGCCTGCTGAGGTAGCGTCGCGCCGGACAGCATCAGTGCCAATATCATTACTCCGAATAGCTTGATCGATTTCATAGTTGTTTCTCCTTAAAAGTTGTTATTGGTAACTTCCAGCTCGACTGTAACGGCAGTCGAGCTAACCCCTCGATACTTCTCAAGGGCAGAGGGTCGAATCGTTTCGGATGTCACGGTCGGTGATGGTGCAAAGCAGAGTGCCGGCGGGCATCTGCATAGAGGCATTGCCGCGGGCGACCGAGGTGTCTACGGTTGCCTGCACGCGCCGGTCAGTGGCGTTATGCGTCAAGGTGATGGCGCAACTGCGCTTCGTAACTACCCCCGTGCCGGTGTAGGTCTGGCCGTTTGCGCACAGGCGATACTGGCCGGTCTGCGAGTTAAAGAGCAGCACGGTTGAAGGGGTGGTGTCGTCCTGCACTCTGACATCGAAGATGGTGACGGCGAATGAGCAGGAGGCGGTGTTGCCAGCCGCGTCTTTGGCCGTGCAGGTGACGGTAGAGGTGCCGACGGGGAAGGAGGAGCCAGATGGCGGATTGCAGGCGACGGAGGTGCCCGGGCAATTGTCAACGACCGTGGGCGGGTTGTAAGTGATAGGCAGGCTGGTCGCCAGTGGACATGCCGGTGGGGCGACGGCGATGATAGGAGCCGCGCAGGTGATCTGTGGCGGCTCGATGTCCGGGCCAATGATGACCTTAATATCTTCTACATCATTCGCTAAGAAGTAATCAGAGACTCTCAGGGATAATTTGTAGTCCGTGTCATCGCAAGCGGCTTGCAAGAGGACGCTGACTTCGCCTCCGGGCGAGATGGAGGCGAAGATAGGAGTGATTCTTGTTCCGATTAACTGGAACGCAACACCCAGAAGGGTATCAGGCGACTGGTCAGGGTCGCTGACCTGACCAATGACAAATCTTTTCGGCGCACTACCTTTATTGACCGTAATCGGCGTGATGGGACTGATAGTCGGCGGCGTATTGGTAAAGGCATACGTTGAGCCTTGTGCCGAGTTAGCTCCTACCTTGTCGTGGGGAGCGCCAGCCGCGACCGTCTGGCCGTTGAAGGCGACCGATGTGGCGAACTTGTCATCCGCCTCGCCGTCAGCAGCCGTGAGATGATACCGCTCCTGCCAGATATTTTGACTTGCCAGCCTGAACACATAGGCCGACCCTTGATTCCGCTTGCCTTCAACATCATCTTGATCGGCGCCGACCACGGTCATGAAGTCGTTGGTCGCGACCGAATTGCCAAAATGATCATCGGCCGCGCCATCGGCTGCGATCAGCTTTTGCTGTTCGCTCCACACGCCCTGTGAGCGCAAAAATAAATAGGCCGACCCTTGGCCCTTATTCTCCCCTATATCATCGTAGGGGACACCAATTGCAATGGTCTGGGTGTTCAGGACCTGATAACTGATGGCGACTGACAAACCGAAAAGATCATTTGTGTCTCCATCGGCAGCCGTTAGTTTTTGTTTCTCGTTCCACGCTGTACCGGTACGGCTGAACACGTAGGCCTTGCCTTGATTATCAATAGCCCCTACTGAGGCATAAGGCGCGCTGGCCACAAAGGTGTCGCCGCTGATGGCCGCCGCATAGCCGAATTGGTCTCCGTTCAAGCCATCCGAAGCGGTCAGCTTCGCTTGCTGCGACCAGGTCGTGCCGGTGCGCGTGAACACATAGACTGTGCCCTGCGCCTGGTTGGCCCCTACCTCTACATAGGGCGCGCTGACGACGATGGTGTCGCCGCTAATGCCGACCGAATAGCCGAACCTGTCGCCATCAGCGCCATCGGCGACGGTCAGTTTCTGTTGTAGGCTCCAGGTTGTGCCGGTGCGTGTAAACACATAAGCCGCCCCCGGGTTAAAATTCACACGAAGCGATTTGTTAGGAACGCCGACCACAATGGTGTCGTCGCTGATGGCCACCGAATCGCCAAAAAAGTCTTCGGCCTTGCCGTCCGACGCCGTTAACTTTGCCTGTTGGCTCCAGGTTGTACCGGTTCGTGTGAAGACATAAGCCGAGCCTTGACCGTCCTGCGTCCCTATCCGATCACTGGGGGCGCTGACGACCAGGGTGTCGCCGCTCATGGCGACCGCCTTGCCCAAGCGGTCACTAAGTTCGCCGTCGGCTGCGAGCAGCTTCGCTTGCTGTTGAATTGGGAGTTGTAAGGCTGCCGAAAGCGGGCCGTTGGGTTGCTCCTGCCTGAGGTTGTTCACCGCTCTCTCGCCCGATGGCGTTGGTCTGCCTGAGGCCGCTTCGGTGGTTGATCGGTAGGGAATCCACAAGGTCAAGCCGAGCGCGATGGCGAGAAGCGATAGGCGAAGGGAGTTGCTGCGTCGGGTCGTTTGGTTAATAAAATTGTTGAATACGCGTGTCATTGTATTGATCTCCTTTTTTGGGACAAACTGGCGACACCTCGCCTGCGCGCTTACTGGGCAAGCGCCGGTGTCGCGGGTTTGATTGGCTGTGGATTTATTTGATCTTTACTGAAGCTTTTCCTTCTGCGCCTTCTCGCGCGCTTCCTTGATCTGGCGAATCGCCTCAGGGTACTGAACCATCAAGACGCTCTTCTCTTCGGACTTCCCATGCTCGGCCGGGTGCAGGTAGTAACCGCGTTCGGCCTCGGGCTTATCTTCTTCGACCTGGATGCGATTTTTATTGGCCCAGGCATCTTGACGGATGCCGGTCACCTGCCACGAGACTTTCACGCTCGGGGCGTTGGTCTTGATCGCAAAGCGGTTGCCCTTGATCTCGTCGGCGACAATGGCCTGCGCGAACTGGCCGATGACCGTGAGCTGATAGCGAAAGTCGCGGTTCAAGGCCTCAAAATAATCCGGCAGTTCAATCACGGCATCCCCGTTAACATCCGTGACGACATTGCCATCATAGATGTTCTTCATGTCGGGCGACTCGACGAAGGAGTGGTAGAGGTACTTGTTCTCGGGGTCTAAGGGGTGATCAATCTTGAACGAGCCGCCACTCTTCGAGAGATTGCCAATGACACGGACATTTCCTCGAAACTCTCCCGCGAGGCCGCGGGTGGCGCCGTTGAAACCAAAGCCTCCTTCGGCAAGGATACCGGTGCCCCCCGTGTTGCCAGCCCCAGTGGCACTGCCGCCTTGAGTATTTATTCCGTCGCCGCCCAAAATGCCGTTGCTGCTGCCGCCAGTCACTTTCACACCAACGCCGCCAACATAGTCGCCGCTGGCGCCGCCAGTCACGCTCACACCGATTCCGCCAATATTGGTGTTACTGGTGCCGCCAATCACTTTCACACCAATGCCGCCAGTCGAGCTGTTACTGAGTCCGCCGCCAGCAGATATAGCTGTGCCGCCTTCCCCCGTATCGCTACTACCTGCAAAAGCGGTCAAGGCTGACCCGCCACTGCCCGCTCCTGTGGAGCTGTTTCCCTGCAGAGTTAGTGGTATCTTCAAACCCAACCGCATGGCGGCGCTGCCGTCGCCGGTCAATGTATCGTCATGAAGAACAGACGCGCCCGACGCGGCGATGGTCAGGGTATTGGCGGTGGGGGTGATCGTGATGTTTTGCCCCGCTTGCAGCGTCACTTGATCGAATAAGCCATTGAGGCTCTTAACGACCTGCCCTGAAGCAATCTTCGGCGCGGTCACGGAATTGTTAGCCAGTTGATTGGTGCCGACGCCGCCAGGGGCAATGCTAAGTGGCGTGGCCGTCGTGCCGTTGCCCGCAAGCGTCGCGTCGTGGAAGATGGAAGACAACGCCGCCGTCGTCTGCACGGTGCCGTCGGGGAATTTCATGCCGCCGAGCGTCGTTTCAATCATCCCTTGCACCGTAAGCAATGAAGTCGGGGTCTTGGTGCCGATGCCGACTTTGCCGAATTTGTCTTCAAAGATTAGCGAGTCGCCAAGCGTCGAGAGACTTATCCACTTGGTGATTTGACCGGGCGTGCCGCCCCCGGACACGGTGGCGACTACAGGTGAGGCGGCTTGTTGGCCGCTGTCGGATTTTTGGGTTGTTGGTTGAGATTGTGCCAGGGCGGCGCTGCTTAGGAGCACGAATAGAATGATGTAGGTGATGAGTTTATTGATTCTTTGCATGATGGTTTCTCCTGTTAAGTTGATGTCAAAGGTTCTGGTATTGAGTAAGCCTTTACTCTTCTTCTGTTTTTAACGGAGGCAGCAGTTTCCTGGGTGACTCCGTAGCCGGTAATTCCCGAATTGGGTTTTCATGCGCTGCGCGCAGCGAGTCGAGACAGATGAGCAAGTGCCCTTCCTGGGTTTCAATGAAATGCACCCTTCCGCCTTCGACCCAGCCGTAGATGGTGCGCGAATGAATGCCGGTCAAGGTGACAGCTTGTTCAGGGGTTGCCATCTCGACGCGCCGGCCGCACGCCAGACAATCGGCTTCGGCAGTGCCTTTAAGTTTTTTTACCAATATCAATTCTTTGGTATTAATTGTGATTCGCGTGTGTCTCTCCATCTCTCCCTCTCTTTGCGCCCGCTGACGCTATTGCGTTAGAATGTGGCGAAATTTTTTATTCGTTTTGTCGTGCAACGCTACGCAAGGTAGCTTAGGCCCGTGGTAGAAGTAGCCAGAAAAGGCAAAAAAACCGGCAAAATTTGGCAGAAAAAAAAGTAAGAAAAAGTAAGTTTTGGACAACTCTTTTTAAGAGAGTGATTTATGAGCCAGCAAGGGAATCGGTATTATGAATTTGGTGAGTTTCGCCTCGATGCTCATAAACGCGCCCTGTTGAAAAATAGTGAACCAATTCGCCTGACGCCCAAAGTCTTTGAGGTGCTGCTCGTGTTGGTTGAAAACAGCGGGCGCATTTTAGATAAAGACGAGCTGATGAAACGCGTGTGGGAAGGGACGATTGTCGAAGAAGCGAATCTGAAAAACAGCATTTCGACCTTGAGGAAAGCTTTGGGCGACGAGCGCGGGGCGAGTCAGTATATACAGACGCTCCCCAAGCGCGGCTATAAATTCATCGCCCCGGTCATTGCCTTACCCGATGAAGAAGAAACCTACCTCCTTGAAAAGCGCACCACCACGGAGATTGCTATCGACACTAACGGCGAAGACCATGAGATAACCGCAGTTGAGGGGAATCGGCCGCACCTTGAAGCCGATGTGAGGGAATGGTTGCCTGCGGACGAGGGTGGACAAGGGTATCCGAGGCGTGAAGTAACAAAGAACGCCATTGCCAGTGAAACGCCCGCGCCAAAGCTCCTGACCGGTAAGGTGAGTTTCCTGGGTTGGGTGAGGCGCCGCCCATTTGCGGTTGCGGTCGGGATGGGAGTCTTGCTGATGGTGGCAATGGCCATCGCCATTGGGTTGTATAAGTGGGTCAATGCTGGCAAGGCGAGACCGTCGTTTGTTTTCGAGAAGATGAAGGTCAACCGGCTCACCAATGTGGGCAACGGCGCGGCGAGCATCTCGCCGGACGGAAAATATATCGCTTATCTCCAGCATGGCACCCCCCACGACGGTCTATGGGTCAGGCAAACGGCGACCGACAGCGCCGTGAAACTCCTGTCTCCTACCGGGCAAACCTGGGGACTCAGCTTCAGTAGAGATAGCAATTATGTCTATTACAATTTTTCAGACGAAGAACATCGCGGCGGCGCGCTCTATAAAATCCCGGCGCTGGGCGGACCGCCGAAGCTGGTGATGGAAGGGATGGGCGGGGGGGTCAGATTCTCCCCAGACGGCAGGCGCATGGTTTTCAACCGAATGAACCAGGAAGTGGGAAGAATGGAACTCGTCACCGCTGGCGCCGATGGCGGCGATGAGCGAGTTATTCTTCTGGCAAACTCGAACTGTAAGCTCCGGTGGTCCGACTGGTCGCCCGACGGAAAGCGTATCGCGCTCTCGTGGGTGAACAATGCGGCAGATGGGCAGGCTGCCTGGCAGGTGGTCGAGCTACCGGCTGAGGGCGGAGAAGTGAATCCGATTACCCCGCCGCAGAAAGAACCCATTCTCTCCTTAACCTGGCTCCCCGATGGCAGCGGCTTAATCATAGCGGCAAACGACAGGGACATGGGCCTGCCACAGCTATGGCACCTGTCGTACCCGGGCGGTCAAGTCTCCCGGATCACCAACGATTCAAGCTCCTATATAAGCGCGACCATCACGGCAGACGAGGAAACCATTCTTGCCCAGCGCTATGCAGGCTCCAACAACCTCTGGATAGCCGACACCGGCGACCCCAACCGCCTGCACAAGGTTACCGCCGATAGCGCAGGCTATGACGATTTGGCCTGGACGCCTGACGGCAGGATTCTCCATTCGGAAGGTGACGTCGGTAAATCCAATTTGTGGGTCATGAACGCCGATGGCACGGGCCACGAGCGGCTGACTGAGGGGCAGAACTGGAACCGCTGGCCGGCGATGTCCTCGGATGGCCGCTTCATCGTCTATACATCACGGCGAAGCGGACAGCGCCAAATCTGGCGGATGGACAGCGACAGGCGCAACGCGAAACAATTGACCGACATGCCCGAAGGGTGTTCTCAGCCCAAAATCACCCCTGATGACCGATTTGTGCTTTACCGGACGGAGCGCCCTCTGCAAGGCTGGACTTTAATGAAAATCCCCGTGGACGGAGGCGAGTCGGTGAAATTCGCAGAGAAAGTGGGAGAATTTGTCATTTCGCCCGACGGGAAGCAGCTGGCTTATGAAACCTTCGACGAGCAGAAAAGGCGCTTCGTCATTGCCATCAAGCCGCTGGATGGCGGAGAGCCGATCAAGGTTCTAGATTATCCGGACTTCCCGATTGATCGAATCGAGCAATGGGCGAAAGATGGCCTGCTGTGCATCGGTAACTCCGGACTGCAAATCATCCTGATCCCGGTAGACGGCCAGCGGCCCAGACCGTTGAGCGCTTTCAAGTCCGGCGAGCGCATCTTTTCCTTTGTGTGGTCGGCTGATGGCCGCCGGCTGGTGCTCTCCCTCGGGGCTACGACTGCCGAGACCCTGGCGATCACCGATTTCAAAGCGCGATGAACTTCGTTAACCACCGGATTTGAGATTGATCGTTCGGCCTTTTCAAATCGGCAACGCTTAAATCTGCCGGCTGGCGCCTTCGCCGGCACACTCTCAACCTGCAAGCCCATCAGCCCTCCGGCGCCGAAAGGCCGCAACCTCTCAAGCCGCGGATTGAATTCGCTTCGTCACGGCTTCTGCGGCTTCAGCCCCCGGTACCGAAGCCGTAACCAGCGAGATGCCGACCACAGGCGAGGTTGCCAACTCGACGAACTGGTCATTATGGAGCACCAGAAAGAGCGCATGGGCGTGGAGCTGGAGTTTGGCGCGGAGCATCTTCGGGCGATGCGGTTCAGGGATCAGGGCGCCGACCAAGACCGCTTCAATGCCCTGTTCGGCGTGACTCTTTGAGAGTTTGCCGCGCAGGAACTCGCGGTTGGTGATGCGGAAGCTGTAGAGGTTGTTGTGAGTGTTAATGACTAAAGTGTCGTTGAGTTGCAGGTCGTTTAAATCGATGGTGCCATATTCGGGGTGATAGATCATCACCAGATGTTGCGATGAAGAATAGGTGGTGTTCGTCATGGGTATAATTCCTTTCACATTCAATTTCGTTTGCCTGAACAAGGGCCGTCCCCAGACCGTCGATAGCCCATTGTTCAGGCGGTTCATTTACTGAAGCTTTTCCTTCTGGGCCTTTTCGCGGGCTTCTTTCATCTGGCGCAGCAGTTCAGGATTGCGCAGATATTCGATGCCTTTCTCTTCCGGCAAGCCGTATGCGTTAGGGGTGAGATAATAGCCGCGGTCCGACTCGGCCTTCTCTTCTTCCGCTTTGAAGGGGTGGGCTTTCATCACCGCGTCGTTGCGCACGCCGGTCACTTGCCAGGAGACTTCGACACCGGGCCCGTTGGTCTTGATGGCGAACGCATTGTTTTTGATCTTGCCGGCTACCATCGCCTGGTTAAACGAACCGATGACGGTGAGTTGATAGCGGAAGTCTGTGTTCACGGCTTCGAACCAGGCGGGCAACTGAACCATGGCGTCGCCGTTTTCATCCGTTGTGATATTGCCGCTATAGACGTTGAGTACCTCGGAGGATTCGATGGCGGCGTGAAAGAGATATTTATTTTCCGGGTCGAGCGGGTGATCAATCTTGAAGTTCTTGGTGCCGGTGACATTGAGCGCGCCACTAACTTGGATATTGCCGAAAAAGTCTCCTGCCAACCCCCGACCCCCGCTCGGATTCACCCCGGCAAAGACTTCAATTCCTTTACCCGGCGTGCAATCCGGGGCGCTGTCACAACCACCGCCATGTGCCTCAATGCCGGGACCATTGAGAGGTCCGACCAGGGAATGGTTGAACCCGCCTATGGCGCGCAGTCCTGCGCCAGCGCGGTCTGAACTCCCTGCAGGATTGTCTCCGCCCTGTGCCAGTATGCCTCCGCCAATTATTTGGGAAGGACTCGTGCGTCGTCTGCTCCCTATGGCAATCAGCCCAAAGCCGTATTGAGCCGTGTTGGTAACTGAGATGACCCCGCCTTGATTTACCGGGCCGCTCAGGACGAGGGGGACAGGAACATTGGGACCCGTCGTATCAATGGTAATGACATTGCCTGTTTGTGTAATGTGGATATTTGAGCCTTCAGCTAAAGTCACGGCGTCAAATAGTCCATTCAAACTCTTGACTACCTGCCCGGCGGCAATTTTGTTATCCGTCACCGCACCATTTGCCAGTTGATTGTTGCCCACCCCATTATCGGCAACCCCCAGAGGGGAGCCGGCTGTGCCATTCCCCTTCAGTGAGGTATCGTGAAAGATTGAAGAAAGTGCTGCAGTAGTTTGCACGGTGCCGTCCGGGAATTTCATGCCGCCGAGCGTCGTCTCAATCATCCCTTGCACGGTAAGCGGTGAGGTCGGGGTCTTGGTGCCGATGCCGACTTTGCCGAATTTATCTTCAAAGATTAAGGAGTCGCCAAGCGTGTAGGTGGTAGACCCCTGCACGCCAGTCCATTTGACGAGTTGCCCGACCGTGCCGCTGCCGCTCACTGCTGAGGGTGCGGGAATGGCCGCTTGCTGATTGTTGGGTGCTTTCTTGGTTGTTGATGGTGATTGCGCTAAAGCAGCGCTGCTTAAGAGCACCAAGAGAATGACGAAGGTGATGAGTTTATTGATTCTTTGCATGATGGTTTCTCCTTGTAAATTTATTTAAGCTTCTGGTTTTGAGTGAGCCCTACTCTTCTTCTGTTTTTAACGGAGGCAGCAGTTTCCTGGGTGACTCCGTAGCCGGTAATTCCCGAAGCGGGTTTTCATGCGCTGCGCGCAGCGAGTCGAGACAGATGAGCAAGTGCCCTTCCTGGGTTTCAATGAAATGCACCCTTCCGCCTTCGACCCAGCCATAGATGGTGCGCGAATGAATGCCGGTCAAGGTGACGGCTTGTTCAGGAGTTGCCATCTCGACGCGCCGGCCGCACGCCAGACAATCGGCTTCGGCGGTGCCCTTAAGTTTTTTTACCAATATCAATTCTTTGGTATTAATTGTGATTCGCGTGTGTCTCTCCATGTTTTCCTCTTTTTGTGCTCGCCTACGCCTGGTGTTACCAGGAGCCGAATTTTTCTATTCGTTTTGTCGTGCAACGCAATGCAAAGTAGCTCAAGCCGCTGGTATAAGTAGCCAGAAAAGGCAAAAAAATCGGCAGAATGTGGCAGGGAAAAAAGTAAGAAAAAGTAAATTTCGAGCAACTCTTTTCTAGAGAGCGGTTTATGGGTCAACAGCAGAATCGGTATTATGAATTTGGTGACTATCGTCTTGATGCACATAAACGCTCTCTGCTTAAAAATGGTGAGCCGATTCATTTCGGAGTCTTTGAGGTTTTGCTGGTTTTAATTCAAAACAGCGGGCGCATTCTGGAGAAAGAGGAGTTAATGCAGCGGGTGTGAGAAGGGACGATTGTTGAAGAGGCGAATCTCAAAAACAGCATTTTGACCTTGAGGAAAGCTTTGGGAGATGAGCGCGATACCCAGCCTCTCACGCGATGGGAAGGGACGACCGGTGGCCTGTATCGTCGTATGCCATTTGCAATGACCATCCAAAATCATCGATTTAAATGGATGTCAGGCTTCGATCAGTCATCTAGATTTGAGGCGGTTGATTGAGCGCTTTCAAAACCACCTCGCTTAAATCCAATGGCTGGCGCCTTCGACGGCGCGATGCCAGCCTTTCAGCAGGCGCTCGCGCTCATCACTGGACATCCGCGGCTCGAAAACTTTATCGCGTCCCCACATCTGGTCGAGTTCCTCAACGCTGGACCAGTAATTAATCGCCAGCCCGGCAAGGAACGCCGCGCCCGCCGCCGTGGTTTCCGCATTCAAGGGGCGCACCACCGGAATGCCTAAAATATCGGCTTGAAATTGCATCAGAAAATCATTGCGCACCGCGCCGCCATCAACCCGCAGTTCACTCAGCGTTATACCTGAATCGCTATGCATGCAATCGAGCACATCATAGGTTTGATAACAGATGGATTCGAGCGCCGCGCGGACGATATGTTCGCGTGTTGAACCGCGCGTCAGTCCGGCAATCGTGCCGCGCGCGAATTGATCCCAATGCGGCGCGCCGAGGCCGACAAATGCCGGTACAAAATAGACCCCGCCGTTGTCTTCAACACTCGTCGCCAGCGCTTCGGTATCGGCGGCTTGAGCAATGATTTTCAACCCGTCGCGCAACCATTGAATGGCTGCACCGGCAATGAAGACGCTGCCTTCAAGGGCGTATTCGGTGGGCTCGTCACCAATCTTCCAGGCAATAGTGGTGAGCAAATTGCTTTTTGATTTGACCGGTTGTGTGCCGGTATTCAACAGCATAAAACAGCCGGTTCCATAAGTGTTTTTCGACATCCCCTGTTGAGTGCAGACCTGTCCGAAAAGCGCGGCTTGTTGATCGCCCGCGTTCCCGGCAATCGGAATGGCGCGGCCAAAGAGCGCCGTATCGGTCTCGCCGATGATGGCGCTTGATGGCGTGACGTGCGGCAAAATTTCTCGCGGCACATTCAACGTCTTTAACAATTCGTCATCCCAATCATTCGTTTTGATATTGTAAAGCAAGGTGCGGCTCGCGTTTGACGGATCGGTGGCATGAACACGCCCGCCGGTAAGCTTCCAAATCAACCACGAATCAACGGTGCCGAAGGCCAGTTTGCCTTTTTCGGCCAGTACACGCGCGCCGCTTACGTTATCAAGCAACCATTTCACCTTGGTACCTGAAAAGTAAGCATCCAGCACCAGCCCTGTGCGGTCTTGAAACATCTGCGCCAGTCCATCGGACTTCAATTTTTCGCATTCATCAGCGGTGCGGCGGCATTGCCAGACAATCGCATTGTAAATCGGTTCACCGGTCTCTCTATCCCAAATAATCGTGGTTTCGCGTTGATTGGTGATGCCGATGGCGGTGATTTGATCAGCTTTAATGTTATTTTCGGCTAAAACCTTATGCGCGGCATCGAGTTGTGAAGACCAAATTTCCGCGGGGTTGTGTTCAACCCAACCAGGTTGCGGATAAAGCTGCTCAAATTCATGTTGCGCGATGGCGACGGGTCGGCCGTCGTGATCAAAGAGAATGGCGCGTGAACTCGTGGTGCCTTGGTCAAGCGCGAGGATGTAAGTTTGGCTCATCAGTCTTCTCCGAAAAGAATTGGTATTCGAGGAGCGAAATCATAACATCGGAAACAAGCATTCAAAAGAAGCAAAGAAAAAAGCCTAAGGCGACTCTGCGGGGTTTGCTATAATCGCGGCGCTTTCAAAAACGCTCTGATAGGAGATGTCCATAAAAACATTCACCAATCAGCACCTTATTTTGTTGGGTTGAAGACAATGAAAACCTAGCATCTGGCATCTAATCGCTGACATCTTTAAGGAGGGGGAATGGACTTTATTAACACACTGGCTTTTGCGATGGGGTCCTCCTGGTTATCAGGAATCAAGTTGTATGCCATGGTCACAACGCTTGGATTGCTTGGACGATTTGCGCATCTTCAATTGCCGGGTGAACTGACCATCGTGACTAATTGGTGGGTCATCGGTGTGGCGGGCGGCTTATTTGTCATCGAGTTTATCGCCGATAAGGTGCCTTACGTTGACAGCGTATGGGATGTGGTGCACACCTTCATTCGCGTCCCGGCCGGAGCGGCGCTTGCCGCCCTGGCGTTCGGCGAATACAACAAAGGCGTGCAGGTCATTGCGCTCTTAGTTGGCGGCAGCATCGCCCTGAGTTCGCACGGCACCAAAGCCGCTTCAAGAATGGCCATCAACACCAGTCCCGAACCGGCTTCAAATATCGGCGCCAGTCTCTTTGAAGACGGGCTCGCTTTTGGGGCGACCTTTCTGACGATCTACTTTCCTTACGTTATCATCGGCCTGGTGGCAATCTGCGTGATTATTGCGCTGATTATTTTGCCAAAGATTATTCGTTTTCTGCGCCAAGCGTTCGCTAGAGTGCGAAAGTTTTTTCATCGAACGCCAGATGCAACCAAGGTCACTTGATAGATTTTCGGGAACTTCTTTTCATCGAACTTGTTAAACTGGCTGAACGCCGAGCAGATGGGGAATCAACTTCAGGAGATGATTGAATGAGATACCTCATCTTGAGCGCCGTTTGTTTATGTACATTTCTCCCACCGGTTTTTGCTCAAAACCCGACTTCAACCTCAGAGCGCCGGACAATTATTTTGGATGTCTTACTGATTGATCTCAAGAATCAGTCTGCCGAAGAGATAGAAACCCTGGTCAAAGATAGAGCGCGATTCAATAAAACGCTTGCGGACGGCAAGATTAAAATGGTTTCAAGCATGCGCACACGCTCCTTAACGGGCGAGGTCAATAATCTTCGCATCGGGCAACGGTTACCAACCAATAGTTCGCAGGCGCAATATGAAAACACCAGTTTCAACCTGAGCCTGACCTTGAATCTGACGGCCGAGAAAATGATTGAAGTAAAGTACGCGATTGAGTGGTCGGCAACCATCACGAATTTTCAGGTTGCCACTCCAACGTTTATTCAACGCTCACTGATGGGCCTGACGAAGTTAAGCCCCAATGAATTAACCCCGGTTATAGATTTGATTCAACGTGAACCGTTGTGGAAATCCGCAACGCCGACCGGGCAAGAAAAACCCGATGAATCAACCGGGAATTTTTTGGTTCTTTTTTTAGGGAAGGTTGCCGAATAAAGCTGTGCAGCT
>JBIOWC010000745.1:0-6853 GCA_044868105.1 Blastocatellia bacterium
AAAGGCAATGAGCGAGTGGCGAGAGCGGCCTACACAGAGGCCCTACGCCTGGACCCGAATTTTGCTCCCGCGCATACGGCGCTCGGGCTCTCTTTTTACCGCAGCGGCGAATACCAGCGCGCCACCGAACACCTCGACCGCGCCCTGCTGCGCAACCGCGATCTAGAAGACGCCCGTTATGTCTTAGGGTTGGTTAGGCGGGCACAGGGCAAAACGGATGCGGCCGCCGAAGCTTTTTTGTGGTGTGTTCGCAGGGGCGAGTATGAATCTGCGGCGCGCTACGAACTGGGCGAGATGGCGCTTGAAAGAAATAACCTGGGCGAAGCGGTGGCGCAACTGTCGCTTGCCGTCGAGCGTGACCCGACCGACCTCAAGGCGCGCACCGTTCTGGCGCTCGCCTATCGTTTAAACGGGCAGTTAAGTCATGCTGAACAAGAGATTGAGAAAGTTCTGGCACAAGTGCCGACCGATTACCTGGCGCGTAGCGAAGGGGCAGAGATTAAGCGCGCCTTAAATAAGAAAGTTGAAGCCAAACAAGCGGAAGATCAGTTGTGGCGACTGCTGGCGCGTGACCCGACCTGTGTGCTGACCCTGGCTTTCGACTACGCCGCAGCCGGGCAGCGGGCGCAGAGTCGAAAGGTTCTTGAAGAGGCGACTGGCGCGGCGGAAGCGCGAGGGGCGGCGATTTCGGAACAGGCGAAAAAGACCGGCACCTATTCCGGGCGGGTTTACCCGATGCTGTACTACGCCCTCGGTTATTTCTACGACGAAGACGGCGAAAAAGACCGGGCGCGCGCCGCCTACGCCAAAGGCGCACAAGGCGATCCGGCGCTGGTCTTTCCGAACCGCATCGAAGAGATTCGCGTTCTGCAATCGGCTTTGCGCGCCCGGCCCGCTGACGCGCGTGCGGCCTATTACCTGGGGAATGCGCTGGCCGGGAAGAACCGCAATGAAGAGGCGCTCTCGGCGTGGCAGGCGGCCCAACCAGATGCGGCAAATCCACTCCTGCATCGCAACCTGGCGCTCGCTTTATGGCGGGTCGCTGGGCGCAGGGAAGAAGCGCTCAAAGAATACGAACTCGCCATTCGCGCCGAACCCTTGGAGTACCACCGCTATGTCGAGCGCGACAAGTTGCTGGCCGAATTGAAACGGTCTGAAGAGCGCATTGCCTTGTTAGAAGGCGCGCCGCCCGAAGTCAAAAAGCGAGCCGCTGTCGTCCAAGCCTTAGCCGGCGCCTACAACGATGCCGGGCGTTTCGAGGCCGCGGCAAAGCTCTTTGAAGGCGTCAGGTTTACGCAGGGGGAAGGCGAATACGGCGTTCTTGCGATCTATCGCACCACGCATCTTGGACTGGCAAAGGCCTATCAGCAACAAGGGAACCACCGGGCGTCAGCGCAGGAATTTTTAAAAGCGACAGAGTATCCGCAAAACCTCGGCATTGGGCGTCCGGCGATGGAGTCTTTGGCGCGAGAGTATGTGGCGGCGGCGCGCGAGCTGGAGCTAGCCGGCCAAAAGGCGGAGGCCGAGAAGTGGTGGCAAAAGGCGGCAAACGACCCGCTGAATTCACCAACCCAACCTACTGAACCCTGGTCGGAACATTACTACTGGAAAGCTGTGGCCCTGGAGCATATGGGTAAAAGAGTAGAAGCGCGCGCGCTGTTTGAAAGGTTGGCGAGATTGGCAAATGAGGAAGAGATGCTGCAAGCGGAAGCCTCGCCGCCAACCGGAGCCATTCGTTGGGCCCTGGCCGGGGTCGGGTTAAAGGCTCTGGGAAAAACCAAAGAGGCGCGCGCGGCCTTCAAGAAAGCACTTGAGTTTGAATCGCAGAGTCCGTTCGTCCTGAGCCAGGTTCAGGAACTGGGCGCCGGAGGATGAGGGGCACAGCGTTCTTTTGACACAGAGACCTGGAGGGGGTCTGAACAGCCGGACGCCATTCAAGAGCCTGGGGCTGCAGCCCCAGGACTTACAGGCAGTGACCCCCAAGCCCTGAAAGGGCGCCCTATGCGGGCATTATTAAGCCCTTTCAGGGCTTGCAGGATTAGCGTGACTTCTACCCAGTGCGAAGCACTGGGCTATTGAACCAGCGCCCTTTCAAGGCTTTCTCTGACTTCTCAGACACCTTCTGCTGGCAATAAGATGGCGACTTGATGTAGCCCGCCGCAGCAGATTTCCATGTACAAGGTTCATATGATGAAACATCGGCTTCACAGATTAATGAAAAGGGTTGTAAAGGTGAGCGCGGCGTGCGCCTTTCTCATCATTGTCGGTCTCGCGCTTCCGGCGCCCGGGTTAGGGCAATCGGCTAAAGTGGTTCGCCCGCGCCTGCTTATCGGCGAGCGCGACCCCTACACCGGATTTACGACCTTGCGCGCGCGCTACACCAAGAATCTGCGACCCTCGGATGACCTTGCCGGATGGGCGCTCAGTTATCTGCTGACCGGCGATGAACTCTGGGCGCGACGGGCGCTTGATGAGATGCGGAAAACGCATCTGCCTGAAAAGGTGGGCTCGCGCACTTACATGGATTACATCCGCTGGTCTTTGGCTTTTGACTGGCTCTATGACTACAAAGGGTTTGACGAGGCGCTCAAAGACCGCATCGCCAGCGAACTCTTGCACGGCGCCGAACGGATGTTTGCCGATCACGCACTCAGCGAGCCGTCACTGGTGTCGTACCATAATTACACCGTCCGCTATCTTACGCTTGCCTCCTTTGCGCTTTACGCCATCGAAGGGCATCCGTCGGTTGAAGGGCGCGCCGCCCCGCTCAGAGACCGTGCGCGCCGGTCACTCGATAATGTGCTGGACATCAGCCAGTTCATCACCCCCGATGGCGGTTATCACGAGTCTATGGATTACGCGCGCATCACCTTCCTGCCGATGGCGCTGTTGGCGGAACTGCGGCGCACGACGACCGCAGATGATCCGGCGCGCCGCTTCACCAGCTACGGTCACTTAATTGATACCTACCTCTACAAAGTGCTGCCCAACGGCACCACCTCGCGTGACGACGATCAGGAATGGCCTTATTTTCTGGCTCAGGATAACGACGTGCTCAGCTATATCGTCAACCGCTTCAAAGACCCGTACGCCGCCTGGATGTTGAGGGAGAGCGGCTGGGCTTCGACGCCGAAATGGTACATTCCGATTCTCGAATTTTTGTGGAACGACCCGGAAGTGAAGCCGCGCAATCCGGCGCTCGCCAGCGAAATTGAACTGCCGCGCCAGCACCTCTTCCGAGGCCTCGGCGATCTGGTGATGCGCAACGGGTGGGATAAGAACGCAACCTGGATTGCCTTCAATGCCGGGCCATACCTCGCCAAGCACCAGCATCTCGATCAGAACCAATTCACCATATACCATAATGGTTATTTAGCAATTGATTCGGGCGAGGACTATACGGATATCGAAAGCCCGCACTACTTGAACTACTACCGGCGTACCATCGCCCACAACACCTTACTCATCTATCAGCCGGGCGAGGCCTTCTTCTGGGGAGAGAATCTTTGGCCGGCCGCCAATGACGGCGGGCAACGCATGGATTCGTCGCGTTACTGGAACACCATACGCAGCCGCGAGGATTGGCAAAAGACGCGTGATTTGTGGGATCTCGCGCAAATGGAAGCGACCGATTACCTGCCGGGCGAGTTTCATTACGCGCGCGGCAATGCAACGCGCGCCTATCACCCGTCGAAATTACAACGGTTCACCAGAGAACTGCTTTATACGCCGCGTGATAATGTGCTGGTGGTCTTTGACCGCGTGCGCAGCACTGACCCGGCGTACAAAAAAGTGTGGCTGTTGCATGGGGTCAACGAGCCGCGTGTCGAGCCCACAACACCGCCGAAAAGCGTCGGGCAAGGCGGCACCCTGTACAAGGATGCACGCCAATTTACTTTTGAAGAAAGTGGCGGGCAACTTCGGGTTCATGCGCTGTTGCCGCGCCAACGCGAAGTCGTCAAACGTGGCGGCGCCGGCTGGGAATTCTGGAATCCGGGCGACGAGTTTGGCGGCGCCTGGGCGACCGGGCGCAACTGGCCGCTTGAACGAGCCGAAGGCGGCGCGCTCCCTACGGACCCTTATCTGCAAAAGATGTGGCACACCTTTTGGGGCAAGGATTTCAATCAACTTCTGAAATCGAACGAGCGCGATGTGGTGCCGGGCGCCTGGCGCATTGAAGTGTCTCCGGCGATTGCAGCCAAAGAAGACCTCTTTCTTCACGTTTTGGAGATCGGCGACAAAGGCGACACCCGGGCGCCGCGCGTCGAGTTGGTCGAGGGCCGCAATCTGGTCGGCGCCCTGGTTGAGAATGAAACCCTCACGCTATTTGCAACGGCCGATCAACCGGTGACCGAAGGGGAAATGACGATACCCGATATCGGGGTGAAGGTGCTGCTCATCACAGGGCTGAGGCCGGAGGCGAAGTATGAATTGCAGATGACCGGAGGCCGATCGAGCAGTTGGGGCGGCGGGCTTTTTCAGGGCGTCCATCAATGGAATTTTACGGGCGATGCGGATAAAGCGGGCGTGCTCCGCGTTCCCTTCAAAGGGCAAAAGGATGGCCGGTTGCGTTTGCGCCTCCTCGGGTGAAGAGAAAGGTTTTGGTGGTTGACCATTTAGAGATTGAAAGAGCCAGGGCAAGTAACTTGAACACCAAAAGAGTGAAGCCTTATCGTTGCGCTTTCAGAGAAATCAGCGTAGGGCAAAAAGTGAGTCGGCGCGCCCGGACTATGCATCACGGGCGCGCCTCATATTTACCTTGCAGGGTCAGCCGATCCGGCGCGGTCATAGACGCCTGACCAAACAGCGCCGGCGACTTCGGTTCGTCCGCCTTTTACCTCTGCTGCTTGTCCATTGTTAATCGCTAAATCTTCAATCGTGGTTGACTGGTTGTCTTTTTGTACTGGGTCTTGTCTGTTCATCATAATGGTCTCCTTTTTATAGATATTTTGTTAACTGTTTGAGCGCCTCACTGGCGCTCAACTGTTCAGGCGGAAGTCGGCAGCAAAAACTATCATCTGGAGGATTTTTTTAACCAAGAACATGAAATTAGGGCTTTCTCACTACCCGTCGTTGAGCGGCGGGACATTTGCGCTCATTCAACCTTAATCCCTCAGTCATTATCCTCTTTAACTTCGCCAAGGGTTGCGATCATAAAAGGCTTACGGAAATTTCATAAAACCATTGATGTGCGCTCGCTTTGTTGTCTAATATCGTCCTGGTTATAACCCCATCATAAAGATCAGGAGAACCGATGGCTAACGGGTCACCGGCAGCGTCACATCGCTGTGAAAAAATTTTGCAGGAACTTTTGACCAGAGGCGAGGTTTCCGTTGATGGTCTGGCCAGGCAGTTTGAGGTATCGGCGGCCACCATTCGGCGCGATTTGAGCGAGCTTGAGCAACAAGGGCTACTGCGCCGCAATCACGGCGGCGCCATGCCGGTGGCCCCTATGCTTTATGAACCGTTTCGACATCTCTCCTCTTTCCAGGAGCAGGAGCAAAAGTGCGCGCAAGAGAAACGCCAGATCGGGCTGATGGCCGCAAGCCTGATCGCCGATGGCGAAGTCATTGCCATCGGCGCCGGGACTACGGCCACCCAAATGGCCCGCAGTATTCGCCATCGCAAAGGCCTCACGGTTCTTACGAATGCCATCAACATCGCCATGGAATTGAGCCATCTGGCGGACATCAAAGTCTGCATGACGGGAGGCTTTCTTAGCGGTGACTGGTTTGCTCTGGTCGGCGACATCGCGCAGCGCAATGTCAGTGAGATGTTCGTTGATAAAGCGTTCATCGGGGTTGATGGAATTGATGCCGAGCACGGGATAACCACCAACTACCCGGACCAGGCCGCCATCCATCGTACGATGATGAAGCAGGCACGTATGCGCATCGTCCTCGCTGATCATCGGAAAATCAACCTCCTCGGCACCTCGCTGATTTGGCCGGCCTCGGATATTGATTATCTAATTACCGATAAAGCGACAACCGACGAGGCCATAGCGCCGCTGATTGCCAAAAAAATAGAAGTCTTGCGGGCTTGATTATCAGTGCACAAGACTTCTAAAACGGCCGAGCCTTCACCTCGCAACTTCTCAGGATTTTCTATTTGTATCAGTCAACTATGGGCTGGATAAAATAGTAGAAGAGCTAAATTCTTGTAATCAATTTGCTCACTTGCAAGCCGCCTGCACCTATATCTCATTAGCCGGATAACCACTCCTTGAACGATTAACGCACCCTACTAAAATCTCCAAATTGCTAAATCCATTCTCCCTAACTCACCTTGCGTGTATTTCGTAAGCTTATTGCTTGAATATTGATTACGAGTGGTTTTGCTTGAATTTTGAGCATTTGCAAAAAAAAATGTTCAAAATGCTCGATTTCGCAAAAAAAAATGCTTGACATTAACATTGTTTTAATATAACTAACCCCATACCTAGAAAAAGCGCTTTGACCAAATTTAACTGACGTAGCTGTTCTGGCATCAAGGCTCTGGCAATTACAGGTCTGAAAATTCCTCACCCTGACCATACTGGACATCACCTGCAAGTTATGTCTGTCGGAAGGAGAGAATATGCGACGTGAATATTTTCCAAAGCTTATCGTCCTGACAATGATGATGGCGGCGCTACTATTTGGCGGGCAATCCGTTTTTGCGCAACTGCGAATCGTCGGCGCGATCTCCGGCACGGTTCAAGACCAGAATGGTGCGGTAATCCCGAACACCAAAGTTATACTGAAGGACATAAAAACCGGCATCACCAAGGAAACGACCTCAAGTGACCGCGGGACTTTCCTATTTCCGGACCTGGCGAGCGGGGTGTACGAGGTCACGGTGTCGGCCCCGG
>JBIOWC010000746.1:0-12057 GCA_044868105.1 Blastocatellia bacterium
GGTCGAAGGACATACGGTTGATTATATCGTTTGTGACAAACTGCCGACGCTCCTTTATCTGTCAAACCTCGGCAGCATTGAACGCCACCCCTGGCATTCACGCATCAGAAATATTAATCACCCGGATTATTTTGTTTTTGATCTCGACCCCGGCGAGAGTGTCGAATTCAGCTTAATTTGCGAAGTCGCGCTAAATGCGAAAGCCGTACTTGATCGGTTGGGGCTGACGTCTTACGCCAAGACTTCGGGAGCCAGAGGCCTGCATATCTTTGTTCCTATCAAACCAACTTATGGCTATGAACAGGTGGCGAATTTCGCCGAACAGGTCGCCAAATTAATTGTCAAAGAGAACCCGGAGGCGGCAACCGTAGAGCGGTCACTGGCAAAACGCAAGCGCGGACAAATTTATGTTGACCATATGCAGAACGCGCGCGGCAAATCTATCGTTGCGCCATATTCGGTGCGACCGAAACCGCAAGCCCCTGTATCTGCGCCGCTTGAATGGAGCGAGATAAGACGCAAAAAAATTACGCCGCAGGACTTCACTATTGAAAATATGCTCAAGCGCCTTGAACGCAAAGGCGATTTATTCAGCGAAGTTTTGAAAAATCGTCAGAAACTGGAACCCGCTATAGCGGCGATGGAGAGTTTACCAGAGGAGAAAAAAGCTCGCCGAGCGCGGGCATAAATTTTGAGCAATGAAACCGAATAAATTCATCGCTTCATACTCAGGAAAGGAGCCAGATGACGGCAATGAAAACAGCAACCAGTAAACGCGAGTTAATTCATACCGGAACAGATAAGCGCTTTGTCCGTCGCGATGAAAGCGGGCAATTCGATGAGCGTGATGATGTGAGTCGTTCGCTTTCGCAGGATGTCAGACGGGAAGCCCAAACCAAAGTGCCCGCCGGACAGGGCGATCGCGGCGATCAGAAACGCCGGAAATGACGGGGTGGCGCTTGACGAAAACGCCAGCCTTCCGTGCGAAGGTCACAACCTATAACAGAAAAGGTCGGTTGAATGATGGTAATCATTACCGATGCTTAATCGGCAACTTTACAAATTAACTAAGGAGGAACAGAACAATGCCAAGAGGTGATAAAGACAAATACACAGACAAACAGAAACGTCAGGCCGAACATATTGAAGAGGGCTATGAAGCTCGCGGCGTATCAGAGAACGAAGCCGAAAGACGAGCCTGGGCTACGGTCAATAAAGAATCCGGCGGCGGCAACAAGAGCGGTTCCGGTAGAGGGAAGCCCGATACCCATGAATCTTCAAGACGCGGCGGCGAAAAAGGCGGCCGACATTAAACGCCTTGAAATTGCCACAAAAAGGCACAAAGACGTTGTCTATAAATTATGTGTGCTTGAATCGAATAGACGCGTATCAGCTATGAAAATGTTTTTGTGCCTTTTGTGGCAAATCTATTCTTTTTATCCGCCGATGAAAACCATGGTGCGGGGGGGTTGAATAAAGTCTGGTTCATTGATGCGATGCCCGGCTTCTTTTTTCAGTACCGTATCAATCATGAATTGCGCGAGCTCTTCGCGGGTATCGCCGCGGCGTATGCGGTCGCGTATTGGATAATCGCTCATCGAAAATAGACAGGTTCGCAAATTCCCGTCGGCGGTCAGTCTAAGACGCGAGCAGGCGCCGCAAAAAGCCATAGTCACCGGCGCAATAATGCCGATTTCGCCGGGCGCGCCATCTGCAAAAACATATTTCAGAGCCGTTTCGCTCGGATTGTCTTTATGCATGGGCACGAGTTTATGCCGCGCTTCGATGCGCTCTAAAATTTCGCGCCCACCGACGAGCAGGCTCTTGTCCCACTGATGCGCATTATCGAGAGGCATGTATTCGATAAACCGCATGGAAACGCCTGTGGCGCGAGCGAAATCGGCAAAATCCGCGACCTCGGTTTCGTTCATTCCGCGAATCACCACACAGTTGATTTTCGGTGGCGGAAACCCTGCGGCAATGGAGCTTTCGATGCCATCAAGTACGGATTGCAGAGAGTCGCGGCGGGTAATTTGTTTAAAGACTTCGGGCTTCAGCGAATCGCAACTGATGGTCAGGCGTTGCAATCCGGCGTCACGCAAACTCCTGGCTCGCGCTTTCAGGCCATCGGCGTTGGTCGTTAGCGCCAGGTCGCGCACGCCTTCGATTTTTCGCAACCGTTCGATTAAAAATTCAATGTCCTTGCGAAGCAGCGGTTCGCCACCCGTGAGCCGCAGCTTCTCTACGCCCAGGCTAACGGCGATTTCCGCAATCAGAATTATCTCTTCGTAAGTGAGAATATCTTGTTTGCGTTTCCAGACCACATCTTCGTCAGGGATGCAGTAGAAGCAGCGGAAATTGCATTTATCGGTGACCGAAATCCGAAGGTCACGAATCACGCGCCCGTGTTTATCTTTTAAGAGAGGCTCTGTCATTGTGTGAACCAGTATTGAATGAATCAACCTAGATTCTAACAGTCACACAATCAGCGGGCAACGGGGCGTACTCTCAGGCGGGTTGTGAATACCAAAAGAGCGCGAAACCTCACCGCAGGAATTTCTCGGCCAGTGAGGCTTCGCGCTCTCAATGCTTACATTTCAATAGGTACGGAGACATGTTGATGGGTGACCAGCCATTTGCCGTCAATCTTGCGGAAACAAATGGTGGCTCGCACCGGCATCTCTACTTTGTTGCCATCGGTCTTGGTTCCGCTGACTTGATTGATGCTATGCAAGAACGCGACATCATCGCCTACCGTGAGGCTCAGGTCGCGCATGTCGTAACCGATTGGGCCTTGAAACGAAGAAATCCACGCTTCTGCGCGCTTTCTGGCGGTATTGAGTCCCTTCTCCTGCAACGGCGGCAGAACATCAAAGGACAAAACCTCCGGCGCATAGTTTGCCATCATGCCGTTAAGGTCCTTGGCGCGCACGGCTTTTGCCCAGTTCTCTACAATTTCACGAATTTGAGTTTCATCTATTGCTTGTTTTTTAGTTGCCATAATTTCTCCTATCTTTAAAAAATGTGGTGATGGATTCGCTTACTTTTTTGTTTCAGCGAACAAGGAATCGGCGTGCCGATGGATTAGTTTCCATTCGCCACCTTCGCGGCGAAATATTTCGGTCACCCGCAGATTGAACCGAATAGGCTCCAGTTTCTGATGCAGACGAGCGGTTGCCCTTTGAAAGCCTACCCAGTAGGCAATCCCGTTGCTGGCTCCCATATGCAGTATTTCAAAGCTACTGTCGCCGGCGGCAAAGTGCGACGCATCTTGTTCGTACCTTGCATACACGGGCTCTGCACCTTGCTCGAATCCCCCGTTGGGACCATAGAAAGTCGCCGGTAAGTCGCGAGCGACAAGGCGTCCAAGCGGCGCCGCGTCGCCGCGCACAAAGGCGCGCGCCGCTTCATCGCGGCGTTTCATAAACTGTACAAAATCATTTAGGTCATCGTTCATCATGGGTCTCCCTGATTCAGTTGGATGCGGTTTTTGATTGGCTTTCAACCGTCTTCAAAAATTCATCCAGCAGGCGGTTGAACTCTTCCGGCTTATCCATATGAAGCCAGTGGCTTGCGCCGTTAACCCTTATATGCGGCGCATCCGTCGCGAGATGGTGAAGCGCAAAAGGTTGTTCATCAGACGGCGAGGTGACCAACAATACCGGCCCCTTGTAATGACGAAGCGCAGGCAGCGGTTCGTACTCAAAGATAGCTTTGATGATGCTCACTGTCTGATTTGGGGATAGCTTTCGCCGGCCTTCTTCGAGTTTTTCTAAAACCTGCGGTTGAGCGTCGGCCAGGCGCTGGCTCACATACTCTTCCATGGTTTTCTCGTAGTTGGATTCGAGCGCCGTGACGATCTGTTGCGCCTGCGCCGCCGGAACTTTTCCGGGTACGCCGACTAAAACAAGTCCGGCAACTCGTTCCGGGTGTTTGCCCGCATACAGCAGAGCCGCGCAGCCGCCCAAACTGTGTCCCACCAAGACGACCCTTTTCATAGTCAATGCGTCAACGATGGCCGCAATATCTTCGGCTAAAGATTCGACCGCAAAATTATTGTCTGCCGGTGGCTGCGATTGACCGTGACCGCGTAAATCAAAGGCAATGGCGCGCCGTGTTTTTCGCAAATGGTCAAGTTGCGCTGACCAATGCGTTGTGTCACCCGCAAAGGAATGCACAAAAACCACCGGCACGCCGCCTTCACCGCCGTCCTCAATATGTAACAATCCTGCTGAACCGTTTATCTGTTTGGTAATCACTCTTTACTCCTTTTTGTTATGAAGTTGAGCGCAACAAAAGCGCTTGGCGCTTGTCGTTTGCCGAATTCTCCTGGCACGCGACATCGGCCCTCCTCCTCGGTTGAATAATTGGTGATTGAAACCTCCCCTAACCTAGGCTTTGTCTGCTTGCCGCAAAGGACGGAAAAAAGCGCGCAGGTCTGCGGCAAGTAATTCAGGCGTTTCGAACGCGGCAAAATGTCCGCCGCGCGGCATCTCCGCCCAATGTTGGATATTAAAAAACCGCTCGGCATATTCACGCGGCGCATTGAGAATCTCTTTGGGAAATTGCGCGACAGCGGTCGGCACTTCCACACGCTTGCCCGTGTCTTTGGGCGGCGTATGTATCACATCGTAGTAATAGCGTGCCGATGAACTGATGGTTTCAGTCGCCCAATAAATCATAATGTTGGTGAGCAGTTCATCTTTGGTGAAACTCTTTTCGACGTTTCCGTCGCAGTCGCTCCAGCGACGGAACTTTTCGACAATCCAGGCGGCCAGCCCGGCCGGGGAATCATTCAAGGCGTAAGTGAGACTCTGCGGTTGTGTAGCTTGAATCATGGCATAGGCGCCCTGTTCCATCTGCATCTTCTTACCCATTTCAAGATATTTTTGTTCGGCTTCGCTCAACTTGTCGGGCGGCATGCTGAGCAGGTGCCAGAAGGGAACATCAGTTAGATGAATGCCGACGAGCGCCTCGGCGTGGGCGAGCGCCAGTTGCTCGGTTACGGAACTTCCCCAGTCGCCGCCGTGCGCTGCAAAACGGTTGTAGCCGAGCGTTTCCGTCATCAGGCGGGCAAACAGGTTGGCGACTTCCAAGACATTAAAGCCGCGTTTTGCCGGTTTATCTGAAAATCCGTAACCCGGCAGCGAGGGCACCACAACATCAAATGAATCTTGCGGGTCGCCGCCGTGACGCGCCGGGTCGGTCAACAGGGGAATGAGTTTAATCATGCGATAAAAGGAGTCGGGCCAACCGTGCGTGAGCAGAAGAGGCAATGGGTTGTCGCCTTTTCCGCGCTCATGAATGAAATGCAATCCGAAGCCATCAATGCGGGCGCGAAAATGCGCGAAATGATTGATGAAGGCTTCCTGTTTGCGCCAGTCAAAGTCGGTTTGCCAATATTTAACCAGAGCCTGCAAATAGGCCAGGTTGGTTCCATAGTCCCAATTGGCGCCTTCAATCTCATCCGTCCAACGGGTCTTAGCCAACCGTTCTCGCAAATCATCAAGGGTTTTCTGGGTGACAGTTACGGTGAAAGGTTCAATGCTCATTTAAAACTCCGTTCGCGTTTACCGCGTTTGCTAAAGACAAAAAGTCATCAGCCGAAAGTAAAGCCGATTAATTGGTGGGATAAGCGGGGCCGGTTGGAAATCGGTCTTTTAAGAAAACTCTGCGCCGCAGCTTTTCAGATGGCGGCGCAGAGTTGATAAATGGTCAGCGGGATTGCCAGTATTTTTTCGGTTGGGAAATTTGTTCAAGCGCCTGCGCCAGTTCTACATTGCGCTCGGCTTCCAAAGCGATGTCGCTCATTGAAATGATGCCGCGCAATTTGCCGTTTGAATCGCAAATCGGCATGCGGCGCACCTGGTAATCACCCATCTTATGAATCGCTTCAACAACCGATTCATCCGGATGACAGATTACAATATCATCGGTCATGGCATCTCTGGCGGTTGCCGTGTTGGTATCCTGGCCGTTTGCAAGCACCCGACAAACAATGTCCCTATCGGTGACTAAGCCGATTAAACGGCCATTTTCAACGACCGGAATGGAACCGACATTCTCATCTTCCATCTTATCGGCAACCTGTCGCAAAGTGGTTTCCGGTGAACAACAGGTTACATCGCGCGTCATGATGTCGCGGCAACTTACCTCGTTGCGGAAACTTTGCGGGGCTCTACCCGACCACCCGCCGGCTTCGTTATTTTCAAAGTCGGAACCATAGTTGGCATAGTCCGATTCGGCGCGGTACGCATTATTGGCGCGCGCGCTTTCGCGGTCATATCGGCTCTCATTTCTGTAGCGGTTGTCGCGTTCGGTATCGTAGTTGTTGGCATAGGGGCGGCGCGGCTCATATTGAGAAGCTGCCGGTCGGTCCGGTTGATAGCGACTGCCTCGGTCATAACGATTGACGTTGTCATAGCGATTGACGTTGTCATAGCGATTGACGTTGTCGAACCGATTGACATTTTCTCCACGCCGACTGCGATCATACTCATCGGTTTGTTGTCTTTCGCGGATGCTGCGCGAATAAAAATCGCCGCTGTCTTCGCCGCGATAATTGGGATTTTCATAACGCGCGGGCTGGTCGTAACGATCAGCCTGCTCATAACGCGAACGCCCGGCTGAGGCGCCGAGATTGTAACGATTGGAATAGTCCGTGCGGTCAGTGGATTGCCAATTATTTTCATTCCGATAACGCAGCGAACGCGAGCGGCGCGGAAAATCGCTTGAGCTTTCGCGCCCTCGTCTATAGCGCGATTCGGTATTCGATATATTGGATGCCGGATTGGTGGGTTGTTCGATGTTTTGCTGATTTGCGTTTTGATTTTTCTCTTTGTCAATGGCTTCTCTACTCTTGCTCATGATTACCTCCAGTTTCTGGTTCGCCGATTAGATCGAGCAAACCTGACGGGTCACTTTCAAACGCCGCGCAAGGGCGTCTGGACAACCAGTTAAAATCCCAGATAATAGGCTAAGCGACCAAACCACGAGGAAGGTTTGCTGATTTCCTCTAACACCTCTCCCAGTTCTTTATCGCGGTTGGTTTGGGTTGCAATATCAGCCATCGAGATGATGCCGACGAGCCGTTCGCGGCTATCAACTACCGGAATTCGTCTGACTTGATGGTCGCCCATTTCGCGTATCACATCAACGATGCGGTCATTCTGGTTTGCGGTATATAAATCGGTGCTCATACATTCTTCGGCCAGAAGTTCTGCGTCAGCTTTGTTGGCGGTCAATCCTTTAACCACAATATCGCGGTCGGTAACGATCCCTTCGAGTTTACCTTCGGCATTCAGGACCGGCAGCGACCCGACATCTTCGCTGCACATCAATCTGGCTATTTCGCCAATCGGCGTAGTCGTGCGACAGATGGTGACGTTGCGCGTCATGATGTCGCGGCAACGCAGGTGCGAGCGGTTGGCTCCTTGCCGGATAGGGGTTGCTTGATTGCCATAAGCATTGGCGTAACTCGCGCCGCCGGTATAGCGATCCGGGTAATCCGGATTTCGGCCCGAGGTCCAGCGATCGCCTCTATATTCCGGCTCATTGTAGGAAGAACTGCGGTCATAGCCCCTGCGGTACGTTTCATCTAAATCTCGATTGCGGTTAAACGATCTTCGGTTGCGGTAATCTTCATCCTCTCCTTCATACGCATCCTTGTACGATTCGTAAACCCTTCTGTAGTCCATGGCTTAACTCCTTATCAAACAATTGATTTTCACTAGCGACTCAAACGGGCACACACTCACGAGAAATCTAATGGAGGAAACATTTTTCATGAGGCTAAATTTTTCAACCTTACCCGGCTTTGAATCGCTAGTTTTTGACTCTCTGTTTACCGCAATATTTATGCCGAATTTTGCGAGCCCAGATGATTTGTCGAGGCGAATGCCGAAACGGAATAATCGCAAGCGAAAAATTATATTTGGATGAAAATGCGAAGTAGAATTATCTGATAAGCCGTCTGTCGGGTGTGTATGTTTTACCTATCGGCTGTCTGCTTATGAAACGCGATGAGAGTTCTGATTTTATACAAGTTGAAGATGGCGCTTCACCGGTAAATTTGGTTTGACCGTAGAGAAATTTTTTGTGAGCTTTGCGTCCCTGGGAGCTTAATGAGAAATCCTCATTGCCCCTACCTGTTCGACCTGTGAAGACGGGTTCTCATAAAGGCCACAAAGCGCGCCTTCACTTTCCTGTATGGGCGCGGGCAAAGGCCTGGTTCTTTTGCGGCAAATAACTGTCCAAGCGTTGGGCTTTCTGCAACGCTTCAAGCATTGGGGTAAAGGGATAGCGTTGCAAAATTTCTCCGTCTCGCACTAATTCCCATAGCCCCATCTGGGTCCACTGGTCGCGGAAATGCCATTCCGGCATTCCGAGAATCGGATATAAACAAATCCCTTTGAGGGGGATTTCTTCAATCAACATAAGTTCCGCTTCCTCGGCCAATTCGCCGAGCCAAATGGGGCGCATCTCCTCAACGTGACTGGTTTCGGTGATCAGCAGATCCGTGCCGTAACGCTCCCAAACCAGACGCACCAACTGTCGCAAAGACCAGCGGCGCGGGTCTGTGTCGTCCAGCGGCTCTCCGGCTTTTCCCCACTCCCATTGATTGGTCCAGTAATAGTTGATGCCCACGATATCGAGATGCTTGCGACTGCCTCCAAGCTCGGGAAGCAATCGTCCGCTGAGCATATCCCAGGATTGAAATACCGCCTGGTTGTTGAACGCTTCAACCGCTTCGGCCATCTCCGGGCGATGGGCGGGAAGCGCCACGCGACAGAGCGGGTCAACGTTGACAATCCGGGCTCGCGGGCAAGCGGCGCGAATGGCATTGATGCCTTCGATGGCGGCTCGGATAAGTTGTACTTTTAAGTCATACCCGCGCCCGATTTTGTGCGGCGCAAAAAGCCCGACCTCGCCCGCTGCCCACGAAAAATAGGACGGCTCATTTATCGGTGTGAAGTAAGGGATGCCGCTGGTGTTTTTGTCAATGTGGCGGGCGACGCGGTAGCAATATTCGGCAAAGCGTTTGGGAAAGTCTTCGGAAAACAAGTTGATGGATGATGGGTAGCCGAAATGGAAGAGGTCATAAATGATTTCAATCTTGTGCCGCCGACTGGCCTGCAAGAATGGTTCGAGGGAAGAGAAATCGAAAGTGCCGCCTCTATCTACAAGCGGCCAGCGCACCGCTTCGCGAACTGCGTGAATCCCGACTTCTTTTAGTCGCGCGTAATCTTCGTCAACAAATCGGTCATGCTGGGTTGCTTCGATTTGATCGAACCATTGACGATGTATGTTATAGCCTGTACTTCCTTCAAAACCTGCTAAAAAAAAGCCTTGAAACATCATAATCAATCAATTGACTAAATGTGCCTTCCTTGCGGCCTCTCAGGCATCTTTGCCCTGGAGGCCTGCTTTGCGCTGCTAACGCGCTCTACCACCCTTTAGTTTGGCGTAAACCGCAAGCGCCTGCGCGACGACCTGGTCTTGATTGTAGTATTTATAGGTTGCTAGTCTACCGACGAAATGAACCTTTGGCGTTGCATTCGCAAGCTCTTGATACTTCTTATAGAGTTCCATATTTTCAGGACGCGGCACCGGGTAGTAGGGGTCGCCTTTAGCCTGCGAAAACTCATACACCACACTGGTCTTCGGATGTTCCTGTCCGGTTAAATATTTAAACTCGGTAATGCGCGTATATGGGTGTTCATTCGGGAAATTGACCACCGGCGCGGCTTGATAGAGCGGCTTATCAAATGTCTGGTGCTTAAATTCCAGCGAGCGATAAGGCAGCTCTCCGAACCTGAACTCAAAGAACTCGTCAACCGGCCCCGTATAAATCATCTCCTTAAAGCCAACCTCGCGTTCTATCTCGCGGTAATCGGTATTGAGCAAAATCTTGATGTTTTTGTGATCGAGCATATTTTCGAACATCCGCGTATACCCGTGTAATGGCATCGCCTGATACTTGTCCGAAAAATATCGGTCATCGCGGTTGGTGCGAATCGGCACTCGCGAGGTCACCGAGGCATCGAGTTCCGACGGGTCCAAATCCCATTGCTTGCGCGTGTAGTTGCGAAAGAACTTTTCGTATAACTCGCGCCCGACGCGACTGACAATCACATCCTCCGAAGTTTTAATCTGCTCCCGGTGTTCGGCTACCGAGGCAAAAAAGTCTTCGAGTTGAAAGGACGTGAGATTCAAACCATAGAGCCGGTTAACGGTGTCGAGATTAATCGGAATCGGCAACAGTTGACCGTCTACGCTTGCCAGCACGCGATGCTCATAAGCTCGCCATTCGGTAAAGCGCGACAGATGGTCGAAAACTTCTTTCGAGTTGGTATGAAAGATGTGCGGTCCATATTTATGAACCAGAATTCCCGCATCGTTGTAATGATCGTAAGCGTTGCCGGCAATATGCGGTCTTTTATCAACCAGCAATACTTTTTTCCCGCCGTCACTGGCTAAGCGTTCGGCGAGAACACTTCCGGCATAACCGGCTCCGACAATTAAATAGTCAAACATACTTCCTCTCCTCTTCGTGTTAATCGCCTGTTGCGGGTGAAGCTATCACTGATTTCAACATCGAATTGGCGAGGGGCGATATGGTCTTTTGCAACTCTTCAGATTCGGCGTATTGAGAAGTCAAAACTTTATTAATTAACTGCAACATGCGCCCCCAGGTGCGATCCCAGGAATTGTAAAGCAAGGCTTCATCAACCTGACGCAACCAGGTGGCTTTGTTGAACTGTGAACTCAAATAATAGTCGGCTACCGTGACAAACTCATCAACGGTATCGGCAATCTTGACCAAGCCTTGTTGGCCATAGGGACGGATGACATCTTTAATCGAAGTCGAAATGGTCGGCACCCCGGCGGCCAAATATTCAGGGGTTTTCGTCGGGCTGATAAAACGCGTTGATTCGTTGCGCGCAAAGAGCAGCATGGCGATGTCCCAACCGCTCAAATAGGCCGGCAATTCCTGGTAAGATTTGCCGCCGAGATAATGGATGTTGTCTCGATTGGGCAAACTCGCCGGGTCAATTTTGACGATGGGACCAACAATCACAAAATGCCAATCGGGACGCGCCTTGGATAAGCCATCGAGTAATTCAATGTCGAAGCGCTCATCGACAACCCCATAGAATCCGAGACGCGGGTGCGGAATCGCTTGCTGGTCAACGGGGTCAGCCGACGGTTGTCTGGCTTGTTTAAAATGCGCGCCATCAATACTGCTGGGAAACGGATAGATGCTGGGATGGCGATGCCGTTTCGCTTCATAAAGACTGAAACCGCCGGTGAAAACCAAATCCGCGCGTTCGAGAAGTTCCTGCTCGCGTTCTCTTAATCCTTTGGGCGGATTTTTGAAGGCCGAGAGTTCATCCATGCAATCATAAACCACGGCCAGCGGTTCGAGATGTTGAGTAAACCCTAAAGCCATCGGCGTGTAATACCAGCAAATATATTCTTTCAATTCTTGTTCAAAGATGAGTTCGTCTATGAGCAAGGATTGTTGTATCGCATTGCTCTCGGTTTCAGGCAGACCTTCGGGCAGCAAAGGAATCACTATGTTGACCCCACAATCGCGCTCACTGATTTCGAGGCGCGGCGTCGCGGTGGCTGCAAAGATCGGCTCTTCGACAAAGAAGACGCGCCGGTCTTTGGCGCAGCGGCTCAACAAATGTTGCGGTCTTTGATAAACAAAATCCCATCGCAGATGTGAAAAACAGATAAGGTCAGGAATTTTTTTCGAAGTTGAACCCGAAGGTTTCTTATCGAAGTAACTCAACAAATCGGCTGAATGTCCGTTGCTGACTAATTTGGGCGAATCGCTAGCGGCCGGGTTGGTAATTTTTTTGAATGTTTGTTTGATGTCTTCTATCTTTTTCATACACCTTTATTCCTTGAATTCGAGTTCAAAACAGAAATGTTGAAACCTAAGCATATAAGGTTGAAACCTAAGCAAATAAGGTTGACGAGTGTAGATAGTGCAATGATTGTGCCATCTGGAAGTAATTCACGAAAACCCTGAGGGAAGAGAAAGTT
>JBIOWC010000747.1:0-2693 GCA_044868105.1 Blastocatellia bacterium
GAGAAAATCTCCCCCCCTTCTTCCTTTACGGTAAAAATCCTCAAACCAACTAGAACTACCCTCGACTTAATAGCACCGGCGTTCCACTCTTTTCCTATGTAATTCGCGTGCCACGGCGCCTAACCAATTATTTTATTTATTTCCGTTGAAATTTAAAAAAATCGGCGGGTTTCCAGAAACCTGTTCTTTCCCACCGTTTCGGCTTCTGTGACGATATTGCCAGGGGATTCAAAATTGCCACACGCAAGGCGCGCCGTTTCGGGTATTAGGTGGTCGAAATGACGATGGCTCGACTCGCTTCATCAAAATTAAATTTCCTTCTTGGCAGCCGATTAGAAAGCCGCTTGGTGAGCAATCCCTTTCAGCAATAGTGGGTCTGGCGGATTGAACTGACCTTATACGAGAGCGATATTGGCGGGCGGCGAAACCGTAAAACTGCTTTTCGCCCGCAGCGTTTCAGCAAGCCGTTTCACGCCCTGCTCAATTTTCTCCGGGGACAGCCAGGTATAACAGAATCGCGCTTCCTGTGAACTGACCGGGTCAGCATAAAAGATCTCGCCGCTGGTAAAGGCAACCCCCGCCGCCAAGGCCTGTTGTGACCACTCGCGAGCATTGACGCTTTTATGCACCTGACACCAGAAGAAGATGCCGCCCGGCGGCGTCGTGAATTTCAACAACCTGGCGGGCAGATGACGTTTAAGCGCTTCTTGAAAGGCCTGTTGTCGCCGGGCATGTTCGCTGCGCAAGCGCACGAGGTGGTCATCAAATAACCCGCGCCGCAAAAATTCCGCGAGCGCGTATTGTCCCGGCCCTTCGGTAAACAGGCTCGCCCGTTGTTTGATTAACGCGAGTTGATCAACCACATATTCGGCCGCCGTCAACCATCCGAGTCTAATGCCGGGCGCTAAGACTTTTGAAAAAGTGCTGAGATAAATCACGATATGATGTTCATCCAATTCGCGCAGCGAAGGCGGCGGCGGCGTATCAAAATAGGTTTCGCGATAGGGGTCATCTTCAACAATCGGCACGCGGTAGCGATACGCCAGTGCCAGGAGGTCGCGGCGTTCCCGCAGTGTTAAAACACGCCCCGTGGGATTTTGAAACGTCGGGTTGGTGAAGATTAATTTGGGGCGATAACGCAGAATCAGGTCTTCCAGTTCGCCCATATCGGCGCGCATCATATCCCAGCCAATCAAGTGCGCGCCGGCGGCGCGAAAAATTTGAATGGCGCCGACATAACAGGGGCGATCAATAATGACTGTATCGCCCGGGTCGAGCAGACAGCGGCTGATGAGATCAATGCCCTGTTGCGAACCGGCGAGAACGAGTATGCGTTCCGGTAGGCTATTGTAGCGGCTGGCAATGGCTTGACGCAGCCCGGGCAGCCCGGCTGTGGGTCCGTTGCTGAGCAACTCTTCAGAATGCTCTCTGAGCCCCTGCTCGATCAGGTGCTGCCAGTTTTTCACAGGAAAAATATCAATTGCCGGTGCGCCTGCGGCAAACGAAAGAACGCCGGGATGGTTGCGGTCGCGCACGATATAGCGCAGCGGCGATTCACTGTTGAGGCTGGCGGCTTTCGCGACTTTACCGCGCCAGGCGAAAGGGGCGCTCGTCGGTTCAGGGCTGGCGCAGACAAAGGTGCCGCGCCCGACGTGGCTATGAATCAGACCGCGCGCTTCGAGTTCGCGATAAGCGTTCATTACCGTCGTCCGGCTGATGCGTAACTGTCCAGCCAGGGCGCGCTCTGAGGGCAGTCGCGTACCAATTGTCAGCTTGCCATTTTCAATGGCCGTTTCAAACATCTCCAGCAACTGGCTGTAAAGCGGTTGTGTGGAGGCCGCGCGAAAAGTCATTTTCGAGAAATCCATCGGGCAGATTATCGCCGATACAAACTTATTTGTCAGATACCAATTTTAAATTGGTTATTGGCGCGGGCTCGCCACGCGATTACAGTAATCTAAGGTTGAGAAAACTCGCCTGTCGTCCCGGCAATGCAGGAGTTAGGAAAGGCTTAGGAATTTATGACCACAATCCGTGTCGCACTTATCGGCGATTACAACCCTGACGTCGCCGCCCATCAAGCCATCCCTCGCGCTTTAAAGCTCGCTTCCGCAAGCATCGCAAAGCCTGTCGAATGGACCTGGATTGGCACCGATGCCATTGCGCAAGAGGTCTCGGCGCAACTCTCAACTTTTGACGCCGTGTGGTGTGTTCCGGCCAGCCCCTATGCAAATTTTGCAGGCGCGCTTCGCGCCATACGCTTTGCGCGAGAAAGCGGGCGAGCCTTTCTCGGCACTTGCGGAGGGTGTCAACACGCGCTGCTTGAATATGCTCGCAATGTACTGGGTATGAGAGAGGCCGATCATCTGGAATCGAATCCTGATGCGACATTGCCGCTGATTGCGCCTCTCGAATGCGCTTTGGTTGAAAGCGCTGCGAAAATTATTTTAGTAGAGGGTTCGCGCCTGCAAACCATCTACGGACAAACCGAGATTAGCGAGATTTATCATTGCCGTTACGGCTTGAACCCGCAATTTGAGACGCAACTTCTAAGCGCAGAGCTTCGCGTGAGTGGACGCGACAGCCAGGGTGAGGTGCGCGCCGTTGAGTTGACCACCCATCCGTTTTTCATCTGCACGTTGTTTCAGCCGGAGCGTGCCGCGTTAAACGAGCAAGCGCACCCGCTGGTCAAT
>JBIOWC010000748.1:0-2861 GCA_044868105.1 Blastocatellia bacterium
CGGGTTTATTTTTTCAAAGAGCCTCAGCAGAACACCTTTTTTAGTGAATTGGCGCAGACCAGAAACCACCCGTCCGGCATTTCTTTGAAGTGAAGTTCATGAGCTTCGATTTTGAGGTAGATGGCGCGCAAACTGACACGACAGAGCAGCGCCACCTCGTCGGCACTCACCATTTGCGTTGGCTGGCCGCAGGCCGGGCACCAGGCAAACGGGTATTGGCGGTAATTTTTTATCGTCAAGACCCGGTGGGTTTCGACGATGATTTCGGTTTTGCTTCTGGTCTTCATTTGGCTTTCAACCCCGTTTGCCTCACCCTATGGCTTTGGCTAAAATGAGCGGCGGCACAGGACTGTTGATTTCAACCAGCGCTGTCCCACCTCGCGACCGAGATTACTTTGAGAGCGCCGGGAAAGTCCTCCAAAAGTTCTGAAAAGTCTCTGAAAAAGTGCTGAAAAAGCCCGGAAATCAGGTTATGACCCGCACGGCAAAGCTGTTTTACGAGTTCGGCCCCTTCCGCATTGACGCGGCAGAACGCTTGCTGTGGCGCGACGGCGAAGTGGTGCCGCTTACGCCAAAGGTGTTCGACACCCTTTTGGTGCTTGTCGAAAACAGCGGTCGCATCCTCAGCAAAGAAGAGGTGATGAAGACGGTCTGGGCTGATACAGCAGTCGAAGAAGCCAACCTCACCAAGAATGTTTCAACGCTCAGAAAAGCCTTGGGGCAACTGCCCGAAACCGCTCAATACATTGAGACCATTCCGTGGCGCGGCTATCGCTTTGCGGCAAGCGTGCGAGAAGTGAGTGAGGAGAGCGCGACGTTGATTGTCGAAGAGCATTCGAGGTCGCATTTGACGATTGAGCGCGAGGTGGAAACCCAGGCGCCGGTTGTATCGGTTCCCTTTGCATCAGCCACAGAAGAACCGGCAAGGGTTTCTGCCGGCCAGATAAAAGCCTCCGCAAAATGGCGAGTGCACCCTCTAGCCTTGGGGCTTTGCCTGACGCTCGTCATCGGCATAACGGTAAGCCTATGGTGGTTGAAAACCTATCAGCGGGAGCAACCGGGGCCTGCGATCAAAACTATCGCGGTCCTGCCCTTCAAGTCATTAAGCCCGGAAGCCAGGGATGATTATCTGGGGCTCGGTATGGCCGACACGCTCATCATCAGACTGAGCAATATCAAACAACTCATCGTGCGACCAACGGGTGCCGTGCGTAAGTATTTCGGTGATGAACAGGACCCTTTAATTGCCGGCAGGGAGCAGCAGGTTGACGCCGTGCTGGATGGAAGCATTCAAAAAACCGAAGGGCGGATTCGCGTGACGGCGCGGCTGATCAAGGTTGAGGATGGGGTGTCGCTATGGGCAGGGAGTTTTGATGAAAAAGATAATGACCTATTCAGGCTGCAAGATTCAATCGTCGAAAGGCTGGCCGGCGCGCTGACCCTGAAATTAACCGGTGATGAACAGAAGCGGTTAACCAAACGCTATACGGAAAATACTGAAGCCTACCTGTTTTATCTCAAAGGGCGCTACCATCTGGAACGCCGAACGATTTCGGATGTTAATAAGAGCATCGAGTACTTTCAACAAGCTCTCGCCAGCGACCCTCAATATGCGCTGGCCTATGCAGGGCTAGCTGAATCTTACCCTTCGCTGAGCGTTTTAGGCGCGGTTCCGGCCAAAGTCGTAATCCCGGATGCCAAGGCTGCCGTCACCCGTGCGCTCTCGCTTGATCAGCAACTGGCTGAAGCCTATATCTCGTTGGGGTTGATCAAAACGATTTATGACTGGGATTTTGCCGGCGCAGAGCAGGCGCTTCAACGGGCCCTCGAACTTAATCCGAATTCGGCGCTGGCGCATCGCATCTATGGCCATCTCTTAAGGACCACCGGACGTCTCGATGAAGCCCTCGTCGAATTCAACCAGGCCTTAACCCTGGAACCGCTATCCCTGGTTGCCAATCGTGACGTTGGAACAACGTTGTACTGCCTGCGCCAATATGACCGGGCTATCGAACAATTTCAGAAGACCCTTGAGCTGGACCCGAACTTCGCAACCGTCTATGGCTTTCTTGAGCGGGTTTATGAAACCAAAGGTCTCTATGAACAGGCCGTTGCCGCCGACCTCAAGGCGCTCAGCTTTCGGGACGATAGCGCCAGGGTTGTCCAAGCGCTCAAAGCGGTATATTCGGCCTCTGGGTGGAAGGCTTACTGGCGCAAGCGGCTCGACCTGATAAAGGAACAAGCCGGGCGCAATGGTCATATCGAACCTTACCCAATGGTGCTCATCTATACGCGACTCGGAGAGACCGAACAAGCTTTCGAGTGGTTAGAAACATGCTACCAGGAACGAGAGTTTTGGTTGAACTTCATCAAGATTGATCCGCTTTTAGATAACCTTCGTCAAGATGCACGATTTACTGACCTGCTCCAGCGCGTCGGAGCAGGTCAATGAGCGCCTCGTGGATCTGAAACCCCATCACTCCAGGAGCCTTTCGCCTCTGTCCCAGGTATTCAGTTAGATAAAGCGTCTATCGCGTGTACTTGAATTCATTAGACAAGTTGCCGTCGCTATTTCTAACCTGTAAGGTCACCGTCTGCCCGCGCTCAATCTGCTTGACGACCTTTTTGCCAATCAACCTGCCGGTTGGGTTCTCAAGCGCATTGCTGGTCTTTTGCGCTTCGCCGTTAACCAATAAGGTCGCCCCCATATCAAAACCCGTACCGCTGATAATCAAGTTCTTTCCCTCGGTTGTCGCGGCGCTTAGTTGCGGAGCCGAGGTTAACCTGGCAATAAAGAGATCGGACGCGCCACCGGCGAAATCTCCTTGCCAGGGATTAGTGGTTGGAAAATTTAACGAAGC
>JBIOWC010000749.1:0-5127 GCA_044868105.1 Blastocatellia bacterium
AACCTGAATATGCGCGGCGCATTTTTACACGTCATTGGTGACGCGCTCGGTTCAGTTGGCGCCATTGCGGCGGGCGTTTTGATTCTGGTTTTTAATTGGCAACGCGCTGATTCAATTATCAGCGTGGCCATCTGTTTGCTCATTATTCTGAGCGCCTGGCAATTGATTAAAGAATCGGTCAATGTTCTGCTCGAAGGTACGCCGCCACATATTGATGTTCGCGCGGTTATCGAAGCGATGCAAAAGGTGCAGGGCGTTTATGAAGTTCATGACCTTCATGTCTGGACCATCAGTTCCGGTAAAGAAGCGCTCTCGGCGCACGTTCGCATTGATGCCGATGCCTCATACAAAGCGACCCTCGAAGCCTTGCAAGAGAGTTTGCGCACGGAGTTCAACATCACCCACGTCACCATTCAAATCGAATTACCTGATGAAGAGGAAGTATTAAAGCTTTATCAAATTGTCAGCAAACGAACGCACAACTTAGGACATTGATGTTCACCTTTCACATCAAGCGAACGAGCCCATGACGCTAGCCTTTCTTCCGCGCCTGCAAAATTCTGCCAAGCTCCATGCGTCGCATTTATCTATTATCATCGCCATCGCTTTAACCCTGCTCGGCGCGGGCAGTCTGGGGCTCTATCATTGGGCGCGAGATTTGCACCGCTTCATTCAAGGCATATCGGGTTACACGGCACTCTTTATCGCGCAGTTGGCGATTTATTTGCTGGCTTGTTACCTCGCTACGCGAAAACCGGCGCCCGCCTCACGGCGCGTTAAGATCATTCTGGCAACCATCGTTTTGGGGTTCGCGGCCGCCTTTCGTTTCGATTTGGTGGCTGAGCGACCCTATCTTTCAACCGATGTATATCGCTACGTCTGGGATGGGCGCGTGCAAGCGCAGGGCATCAACCCTTACCGTTACGCGCCGTCTGCGCCTGAGCTTGAAGCGTTGCGCGATGATAAAATTTATCCCTATATCAACCGCAGCGACTTTGTCCGCACGCCTTATCCGCCGGTTGCGCAGATGATTTTTTTCGCCGCCTATCTGTTCAATCCATCGAGCGTCACCGGTTTCAAGAGCTTGATGGTGGGTTTCGATTTGCTGGCCATCATCGCGTTAATGATGACGCTGGCGCGCGCCGGCCTGCTGCCGGTTCACGCGATTATCTTCGCCTGGCATCCACTACTTATCTACGAAGGCGCGCACACCGGACATATTGAGTCGGGATTTATTGGCTTTCTGGCGCTGGCGTTGCTGGCGCGCAGCTATCGGAAAAATGCCCTGACCGGTGTGATGCTGGCGCTTGCCACCCTGGTTAAATTTTATCCCGCGCTGCTCGTGCCCGCGTTTTTATACGCCAGCGAGCCTATCGCCGATGAACCCGATTCAATTGCACAAGGGGCAACGCAGAGCGCGCACGGTTTATTGATGAAAACCCGTTTGAAAGCCGTCATTCAAACCCTGCTCCAGGCCGCCAACCTGAACCTGCTGGCGGCCTTCGCCATCACCATCGGGCTCGCTTATCTGCCTTATTTAAGTGTTGGCCTCGGCGCTTTTGGGTCGCTCTCAAACGAAGCCAGCGAAGAAGGGTTTACCGGCACCGGCTCGCGATATTTTTTGCTCGTGCTGGTGAGAAAGATTTTCCCTTTGCCGACCGCCCTGTTTTTAATTTTCGGGGCACTCGCTTTTGTGATTCTGGGGGTTAAAATTTTATTGAAAAGGAAAACCACCGCGATGGCTGTCGCGCAAGCAAGTGTCGCGCTTCTGGGACTCTATTTCTTTTTCGTCACCCCGCGTTATGCCTGGTATTACGCCTGGATTTTGCCATTCTTGTGTTTTGCGCCGCGCCTGTCCTGGCTATATCTGACCGGCGCAAGTGTGCTACTGTACTGCCTCTGGTTTACGCCTTTACTATATCCTGATATTCCCGTTTGGCTCGGGGTGTCAATCTACGGGCCGACCCTCGGCTTTTTAGCCTGGGAAAAATGGCGAGCCAGGCAGCTGGTGGTGGCGGCGGACAAGTTGCGCCGGGTTGAGGCGTTGGAGGTTTGATTGTCAACTGCGGATTATCATTTCGATTTCAACGAAGACTCGCTCAAGGGTCGGGTTATCCTGGTGGCGGGCGGCGCGGGCGGACTCGGTAGCGCCACGGTGGCCTTGCTGGCGCGTGACGGCGCCACCGTTGTCGCCGGCTTTCGCCAAAACAGAGACCGGGCTGAAGCCTTGAAACAGGCTCTGGAAGCCAAATACAAGGCTTCCATACACCTCGTTGAAGGCGATATTGCCGAGGCGGGAACGCGCGCCCGTTATGTGGCAACGGCTGAGGCGTTGGGCGATGGGCTTTATGCGATGGTTTGTTTTACAGGGGACCCGGCGCGCGTGAAATTCGCCGACGTGACGGATGAAGACTTACACCATTCAATCCAGGAAAATTACATTGCTCCGGTGATGCTGGCGCGTGAAGCGGCAAAGCGTATGCAGGCTCACCGACGCGACAGCGCCATCGTCTTGTTGTCAACCATGCAGGCGATTGCGCCGTTTGAATCGAGCATCAATTATGCCGCGCCAAAAACCGCTTTAATACAAGCCGCAAAGATTATGGCCAAGCAATGGGGCGGCACGGATGGCATTCGCGTAAATGTCATTGCGCCCGGCGTGAATCGCGCCGGTATGGCACTCCAGTCAATCGAGTCTGGCAAATACGATTTTTTTGTCGAGCAAAAAATTATTCCGCGATTCGGCCGCGCCGAAGATATTGCGCGGGTCGTGCGTTTGCTGGTCGAACCCGACAACTACATCACCGGCCAAGTCATCACGGTTGACGGCGGGCTGACGCTCAGAAGAGATAAGAATTAATTTTAAAACGTGTTGCTGGTTTCTGCATCGCGGCTCTGCCGCTTTGATGTGCGGCAGGTCTATGACCTTCCGTAAGCGTTTTCTGTTTCTTTAAAGCGGCAGAGCCGCCTGAGAAATTTCTGCTACCGCATTCGAGATAACCCAAATGGCGCAAGCACCGGTCACAACGCCAACCCATCAACTGCCGAGCAACTACAAATGGCTGGTGGTCTTGATGCTGTGGTTCGTCTGTTTTTTCAACTACGCAGACCGGCAGGCCATCTTTTCGGTTTTTCCGTTGCTCGAAAAAGAGATGGGCTTATCGAAAGAGCAACTGGGCCTGGTCGGCTCGTCGTTCATGTGGGTCTATGCGGCGTTTGCGCCGCTTGCCGGTTTCATCGGTGACCGGTTTCGCCGCAAGAATTTGATTCTCGCAGGGTTGGCCTTCTGGAGCCTGGTCACGGGGCTCACAGGGATTTCAACAATGTTCTGGCATCTGGTCCTCTTTCGCGCTGTTGAAGGCTTCGGCGAAGCGTTTTATTTTCCGGCTTCGATGTCTTTGGTTAGCGATTATCACAGCAAAGAGACGCGCTCGCGGGCGATGTCCCTGCATCAATCGAGCGTCTATGCGGGAACCATTGGCGGCGGCGCCTTCGCAGGGTTTATGGCCGAGTATTACGGCTGGCGACTGGGTTTTTATATCTTTGGCGCCGCCGGGATTTTGCTCGCCTTAGTGCTCCTGAAATTCATCCGCGAACCGGTGCGCGGCGAAGTCGAAAAAAATCGCGCTGACGAAGCCGCAGAAGCAAAACCGCTGCCTGTTGGCGAGGTTTTGCCGGAACTGTTGCGAACGCCGACGGCGGTTGCTTTGATGGCGGTCTTCTTCTTTGCCAATTTTGTGGCGATGGTCTTTTTGACCTGGATGCCGTCGTTTTTGAAAGAAAAATTTCAGATGAATCTGGCGATGGCGGGACTGACGGGCACCGCGTTTATTCAAATTGCCAGCGTGCTGGGCGTGCTCGCCGGCGGCGCGCTTGCCGATTACCTGGCCAAACGCCGGGCGGGCGGACGAATGATGGCGCAGATGTTGGGGCTCGTGTGCGGCGCGCCGTTTATTTTCCTGACCGGCTGGACATTTTCCATTCCGCTACTCGTTTTGGGCATGACCGGCTTCGGATTTTTCAAAGGCCTTTATGACGCCAACATCTTCGCCTCGCTTTATGATGTTGTGCCGCCGCGTTCGCGCGCCACGGCGGCCGGCATTATGATAGCCGTCGGCTGGAGCGGCGGGGCGATTGCGCCGATTGCCGTTGGCTTTGCTTCAACCCGTTGGGGACTCAGTTATTCGATTGCTTCCAACGGCCTCCTCTATATCATTGCGGCCGTAGTGCTCGCCTTCGCGATTTTGGCTCTGGTTGAAAAAGATGTTAAACGCGTTGCGGCGGCGGTTGTTTAACCAGTGGAAATTTTTTGTCTCACTTCATTTTCGTTGTCGGAGCATCAAGAATGAAACATGTACGAGCTTGGTTGATTTTCACCTTTGTCGGAATCTTTATCCTGAACAGCCATTTGGTTTTTAATATCAAGGCCGGAGCGTTTTCAGAAAACGGAGAAAAAGCCAATAAAAACGGGCTTTCTGCAACTTCTGCCGCCAATGATTACGATACTTCGCAAAGTGAACTGCGCCCGCTGATTGAACGCTACACGAGCGATCGCGGAAGTTTGAATCGCTTTTACACGGTGCCCAATTCCGAAGCGCGCCGCGCGAAGATGACCGGCTTTTATAGCGCCTGGCTTGCGGAAATCGCCCGCTTAAATTTCGACCCCTTAAGTCAGGACGGCAAGGTTGATTATGTGCTGTTTAAAAATCACCTCGACCACGAATTGCGGCAGGTGGATATTCGCGTCAAACAATTCGCGGAAATCGAAGCGCTGATGCCGTTCGCGGCCAGCTTGATGACGCTCGAAGACGGGCGGCGCAAAATGGAACCGATTAACTCGCAAAAGATTGCCGCGCAATTTACCGGCCTGGCGAAAGAGATTGCCGAAAAACGTAAAGCCCTTGAGCTATCCATCAAAGCCGACAAAGAAAATATCAAAGTAAAAAAGACGGTTGCCAATCGCGCTGCGGTAACCGTTACCAGCCTGCGCAATACCATGAAAAATTGGTATACCTTTTATAACGGCTATGACCCGATGTTTACCTGGTGGGTCGCCGAACCCTATAAACAACTCGATAAAGCGCTGGAAGAGTATGCCGCTTTTCTGCGCGAAAAAATCGTCGGCGT
>JBIOWC010000750.1:0-10108 GCA_044868105.1 Blastocatellia bacterium
TGCCGCCATACCAGGCGCTGGCAATCACCACGAGGATCAGTAAGGGCGTGGGGTCAAGACTGATAGAATAAAAGTGCCGAATGGCGAGGGCCGCAAGGATGACGAGCGCAAAGGATACCACCGGCAATCCATAACGCAAGGCAACTGATTTTAGCTTTATCCCCATAAGCTCTGCCTCAGCTCAAGAATCGTATTGAGTATTAATCATTAAATTCGTTTTGTTATATCCGGGAATTAAAGTCTGTTCAATCCTGATTATCAAGTGGATGCAACGAAGTTGAACCGCATTCCACCCTTAGAGGTTACCCCAGGCCCAGAAAGTCAAGGCTTCACTAAGCATATTCGAGTATTTTTGAGGGCAGAATTGAAACCCCTTTACCGTTTCTTCCGGGGAGCCGCGAACAGGAACCGGACCGCTATGAAAACTCCACTTCTTACATAATGTTTATGGTGATTGACAATACCATTCAGAAGAAAAAGAAACAAGAATCATTAGGCGGAGGCAGGTTATTAACAAGTGTGAGAATAAGTTTACTCATATTTTCTTGATGCGCTTGGTCAGACTCACGAGCACCATTATCAATTCGGCCAGTTCGACAGGCTTGGCAATGTGTGCGTCAAAGCCGGCAGACAAGGCGCGCAGGCGGTCTTCCAGTCTGGCATGCGCGGTGATGGCCACCGCAGGAATGCGCGCCCCGCGTTTGCCATCCTCGAATCGCACCTTGCGAATCAGTGAATAACCGTCTTCATCGGGCATCTCTATATCGCTTATCAAGATATCGGGTTTCCATTCACGCAATGCGTTCATCGCTTCAGCGGTCGAAGGCACGGCGTTCACTAACGCTTTGCATTGTTGCAGCAGGGTGACAAGCAACTCGCGGGCATCCGGTTCATCTTCAACAACCAGTAAACGCAAGCCTTCAAGGGTCGGCAAATAGTCGAAGGACGTGTTGCCTGAGAGAACGATATTGCTGAAAGGAAGGTTTTCTAATCGCCCCTGTGCGCCATTGTGACCGTTGATGATTGGCAGCTTCACGGTAAAAATTGACCCCTGGTTTTGTCCCGCACTATCAACAAAGACGCGGCCTCCCTGAAGTTCAACAAGATGGCGGACAATGGCCAGACCTAACCCCATACCGCCAAATTTTCGCGTGCTTGAACTATCGGCCTGCCAGAAACGATCGAAGACCTGTGAGAGAAATTCGGGAGAGATTCCCAACCCCGTATCGCGTACGGAAATTTCAACGCTGGTGTTGACCTGAGCCAGATGAACCGCGATTTGACCCTCTTTGGGGGTAAATTTCACCGCATTGGTCAACAGGTTCCAGACCACTTGCTGTAAGCGATTCGGATCCGCCAAAACCAGGCTAGGTTCAGGATCGAGCGCGACTGTTAGATGAATCGCTTTGGCTTCGATTGCCGGACGCACCAGGTCAATGGCCGCTTGGACGACCGGCGCGACCTTCAAGGGGCGAACGTCGAGTTGGAGTTTGCCAGAGATAATTCGCGAAACATCAAGCAGGTCATTGATGAGTTGTGCCTGGACGCGGGCGCTACGTTCGATAACCTCTAAAGCGTGCGCCGTGGACGCCTCATTGAGGTTATGTGAACGCAACATGATTGCCCAACCCATCAGGGCATTCAGTGGGGTGCGCAGTTCGTGAGAGACAATGGCAAGAAATTCATCCTTGGCGCGCGTGGCGCGCTCCATCTCAAGCAGCAGGTCGCGCATCTGGTATTGGCGCTGCCTGGCGCGCAGCGCGGAACGGACGGCGCTGATGACAATCGTGATGTTGATGGGTCTTTCCAGAATGGTCAGGTTCAGCCTCGTCCCCAGGGTTTCCAGAATATATTTCGCGCTCTCTTTGGTGACGGTGAACAAGATGACCGGTAAATCCGACCAGAGTTCTTGTTCTTCAATAGGGGAAAGCAGACCGTTGAGGTCGGATTTCTTGAGCGCTTCTTCGGTGATGATGGCGGCGCCAGCGCCTTTGGTCACTTCACTGCGGAAGTCATCCATATCACGGCAAGCGTAAGATGCGATGTTTGCGGCCGTCAGTATTTCGCAGGTCAAAGCAGCATCCCGCCCGAATGGCGCAAGCACCAGTACCCGTTTGTCCTGCTTATTCGTTTGCGCTGTCATTGCTGCCTGCACCAACCTGGTTCAACTCGCCAATGTATTTTGGCACTCCAGTAAGCACGCCTTGGAATTTGGTCAAGGGTTCGCCCACCTTTACGCCTTTTGCGGTGATGCGAAATTCGCGAATCGTGCGTTCGTGATTGCCGGTGCGTTTCTTGATAACCGAAAGCGCCTGGCGGACTTCGCCCAAGGCTTCAAAATAGCGAAGCAGCATAACGGTGTCGGCAAGATAACTGAGGTCTACCGGCATGGGCATCATATGACCGACAATGCCATGTTGAGCGAGCACCAACAATGTCAGCACCCCATGCTGTCCCAGATAGGTGAGCAGTTCATGCATATAGGCGGTGAGGTATCGTTCTTCAGGCATGGCTTGAAAATAGCCGTTTACACTATCAATGATGATAATCTTGGCACCCTCTTTTTCTACCGCCTGACGCACAAAGAAAGAGAACTCGCCGGCCGTAAGCTCGGCCGGGTCAACCTGCCTGATGACGCATCTTCCGGTCTGCAAATGTTTATCGAGGTCTATGCCAATGCCGCGCGCGCGAATCAGCAAAGTGTTGATGCTTTCATCAAAAATAAAGAACGCGACATGCTCGCCGCGTTCAGCCGCAGCATAGGCGAATTGTAGAGCGATGGTGGATTTGCCCGCTCCGGCCGGCCCCATAATTAGACAGGTCGAACCAAAATCGAGTCCGCCGCCGGTAAGCGCATCGAGTCCTTCGATATTGCTTGAAGCTTTGCCGTTTGAGTAATCCGTGTGCGTGTTTGCCGCAACCAGGCGCGGGTAAATGACAATGCCGCCGGTTTCGATATTGAAATCGTGAAAGCCGCTTTGATATTTCACGCCGCGCACTTTCATAATACATAAAGAGCGCCGCATTGCGCCGTATTCGGGCGAATTTTGCTTGAGCATGATCACGCCATGCGCGATGCTTTCAAGCAACCGATCGGAATCTTCAACCGTGAGATCATCGAGCAATAAGACCGTACTTCGTTTGCCGATAAAAAACTGTTTGAGCGCCAGAATCTGCCGCCGATGACGCAAGGGGTCGCGCGCTTGCAACCGCATCTCTGCTAAAGAATCTATGACAACGCGCTGGGGCGCACGGCGCTCGACTTCTTCAAATATGGTTTTCGTCATTTCGCCGAGTTCTACTTCCGAAGGATGGTAGAGGCTATATTGAGAATTCGGCAAAATCTCTTCTTCGGGAACCGCAAGGTCGTAGATGTGTATACCCTCAAGCGACCAGCCATGCGCCCGACCAACGGCAAGTAACTCTTCTTTGGTTTCCGAAAGCGTGATGTAGAGTCCCGATTCACCCCGGCGCGCGCCATCCAAGAGAAACTGCAACGCCAGCGTCGTCTTGCCGGAACCGGGGCTTCCTTCAATAAGATAGATGCGGTTGCGGGGAAATCCGCCGTCGAGAATCGCATCTAGCCCATCGATTCCAGTTGAGATTATCTGGTTATCACTATCATCCATTGTCTTCATAGTCATCAAGTACAAATATCCAATCCGATTTTCCAAAACAACCGATGAAAAATCTCTATCTCTATTTTTCCTGGCGCTCAATCAATCCTTAAAGCGACTAAGAAAAATCAATATTGCGGGTTTAAAAGTTAAAATGTTAGATGGTTTGAATATTCATTTCCTTATCCGAACCTTAAACAACTGACCTTAGGCGGAGGCGGATGTGATTGCTTCGCTGTTTGAGCTTTCATTTCAATGGCTTTTTGTGACATTTACTAGCTCCCTTATGTTTGTGATTATGACAACATACTGTAATTTTTTAGAACAAGGTGTATCAGCGGAATTCACTTTTCGCTCCTTCTCTGATTAACCCTTGCAACAAAATGTTGTCATCCATCATAGAGCAATTTTCAATCCGGTATGAAATAACCCCAGGGCTGCCGGGGTGGCGCAAAGGTTTAGGCTTAACGGATTCATTTAGCCTGAAAGATGGCTTTGGGAATTGTGGCATGAACTCCCTTGGTGCCGTCTACCAGTTGCGTGATGCTTAAATCCGCCGCCACGCTCGCCAGCATATACGCATCATCACGGCTGAGTTTTTTAGCGCTGACCAGAAAATCAATCATCTCACGCACCGCAATTCGGGTGGCTTCGGTTAAGTCTTCGTTAATTCCCATGCAGATGAAGGCCTTGGGAGTTTCGGCTCTGGGCCAGCGCAGGTTCATATCTTTGCGGACGATGAATTGAAATTTGCCGACCAGGGAAGTTTCCAGCGCCGTGATGCAAACTTCGCCGTTGCCTTGCGCGGCGTGACCATCGCCAACTTGAAAAAGCGCGCCGGGCACATGAATGGGAATAAACAGCGTCGTCCCTTCGACCAGTTCTTTGTTATCCAGATTACCCGCATGAATTCCTGGCGGCGCACTGCTGATGCGACCGCTCGCAGGGGGCGGCGCAACGCCCATACTGCCAAAGAAAGGATGCAAAGGAATGGTGATGTCATCGCTAAACCTTCCGACCATGCGTTTTTCATCCAGCGGAATAATCTTCATTTGCGAGGTCGGAAAATCTTCCGGCAGAAACCCCGCCCCCGGTCTGAAGGCTGTATAGGCGTAAGGAATCGCCAGCTTAATAGATTGAATACGCACTTCAAGCACATCGCCCGGTTCCGCTCCTTCGATGTAGATGGGCCCCGTGAGAATGTGTCCGCCGGGCCCTTTGTTGGTAACGGTCGTGAAGATCTCGCGCAATGCCGGTTCCACCTGTTCAGGCTTAACGCCTGCGCCTTCCAGTCTCGGCGGCGTTGAAGTGATTAAGGTATGGGCCTCGACCGTGTCGCCGGATTTGATGCGCAACACCGGCGTCGTCGCCGCGTCATAATACCCCCAGGCAACGGTCTTCGGGGTCGGCTTCAAAAGATGGTGGGTTGGACGTTGTGCAGGTGAATTCAAGATGAAAAAAGCAAGAACCAGCAAAAAAGCTGTAACGATGCGGTGGTTAAACTTCATCGGGTTTGACAAGGTCGGAATCCTCCAGGGTTTATGTTGTTTGGCTTACCGAGCGCCTGAAAAGCTAAAGATGATGGTTTGAGTAGGCGATTATACACATTTCGTCTTTGAACGCCTAAGCGAGAAGCGGATTGAATGTGATAGGCCGGGGGATTGGCGCAAGTGCCCGCCGATTATTGCAAAGTGTCGCCCGGCCGAAAACCAAACCTTATCCTCAGATTAAGCGGAAAAAACGGAGGCGGCGGATGCTCGCTGTCTCATCCGCCTTTCCCGTCTAATCCGAGGACAAACTTTTCCCTTGAAATAAGTAATTTATATTTTGAGCCAGACGATTTTTGTTTGCCGAAAACCAAGGGCTCTGAATTCATGCCGGGAAATCTAATCGTCGTTGCTCACTTAACCCAATCCGTATCTTTACGAAATCTTTATAAAATTTTTATGCCTTCCTTATGAGCAAAGCTATAACATCAATATTTGAAATTCTCTATGAAAGATCAATTGCGCTCGCCTGCTTTCGCCACCTTTTCGTCGCAGAGATTGTCACCCGCTTTAACTGAGAAATTCCATACCCAGGTAAGGGTTGAACAGGTGAGTTGCGGTTGGGCTTTTCATAACGGCTACCGAAGACCGACGGGTAATTCAGCCACACTATGTCTCGGCAGGGGTGTGGCAAGCGGGCTCCCCGGATAAAACAAGAATCCAGGAAACAGGCATTGAAAACCGATGTTGATAGTAGGTCGTGAATTATATGTAAACCACGCGGAGGTTATTTGTCGCAGGTGCCGTTGGCAAGGCGCTGGCGACCAGCTAGCAACCGGGTTGATGAGGATTAAGCAATCAACCGTCTATCTGGCCGCCTACTGCTGCCCCGCTTGCCAGGGCTTCGACCTTGACCGCAAAGGCAAGCTACTCAAATTTCATTTGCCTCGACTATCTGCATGTAGCGAATGAGGAGCAACCGCTGGCGACGGAAATCATGGCGCAGCAAATGGCAATGGAGAAATAAGTCCTTTATGACGACAGATGCCCAAACCACTACTGATAAAACAAAGACGCAAACTCGTGTGCGAGTCGTTGTCGCCACCACCGTGATGCTCTCATTCATCTCGTTCTGGCGGGCCGCAGCCATCGTTCTCAATGACCTTGGCTCATCGGCCTTTTATGTCGGCGGCATTGCTGAACAAGCGGTTGGCAAATCGGCGCCCTGGTTTATTCTTGGCGTCATGCTGTTTAGCTATGCGGTTCGCGCACTGTATATCGAATCCAGCTCGATGTTCACACGCGGCGGCGTTTACCGCGTGGTTAAAGAAGCGATGGGCGGCACCATGGCAAAATTGAGCGTCTCGGCGTTGCTCTTTGACTTTGTGTTGACGGGGCCGATTTCCGGTGTGTCGGCAGGGCAGTACATCGTTGGACTGGTTTCCGAAGCGTCCGAATATTTCGGTCACCCCTGGATGCCGACAAAAGATGAAATCAACCTTTATGCGGCAGGTATCGCTATCCTAATTACCTTTTTCTTTTGGTGGCGCAATATCAAAGGCATTCACGAATCATCCGACGATGCGCTGAAAATTATGTATGTGACTACCGTCATGGTCATCATCATGATTGGCTGGAGTTGTTTGACCCTTGTGCAACGCGGCGGTCAATTGCCGCCCGCTCCGGCGCCTGAAAATCTAAGCTTCGATAAAACCGCCGTCGGATGGCTCGGTTCATTGTTTCATTCAGATGGCGAGCGGTTCACCGCATCCGGTCATTCAAGCTTCATCGGCTTGATCGGCATCCTCATGGCGTTTGGACATTCGGTGTTGGCCTTAAGCGGCGAAGAGACGCTGGCGCAGGTCAATCGCGAGCTTGAATATCCCAAACTCAAAAACCTGCAACGCGCGGGGTGGGTCATCTTTGTTTATTCGTTGCTATTTACTTCGCTGGTCTCTTTCTTTGCGGTTGCCATCATTCCCGACGAAGTCAGAGTCAAATTCAGCGACAATCTGATTTCGGGGCTGGCGTTGAATTTTGTTGGCCCCGATTCGTTGAAGCTGTTATTTCAGGTCTTCGTCGTCGTCGTGGGATTCGTAATGCTGGCTGGCGCCGTCAACACCGCCATCATTGGTTCAAACGGCGTACTCAATCGTATATCGGAAGACGGCGTGCTCACCGACTGGTTTCGTAAACCCCAAAAAAAATATGGCACGACTTATCGGTTGATTACCCTCATCGTGGCGCTGCAACTCGTCACCATTGTGCTGTCACGCGGCAATGTTCTCTATCTGGGAGAAGCCTATGCGTTCGGAGTCATCTGGAGTTTTGTATTCAACGCGGTTGCGACTTTGGTGCTCAGATTCAAAAAGCCTGAAGCGCGCGAATGGAAAGTGCCTATCAATTTTCATATAGGCAAAATCGAAATTCCGGTTGGCTTAATCATCATTGCCCTGGTCTTGTTATCGGTTGCTCTGGTCAACCTTTTGACCAAACAGATTGCGACGATTTCAGGAATGACGCTTACGCTGACCTTCTTTATCATCTTCACGATTTCCGAATATAAAAATCGTCAGAAGATGGACCGCACGATGGCCTCCCTTGATCAATTCCAGTTACAACACAACGAAATTATTGACCACCGGGCGGTCGGTGTGCGGCCCGGCAACGTGTTGGTTGCGGTGCGCGATTTCAACACCCTTGCCCACCTTGAACGAACGCTCGACCATACCAACACCGAAAACCAGGACATCGTGGTGATGACCACGCGTCTGGTTGCCGGCCCCGATGGCGGGTCAAGCGAGATGTACGACGAAAATCTCTTTACCCGTTACGAACAAAAACTCTTTACTCGCGTGGTGGCGCTCGCCGAAAAACATGGCAAGCCGGTGGACCTGGTGGTGGTTCCGGCAACCAATGTTTTTGATGCGGTGGCGCAAACCGCCCTGCAACTGGATTCAGCGGAGATTGTCGCCGGCGCATCAAACAAAATGACGGTTCAGGAACAATCGCGCCAGCTCGGGCGGTCGTGGGAATCCTTGGGAACCAAGCCGCGTCATCAAGTCTGTTTTAGAATCGTGAGCCCCGAAGGCGAAGATATGGTGGTTTATCTCGGCGCCCACGCCCCGCATCTCACCGAAGAAGACCTGGCATTGATTCACAAATTGTGGTTACAGGTGAGCGACATACCCAGCCGCAAGCGTGTCCATCATCGCGATGTGGTGCGAGTATCTTTAGAAAGACTCGAACGTGATTTGCGTAAACAGAGTGATGTGATGCTGGATTTTTATAGACTGGAAAACAAAGATAACGCCTTAAAGAATGCCGGCAATCGAACAACCTCCGATTAGAGGGGGTCTGAACAGTCAATAAAAGCCCCGAAGGGGCGCGGGTTCAACAGCCCGGTGCAACGCGCCGAGTAAAGGCGCCCCTCGATACCGCAGCCCTGCAAGGGCGCGATAAACACTATTATTACGCCCGTGCAGGGCTGGTTGACAGGTTGCCCGAGATTCCTGGGGCGAGGCCTCAGGCTATCGAATGGCGCCCGGCTTTTCAGACCCCCTCTAGGCTCGCCAGAAACAGCCCTATCCAACCCAGGTTAAAGAGCCGACCGATGAGTTTGCGGATGGCGTTTTTTCTTTTGAATATTGGCTTCAGCGTGAAAAGCCAGTTCAACAGGAATACCTGGGTCAGCGGTTATAGCTGGTTTAACGCTTGCGCAGGCGTTCGATAGCCTGACGGAAACTTTCGCGCATCTCTTCGAGCTGGTGGGCGAGGGTGTTGACTTCGTCATTCAGTAAAAATTCAGGAAGCTTCTGTTTCCCAATCAAGGCATCGTCACGAACCGGCGCGCTCAATTCACCAACGCTCATTCGGTTTGCCGCTTCGGTTAAGGTGTTCACCCGCGAAGCGAGATTGCCGCCCAGCATATACCCGGCAAACCCTGCAAGTAACGTCGCCAGCAAGCCAATCATCAGGAGGGTGGTTTTCAGTCCCGAACTCGAACCGGCAACTTCATCCGTAGCCATGGCTAAGCCGATGGCTCCAACCGTCGCGCCGTCAAGTGATTTTATCGGTTGCAGGGCCAGCCCGTACCGGCGACCATCCGCATCTTTTAATTCATCGGTTTGCAACGAAGCCAGGTTCGCTCCCCTTAACGCAACGGTTTTTGCGTTACCCGATGCGGGCAGAATGCTTGAGGCGATGATGACGTTGTTGAGCGTGACAATAATGCCTTGCCATCGGTCGTTATCGAGTTGCAGGGTTTGCCGGGCTTCGGCAATCAGAGGCGTTTGCAAATCATTGGCCCCGGGCTTTGCCGCGTAATAGTTATTGAGCATCTGCCCAAGCAGCACCATGCCGACAAAACGACCGTTGCTGAAAATCGGTGCGCCCGCTTCAATCATCAACGCATCATTTATTTTTATCTGTTCGGGGCTATCGCTTGCCGCAACTTTTGCCAGTTGTTCAAGTCCAAGTTTCGCCAGTCTATCGCCGCTTTCAACAACTGCCGCAGCCAGCGGTGAATTGCGTAGTTGGATGCCATCGCTAATCACTTTTTCGGCAATCGGATTTTTATTGTTGGCATCGCCGAGCGTTTCGCCCGCCGCGGGCCGTTCGTTATGACGGGCAATGACGCGCCCCGTGGGGTCTGCGACGATGACAAAATCGAGATTGAAATCATTCTGCGCGCGCGGCAACAAATCCTGCAGGCGCGCCCAGGCCTGCTGCGCATCGTTTGTCTGATTGTCGCTGCTGACCAAGGCTTTGTTGGCGACATCAATGGCGAGTTGCTGGGCCGCGGCGCGCAAGGCCTCAAGCCGCTTTTCATAAAGGCTCAAAGCGACGCGGGAATCTTTTTTGAGTTGTTCGGTGGTTTGATTGTTGACGATGGAGGCGAGCGTGATAAGCGTAACCGTTAATATTAAGATGAACGGTATGGCGGCGGCTAAAGCGCACAAGGCGCCGAACTTTCGATTAAGTTTCATGGTCAGCAGTTGGCCG
>JBIOWC010000751.1:0-2089 GCA_044868105.1 Blastocatellia bacterium
GACGACCGGTTGCCGACTACCGGCAACGAATCAAACGCCGATATAACGCGCATACAATCCGCGCGCCGTGTTGATGTCGTTTGTGCCTTTAATAATGCTACGCGCATCGCGGAAGACCGTGATGTCGTAACCTTCAACGCGAAAACGCAAGAGAAAATCATTAAACACTACTTCGCCGAGCGGTCGCAATCGTTCGGCAAGCGATTTGAAATCTACTTTCGACGCGCTGGTCCTGGCGATTTGCACGGCGTTGCGTCCGCAAAGCGACACGGCGACCTGACGGCCAGCGCCGCGCAAAAATTCAAATTCGTTTTGCGAACAGACCGGACAATCGGCTTGCCCCGCGAAATTCGCCAGTCGGGTTCGGTTGATTTCAAAATCCCACACATCAATGCGAACCAGCGACCCGTGTAATTTATCTTTTTGGTCGGTAAGAATCTTTAAGGCTTCGGCAGCTTGAATCGAAGCAATGATGGAAATAATCGGCATCACCACCCCCGCCGTATCACAGGTCGGTCCCGAACCGGGTTCGGGCATCTCTTCCAACACGCAACGAAGACAGGGCGTTTCGTGCGGCAACACCGTCATCGTCAATCCGTAAGACCCGACCGCCGCCCCGTAAATCCACGCGACATTATTTTTCACACAGGCATCATTGATTAAATAGCGCGTTTCAAAATTGTCTGTGCCATCCATCACAACATCGGCGCCCGAAATTATCTCTTCGATATTTTCATAATTGACATCCGTAACCAGCGGCGTGATTTGAATATCGGAATTGACGCGCGCCAGGCGACGCGCGGCGGCAACCGCCTTTGGTAAACGCTGGCGCGCATCCTCTTCTTCAAACATAATCTGGCGTTGCAAATTCGATTCTTCGACAAAGTCGCGGTCAACCAAAACCAGTTGTCCAACGCCGGCGCGGGCGAGGGTTTCGGCTTGCACAGCTCCGAGCGCGCCGCAACCAATAATGACCGCGCGCGCATTAAGCAACCGCGCCTGGCCCGTTTCACCAATTCCCTCGAATAAAATTTGTCTTGAATATCGTTCGTTTACTTTCGACATTTGGCTTCCTTACTTTTTCGCCATAATCCACAGATGCCAGCCCATACGCCCGGCTAAAACTTTTTCAAAGGCGCGAGGCAGAAAACGACCGATCAAAGGAATCCATCGTTTATTCAAAAAATGTACTTCGGTGCGCGCTTCGGCATAGCGCGAAAAGAGTTTGAGGGCCTCAGGGCGAGTATAAACCCGCGCCAGCGGATTGCCCGCGCCATCGGTATTTTGATTTAAAAATTCTTCCGTTGAAAGCATTCGCGTTTTATCGTTGCGATAGAGTTTCTGTAGTTCACGCAAGCGATTTTCATCTTCGCCGGTCATCGCGTGAACGAAAGGCACACCCCAGTTGAAGGCCAACAATCGCGCCCCCAATCGTCTGAGCAACATAATATTGATGTGATAGTTGTAAGAACTTTTGTGATAAAGCATGACCATTGCCGCGCCACCCGGTTTTAAGACGCGATGCGTTTCGTTAATCGCCCGCTGAGTATCGGGCGTATGATGCAACACGCCGTGTGAATAGATTAAATCAAAGGTATTATCGGCAAACGGTAAATTTTCGGCATCGGCAACGCGCAAATCGCCGCTTAAGTGTTCGTAAGCAAACCGCCGCTCGACCAGTTCAATCGAACGCTCGGTCAAATCTACACCGGTGTAATGGGCGCCGGCGCGCGCGAAATTAATCGCATCGGTTCCTAGTCCACAACCGATTTCAAGCACCTGTTTACCCTGCCACTTTTCAAATTGCACAACTTCAGGAATGTGCCACTCGGTGGCGTAGCGATGCTGTTCGATGTTTTGAAAAAATTCACGCGAGCCGATTTCGATTTCGGCAAACTTCGCCCCGCAAGGATTGGCTTGCCAGAAATCATGTACTTGCGCTTTGAGGTCTTCACTCATAATAAAATAAGGGTCTAGGGAAGTTTAGAGACTGACAAGCAGTGCTAAACTTCTGATATGTCTGGGGTAAACCGTTATTATCGGCATTCCCATATTAGCGAGAAGAAATTTCGTCTTCTCATCCGTTACT
>JBIOWC010000752.1:0-4820 GCA_044868105.1 Blastocatellia bacterium
CCACAGGTGGGGCCGCCGGAATCGAATTTAATAAAGCCGTTATTGGTTACATTAGCGCTCAAGGTGATGACCACAGGGTCGCCAGCCGTGCCCCCAAAGACTTCCCAGTTGCCGGAGTTGAGGGTAACGGCAGCGGCAGAGAAGTTGCCGGTTTGTGCGCTGAGAATGGTCAAGCTTGCACCAGAGTTGATGGAGGTAGTTCCAGAGACCGAGAGGTTAAACGAAGCGCCTTGATTGAGGATGCCCGCGTTGATGGTGAGCGCGCCGTTAACCGCAGTGTGAGCCCCGAGGGTGACTGTGTTATTGCCGATTGCCCCGCTGTTGTTTATTGTCAGATTATTGAAAGTCGTAGCTCCACTGATAGTTTGATTAGCGCTGCCAGTAAAGGTGACGGTTCCGGTGCCTGCGCTAAATGTGCCGTTTTTAGTCCAGTTGCCACCAATATTAATATTCTGGGCCATAGGACTAAGTGTCGCGCCTGATTGAATATCAATGTTACCGTTCGCCGTAAGTGTTGCTTTAAGCCCAAGCGTCGGAGAATTCGTTGTGTTGAGGGTCAAGTTAAAAATCGGCGTGGAACTTTTAATGATAAATAATTCTCCAGCCGTTGTACTCGCGTTGCCAATTTGTAAAGTGCCGCCAGTTACGTTGTTGGTTGCGGCATTGATTTGAATGTCATCTATTGCCACCGTGGCTCTCTGAAAAACCAAGGTGCCGCCGCTCATGGTGAAAGATGAGCCTGTCGCACGAATATCATAAGACCCAAAAGTCGGACTACCGGAACCTTGCGTGACAAGGTTCACGATGCCACCACTCTGGCTGTAGGTCGTCGTGCTGCCGGTGGCGCTACCGTGAATTCCTCCGGCAATATTCAACGCTCCACCCTGTATATCAATCGTTGAGCCGGTGTTATATATTAAATCATCATTGGCTGCGGTCCCGATGTTATAGGAGCCTAGAGAAACTCTTAACAAACCATCCACGGTTGCATCCCCATTCTGTGCCGTCACTGTGACATTCGAGTTATTGAGCCAAATTCCTTTACCTGAGTTGATGGTGTAATTTGCGGTTGAAAAAAAAGTATTGCTGAAGGTGAACGTGCCAGACACTTTTAAAATACCATTGGTGAGCGTCAGGAATCCCGCTGCCGCACTAAAGTTATTTGATGTGATCTCAACGATATTGTTGTTAGCGGCCCCGGTGTTATTTACCTCAAGGACATTAAAATCAGTCAGCGTGCCCGTGCCACTAATTGTTTGATTCGTCGTGCCATTGAATATGACATTGATATTACGATTGCCAATGTCCCCGTCGAACGAGCCATTGTTGATGAAGTTGTTGCCAACGTTCATTATGTGAGTGGCATCATTAACCCCCGGTTGTATTGTAGCTCCAAGGCCTAACGAGAGGTCACCGCTAACAGTTACTGTTCTAGCCGTGCCATCGTTACCTATGGTTAATAGGCCGTTGACAGTCAGACTATTCAGGCTGTTCGTATCTACATCCACTGTAATCGTGTGGCCCGCGGTAATCGTTACATCGTCACCATTCGCAGGAATGCCAGCAGGGCTCCAGGTTCCAGCATTGTTCCAATTGCCCGTGCCTGTAGAGGTTTTCGTCGTCGCCATCGCCGAATCTGGTAAAAACAGCAATCCCACAATCAATAGGATTATCGCCGTGCTCATCTGTATAACTCGAAATCCTGGCTTCGTGAGGTTATTTTCTGGATTGCTAAGACTAGCCAAATGTTGGCCTGACCGGGCACAGAAAATTGATTTGCTGTCTTTCATAATCCTCCATTACTTTGGCAATTCTCTTTTTCCAAAAGAGGCTAAACTGCCCTATTAAAATCCTTGAATGCTTGGACAAAAAAATTACCCATTGTAGAGGGTAATATGGCGAATAATTTTTAAGTTCCAAACCTGGTTGGTTTTTCTAAGTACAACTGAAACCACCTAAGCGTATTTCCTGCAATACCAGTTCCTTGGCAAATTTACTGCACTCTATATAACCCAAACGGACGATTTGCTCAAAGCTTTCCATCATTCAGATGATTGTCGGCACCAACTTTCCGATGCTGAAGTCCTGCACTCCGGCCTTTACCGCCGCGCTTTACTGCAGCAGCAAGCTGGAACTCGCGTGCCCCTTACTTAAGAAGTCCGGCGTTCTGATTGAACCGTGCGACAGCATTCACATCTCGCGCTAGCGGTTGGCATAGGGCGAGATGTTTCGCGATAAGTGTGTGGTCAAACGCCGGTATTTTTATGGGGCCAAAGCGCACCTGGTGATGACCAAACAAGGAATGCTTATGGCGTTTGCTTTTATACGCGGATGAGCCAGCGATGTGCGAGGATAGGAGGTCTTGCCGTTTGAGTTGCCAACCGCGGAAGCGAAATGTTTTCTTGCTAGTGGCTACGGCCGACTACTTTGCAGAAGAGGCGGCGCGTGAAAGCTGACAAGGTGCGCCTTTCGAAGTGTCGCAACTTGAATTAATTGATCATGAGATAGCTTCTTTTATTGCGGGGAGAGAGATTATAAAATACAAAAGTAGGGCATTAGCCGAAATGTGTTTGCTATCAAGCTTAAATCAGCAGGGTATAAGGCAGGTCAAATAATTTTAAGTTTTTTTATCAACTCTATGGTTATCAAATGAATTTGAATTTTCATCATTTACCGGCTCAAGCCTTTTTTTTATTCGAAGTTTTTTGCGTAAGCTTTCTCTGCCTATTATTATCTGGTGATTATTTGCAAGAGCCTTTTGCAATTGATAAATACTCAAAGACGAATACTCTTCTTTTACTAAATTAAATATCTGCTCCCATTTTTCTTGAGCAATTTTATTTGCGGGTGTCCTTCCTTTATTTCCATGAATTACTTCATCTAAGCCCGATTTTTTAACTTTAGTGACCAGCCGATAAACCTGACGCACACTTACCTTTAATTGTTCAGCCGCCACGGTAACATCGAGCTTGCCATCCAGCAATTCCCTTATTACTCTCTTCCGGTGAATTTCTTTTGAATCAAGTTTTGATTTGCGTATGAGAGTCATCTCAAAACGTCACTGACATTTTCGCTTGGTTAAACTGTAGAAAAAAAAGACTTGCAAATGAAGACGGCTTGTTTATAATTTTGATACCTCACATATCACAAAAAGAGATGCAGCTTTAATGGCAGCATTTTTGCCCCTGAAAGTATTCTAGAGAGATAAGGGAAGTAGTATTTTATTCTTTTCAATTTTACACTCACAATTTTGATAAGATTTGGTAATTTGCGATTCGTTGTTTCAGGTTTTACTGATGTTGATATGATTCCGGGTTCCTCAGTTAGTAGAGTAAGATAATAGAAAGGGTTATGCCTTAGAAGTTGACCTAATCTATTCCCCCTCATCAATTAAGACCCCCAAATATATTTAAATAAGTAGTGAGCCTCACTCGTTCTCTGCCCAAAAAAATAAAAATGTGGAGGCTTACTTATGAACAAAGGTTTATCTTTTCGCTACTTTTTGCGAATTTTTGTTTTTATCTATTTCTTACAATTCTCAGTTGCTAATGCAAACCTGGCAACTATATCCCTTGCAAGCAGTTCAGCTTTACCAGTCAAAATCTCATCCGAAATGTCGAACTTGACCGCTTACGCAGGAAGCGACTCTGACTTATTGCCCATCGGTGAAAATTTAGAGCCCGTAGTTTTGGCAGTTTCCGCAGGCGCGATAGATGTTTTTCCAACTATGGCTCAAGGCGGCAGACAGTTAGCAGGAGAAGTAACCTTAACTGGACCTGCTCCAGCCGGAGGCGCAACTGTTACATTAGCAAGCAACCGTAGCGCGGTTTCCCTTCCTCCTGACGTGAAAATCCGAGCCGGGGAAATCAGTGCAGGCTTCAAGTTTAGAACAAATTCGGTAGGGTTAATTACCCCGACAACTCTTTCAGCGACCTATGGGGGGGTTACTGCCAATGCCATAGAAACCGTAATTCCTAAAAATCTGAGTCTTTCGATGGCATTAAGCCTGACGACTGTAACTAGCGGTAATACAACTCAAGGAACAGTTAGCTTATCAGCAACGGCGCCAAGTGGCGGGGCGATGATCAGCCTTTCGAGCAGCAATCCTGCAGCGACAGTCCCTCCGACGGTTACTGTTGCTGCGGGTTCCACATCCGCCACCTTTACAGTATCCACCAGTTCTGTTTCAGCGCCTACGAGCGTCTCCATCTTCGGGGACTATGGCATTTTATCGAAAGGCGCTTCATTCACTATCAATCCGGCACCATCCACAACGCTATCATCATTAACCCTTAATCCAACAAGCGTGGTTGGTGGTAATACAACACAAGGAACAGTTAGCTTATCAGCAGCGGCGCCAAGTGGCGGGGCGATGATCAGCCTTTCGAGCAGCAATCCTGCAGCGACAGTCCCTCCGACGGTTACTGTTGCTGCGGGTTTTACCTCAACGGTTTTCACGGTTACAACGAATGCAGTTCAATCTACCACCAGCGGCTCAATTTCGGGAAATTATGGCGGTGGATCGGCGGGCTCAAATCTTTCTGTAACTCCGCCCGCTTCTTCGGGGCAAAATTTTTATGTGTCCCCCAATGGTAGTGCAAGCGGAAACGGCAGTATCAGTCAGCCCTGGAATTTGCGGACGGCATTGAATCAGCCTTTAGCCGTGCGCCCCGGCGACACCATCTGGCTGCGCGGCGGCACTTACAAAGGCAATTTCACCTCCCTGCTCACCGGCACTTCCGCCTTGCCCATCATCGTCCGCCAATATCCCGGCGAACGCGCCATCCTCGATAACGATTGGTCTACGACGCTCGCTTCTT
>JBIOWC010000753.1:0-17172 GCA_044868105.1 Blastocatellia bacterium
GGGCTGTTGCAAGGCCTCTTGAACGGTTGTTGAAGCGTTCATTGACGGCGGCTGAAATGAAAAACTAATTCCTGCAAACAAGGCTAGAAACAAAATCAGTAGCAATCTCATCGTTATCTCCAGAAGCTATTGAGGTGTATTTTAAATTGAGAAATAAGATGATAGCGATTTGTTGTCAAAAACAGAAATGCAGGATAGCAGTTATTGAAGGCCTCTAGGGGCTGGGCCTTTGCGGGTACATTTGAGCGGGCACACTTATAGTGCCAACCTTCTGGGATTCTGCCTCTACAGGGTTTTCAATGATTGGTTTGAGACTCGCAGAGTTTTGCAGCAAGTTTGATGGCGCACGTCAGGCTGCCGGGTTCAGCGATGCCAGAACCGGCAATATCGAAAGCGGTTCCGTGATCGACCGAGGTGCGAATGATGGGCAGTCCCAGGGTCACATTGACGGCTTCGCCAAATGCTAAACATTTAACCGCCACCAGCCCCTGGTCGTGATAACAGGCAATTACCGTATCGAATTCGCCGCGCGCGGCGCGAACAAAGATGGTATCGGCGGGATAAGCGCCCGACACGTTGATGCCTTGCCCTTTGCAATAGGCAATCGCCGGATTGATTTCGCGAATCTCTTCTTCGCCAAACATGCCATGCTCGCCGGCGTGCGGGTTGAGCCCGCAAACCGCTATGCGGGGAGTTGAGATGCCAAAGCGTTGCATCTCGCGGTGGGTCAGTTCAATGGTTTGACGGACGCGCTCTTTCGTAACCGCGCCAATCGCCTCGGCTAAACTCAAATGAATGGTCAACAGCACGACGCGCACCTCGCCGGCAAAAAAACACATCAGCGAGTGTTTAGCGCCGCAAAGCGCCGTCAGCATCTCTGTGTGTCCGGGAAAGGGAAGGCCCGCGAGTTTCAAAGCCTCTTTGTTAATCGGCGCGGTCGCCACGGCGTCGAGCCTTTTTTCTAAACAAAGTTGAGCGGCGGCTTCAATAAACTTTGCCGCTGCGCGGCCGGCGCTGGCCGACAATTGGCCGAACGCAACGGCTTCGCATAAATCGCCGACATCAAAAATCATCACCTGCGCCCCCGTGCTACGAAGCATTGACGGGTCGCGGACGACCGGATAATCACAGGGCAAGCCAAACCCTGCGGCCTGTTTTTGTAAGGCTTTAGCATCAGCAATGATGACCGCTTGGCAGACCGAGCCTAACTGAGCATTGGCAACCGCTTTCAAAACAATTTCGGGGCCAATGCCTGCGGGGTCTCCGATGGTAATGCCAACGCGAGGCTGGTTGGGACTTTTAGGTCTTTCTATCACGAGGTTGAGCCATTCAGGCGGCGAGGGTTCAAAGCGCGGCACGGGCGCTTTTATTCTTCGTCTTCTTCCTCTTCTTCGTACTCTTCTTCTTCCACAGTCTCTTCGTCTTCCCCGGCGTCCGTCACATTCTCCTCAGCCTCATTGTCACTCTGCTTGGTTGAGCCTTTCGATTCGTCTTTAAAAATGTATTTGACGTTATGTTTCAAAACGAGGAGGTTGGGACCTTCTGTGCGATGCAGTTTGATGCAGTTTCTATCGTACCATTCGATAGTTCCGCGCAGTTCTTCGCCATCCTGAAGCACGAGAACCATCTGAGTTCGATTATCCATCTGCTTTTTGTAATAAAAGCTTTCAGCGTGGGTTTGCTCAGGTGGCACGCGCTTGCGGTTCGGGTCAGAACCGGAACCACCGCGACGGGAATCGCGTTCCGAACGCTCGCGGATTTCCGCCAACGTCGGTCGTATCAACTTTCTATTCATAACACATCCCTCAAGAAAAGAAATTCGGAATTCTAAACGATTGGGTTTGCGTCGTCCGCATCGAAAGTGTTTGTCAAATGCGAGCCTATAAAGATGCGACCCCCTTACCGACGCATAGAAACTTTTTCTTCCAGCTAGTATTTAGCGAGGTCTCGTTCAGAATGGCTAGATACTAGCCCATAAAAAAGGCAAAAGTCAAAAGGTAAAAATGAAATCAAGATTTGCGCGTCGTGCTAGACAAATGGAGGTTGCAATGAATTGAAAATCTCTGACGCAGGTTCGCTCTTAGGTGCGTGTGGTGAGAAATCTTGTTTGAATTTTCAGGTGATTGATCAGCCTCTTCCACGGGGAAGAGAGCACCCAAGATTCACCAGGCGCACACGGCGGACAAAGCCAGCGCTGTCAATTTCAACGGCGCGGTGTATCTCAAGGCCTCCCTGCTCAGCGCCGCAGACTATTTTGGCAGAATACTGATTGAGCGAATCCAGAATTCTTCGCCGTCTTTGGTCATAAAGCCAACTTTTCCCGATGCAAAACTCTGGTCATCCATTTCGCTAAAGATAACCGGTCGCTCGGTCGGCGCGCCATTGGAAGAGATGCGATGGGTTATCTTTGAACCTGTGGCATCCACGAAAATGTGAATCTGGTCATCGGGAAGGTTTAAATTGATGGGCACCCCTTCTTCGTATTGTTTGACAATGAGGCCGTTTTTAACTACAAAACTGCGAAAGAGCGCCGGGGCGTTTCCTTTGGAACAGACGAGCTGAAACATATAATAATTTTGCCCGTCGCGGGCGCGCACCACCCAAACCGCCCCCTTGCGATTTTGTCTGGCGAAACTCAGGGTAAAACGTAGCGAAAAATCCATATATTTGCGGTCTTTGATTAACCCGATTTCCGTCCCCTTAACGACCATAAAGATTTCATTTTTCTTTTGACTGAGCGCCCACCCTTGGGCGCTCCAATTTTGCAGACTGGTAAATTCTTCATTGAACTTTGCCGAAGAGACAACCGGGGTTAGCGCAAGTTCCAACCTTTCATCTTTATTAACGCTGAGCGGTTTCTCCATCTCTTCAAAACGGTCATTGACCGCTTTCAACCGATGTTCGCCGGGCGCCAGTTGCACGGGCAGTTCGTTGCCCGCCAAACGACCTTTGAATTCTCCATCAACATAGATGTCAGTACCGGGTTCACTGCGCACCGTCAGTTTGACGAGCCGCAAGGTGAAGCGTACGGGAATTTGTATTTTGGTTGCGGCTTCGACTTCAACCTCTTGGAAATCCGTATTCCCGGATTTCGGATGGCGGATTTCAATCGCGTAGTGACCTTTGTCGAGGTCTTTAATTTCGATGAGCTTTTCGAGACGACTCATTTTACCGACATCCGGTTGTTGTCCGTTGATGAAAATTTGCGCCTGATTGCCTATCGGCTCATCAAACTGTAGCTTGATTGAACTGAGCGCTACGGTCGTCGGCAAACTGGTAATCGGCTCGTTATTGCGAGGCGTACCAACCGGCTTCAACTCAAATTCATATTCTTTCCCGGCGTCGAAGGTTCGCGCCTGTACCCGTGCCGTGTAGCCTGCGAGTTCGGCCTTCACCACATATTGACCGGCCGGCAAATTGGGAATAAAGAGTTTGCCGGTGGGCGGCACAGCTTTAACCGGGAGATTCCCGATGGAAATTTTGGCTCCCGGCAGACTGTTAATGGTCACCGGAATCAACAGCGATTTCAAAGACAAATTAATCGCCGTGGTCTGTCCGCCATAGACCTCTACGGTTTGCGCCGACTCGGCAAAACTCGGATGCGAAATTTTCAGTTGATGGGGCGCTTCATCTAGATCGCGCAATTCTATTTTATTCGCCGTAACTTTTACCGGCGTCACCGGCCGACCATCCAAGGTTAGGGTAAGCTGACGGTCGTCGGCGTTCACCGAGCCTAAATCTATCGAGATCGTTCCGGCAACGGACAGCAGTTCGACATCCCGGTCGGTTAAACTTCCTTGCTTGATGGTGAGGGCGCGCTTCCAGCTTTTATATTTGCCGCCGGCGGTTACTTCGATTTCATAATCGCCCGGCAAGAGGGTCAGTTCCAGTCGGCGATTTTGCAGCGTTTTGGTGAACGAAGGTTTACCCTGCGGTTTAATCATCACTTCGGCCGTTGCTACGTTGGCTGTCAGTACCAGCATTCCGGTTGTGGGAAGAGTCAGGGAGTTATTGGTTTTTGAAGGCAGCTTGACCATTCGGGTGTCGCTGGCTTCAACGGTCACCGGGCTCTCCAAAACGGTCGCTCCGGCGTACTGGATGCGCAATTTTCGATGACCCTCTTCAATATCCTTGATTCGGCATTCGGTTGGCGTGCCGGCCACCGGGGCGAATTTGACCGGTTGGTCATCAACAAAAATCTGTAATCCTTTTTCAGTTGCTTTGATGTCGCCGAGGTCAATGTAAATCGAACCCAGTGAAGATTCGAGATTGGCTTCGACCGGATTATTATTTCCGCGCTTTAAATTAATATCGGTTGTCCAGGTCCGGTAACCTTTGGCGGTCACCTCCAATTGATAGAGTCCGGGATTGAGCGTCTTATCCCATCCGGTTCCGGCGAGGGTTTCTTCAATGACCGGTTTCCCGTTCAACCTGAGCGTGACTTTTGCCGAAGGCACACTGGCGGTTAACTTCAAATAGCCCAGCTGAACTCTCGCCGGATTGTGGGCGATAATGAATTTATTTTTTTGTTCGAGCGGTTGGACATGGAGTTCGGGTTTTTGCAGTTGACTCGTGCCCTTGGTATATTTCTGCGCGATTTCCGGCAGGCGTTTCTCGACATACGTATAGAGCGCGCCCAGCGTCACGTTGCCTTCTTCGTTGGTCGCCTTTTCCAGACCTTCAACCAGAGCGGTGGTAAAAAACCCCTCGCCATTTGCTTCAACAGCCTCTTGACCCGGACTTGCCGCAAACATCTGCGCGAACAATTGCAAACCCTTAGTCGTCGGGCCCGCCGTCAAATTGGGGGTATAAACCTTGGAATCCTGTTTCACCAACAGGCTACGCGTTTGCGTTGAATTGCGACAGGCATCAATAAAATAGATGACCCGTTTGACCCGCATTTCTCTGAACATACTCTCAATAAATGTTCGACTGAGCGCCGTATTATCAAGCACCATCTGGCTCGATACTTTGGCATTTCTCGGAAGTAAATATCCTTCTTTGCCGCTGAGTTCATAGCCGTGCCCCATAAAGGCGAAGAGCAACAGGGAGTCTTCCGTGAGATTCTTTTTCAGTTTTTCTATCTGCTCAACAATATTGTCGCGCGTGGGTTGTAAGCTGAAATCCGTTTGGTCAGAGGTCAGCAAGGTGATATTGCGGCTTGGAAAGGCGCCGTATTTGGTCAGCGCACGAGCGAGATTTTTGGCATCCTCATTCGGAGCCGACAAGGGTACGACCGAGGAATCGTTGTAGTCATTAACGCCGATAATTAGTGCCCAGCGATTGTCGTCGGGCTTTTGCAGGTTGGGAACCTCTTCCGGGCGCGCATCGGGCTGCACTTTTATGCCATGTTGTTGGGCCGGTGATGCGGGTTTCTCTGCCAGCGTGCGCCGGCCAGTTTGCGCGAGTGACGGATGCCCGCCCTGAGCAAACAGCAGAAGCGCAAGCGCAGACAAAATCGCCATGAAGGTGAAGCAAGAAGGGCGCGACAGTAAGGCTCTCATAATCAACTTCCATCTTAACGTGAAAGGAAGGCGATGGTTTTCTCAAAGACCACCGCCTTCGCAGACATTTATTCTGAGACTAAAAAGTGAATTTTACGGCAAATTGCGCGGCAAAATTCGGTAATTGCGTATCAACCGATTGCCCAACCGCAGGCGAAAAGAGGGTGTGCACGGGAATGCCGTAATGGGTTCGATTGAAGAGGTTGAAGAATTCGCTGCGCAGTTCAAGTCGCTTGGTTTCGCTGAATTTGAAATGCTTATTTACCGCGAGACTGACAGTCGCCACGCCCGGCGCGCGGAAACTGTTGCGACTAATCTGGGCCTCTTGTCCGGGACTGATTAAAGAGAATTGCGAACCGGGAACTGTGAATCGTACGCGGCCCTCATTGACCTCTTGAATTCCGGCGGTTGTCGCCAGGCGGTCCGTGAGGTTGCCGTCCAGGTTCGAATCCAATCCGGCTAAGATGGTATAGGGCTGTCCGGTTTGAAAAGTCGCGATGCTGGCCACTTGCCAGCCGCCCAGTAGGGCGTTGTTTTTCGCAAACGGCAAATCATAAACCACGCTTGCCACGAAACGATGACGCACATCGAAATTCGCATGGCTGCGTTCCAGTTGCCGGTTAAAACTGTTTTGCGGTAAGCCCGGCGCACCGGCGAGCGCAAAGATGTCCGATGATTCATCAATAGCGTGCGACCAGGTATAAGCCGTCGTGAATTGCAGCCCGTTTGAGAAGCGTTTATTGAGTTGCGCTTGCAGACTGTGATAAATCGAATTGCCATCCGATTCAATAGAGGTGTAAGAACCCAGCAGCGGATAGGTTCGGGTTGCCACCAGGGTTCGCGCATTCAACACGCCGGGTGAGGATTGAAAATTATTTGCTGGGTCAGCGACGATGGCTTGCGCATTTCCATTGGGGTTTTTAATTATCGGCAACCCATTCACCCCATAATTGGGGGTTGAAAGTCTCAGCAAGTGGGTTCCTTTGGTCCCGACATAGGCGACTGAAAATAGCATATCTCTGAGAAACTCTTTTTCTAGGGTTAACCCCCAGTGCTGCGCGTAGGGGGTCACCAGATCGGCCGCCGGAAAAACAAATGCCGTTCCGGCGGGGGTCGCAAACTGATTGTTACCCGAGATGGTTTGTACGGTTCCGGAAGGATCATTGCTGCTGCCGAATCCGTTCAAAGTTCCCGGCGCTGATGCTAAAGTGATGCCCAACGTCGGACTGGTATAGCTGAGGCTTGCGCCGTTGCCATTAAAGATGCCCGGACAATTGATGCCGACAAAGAACGGATACAGGCTGCGCGATTGACTGATAATCGCGCCGGGTATTTGACCGTAATAGAGGCCGTAGCCAGCGCGGATGGTGAAGCTCTTATCGCCTGTAGGACTCCAGGCGAAAGCAATGTGCGGCGCAAGGTTGTTGCTGTCTCTTCGGTAAATCTCGGTGCGCCCGGCAAAGAATCTTTCGAGCCCCGACACCTGGCCGCGCCCTTGCGCCGCATTAAAGGCCTGCTCTGCGGTAATGAATTTCCCCAGCGCCTCAGAGGTCAACGCATTTTCTATGCGGTTATTGACTTCGCCGGGAACCGAATTGAGTTCGTAACGCAAGCCGAGGGTTAAGGTGAGGTTCGGTTTGACGCGGAACTGGTCGGAGAAGAAAAAGCTATTTGCCCAATAGCGTAAACCGATTTCAGCATCTACGGAATTTTGAATCTGTGTTTGGATAAAGGTGGTTGGCGCGCCCAGGGCGACCAGGTCGCGGGCCTCATAATAATCGCGCCCGCCCGCCCCGCTGATGTTGATGGCTCCATTAAAATCAATCAACGGACGGAAATTTCTTTCCAGCTGGCTGTCGAGATGAATTCGACGACTATCAACTCCCACGGCGAAGCGATGTTTACTCAGGTTGAACAAAATCGTATCGGCAAACTGATAAGTGTTATTGGTTCGGCGTTGCGGAAAGCTATAAACATCTACGCCTAATGAACTGTACCCGGCGACCTTGACCTGCCCGATAGGACCGGTGCCGTCTCCATCTTGATTAAAATTATTGGAAATTCCGGTTTCGGTATGCTTACCCGAAACCGGCTTGCCATTTTCATCCAGTAAAGCTGCATTCAAAAGAAACCTGGCGTCCCGTTGATTGGTCAGCGGGAAGGTAGAGGGTTGCAAAAATGCAGAGAATTCACTGAGCTGCGGGTCATCAAAATCGAGGCTGGTTTTGCCCCACGAAGCGCGAAATTCGTTGACCGCGCGATGGGATAAAATGCTATGAAAGATGAACGAAAAATTTTGGGTGCGAACCTTTGCCGCAAGCGCCGAGAACAACGCTTCGCCAGTGACCGGTAATAGCGTATCGTCATCGGTGAAATTATACCTGGCGGCAAAGATGTGATGCTTATTGAAACTGTGATCGAGTTTGAGGGAAAAAATAGCGCCGTCGGCATCCGCGGGCAGAACCTGTGAAAAGGTATTGGCGCCATAGGGTCCTGGCGCATTATTGGGCGCCGGGAACAAGCTAAACAACGCCGCGCCTCGATTGGTTCTTCCTCTATTTTTATCGCCGAGAAAGTAGCGTTCATTGAGGGTCGGCACGGAAAAATGAAATTCTTTGTCGGCGCGCGCCTGTTGCGCTTCAAATGAACCGAAGAAGAAGGTTTTGTTCTTCACCAGAGGGGCGCCCAAAACCAAGCCATACTGGGCGCGGGTGTTGTGCTTTTGCCCCGCGGCAAAGTTAGTTTCGAATGCCTCCTGGGCTTGTAAGGGTCGAGCGGTGAAAAATCCGTAGAGGGTGCCGTGAATCTGGTTGCCGCCCGAACGAGAAATGGCATCGGCTTGCGCGCCCATGTTGCGCCCGAATTGCGGCTCGGCTAAAAGGGTCGTCACGTTGTATTCCTGGGCGCTTTCGATAGATTGCGGCACTAATGACGTGAACCCCTGGCGGCGCACGCCGATGTCTTCGTCATTGTTGTCTGACCCGTCAATGGTGAAATTGTTATAGCGGGTTTGAAGGCCGTTGACGGCAAACTGGCCCGATGTGCCGATGCCGGGACCGACGCCCGGTCCAACCGTTTGCCCGATGGCTTTCGGCGGCGCTGCGACGCCCGGCAAAAGAAGCGCCAACTCGTCAAAGGTTCGCACCCCACCAAGCGGCAACGCCAATAACTCCTGACTGGTGAAACTGCCGCCCCGCGTGGCATCCAGAGAGTTCGTCTGGCGTTCGGCGCGCCCCGTGTAGGTCGTAACGCTTGAGGGGGCTGCGCCTTTTTTCTGTAGCGCAATGGGCGGCACTTTGACCACCGTGGTTTCTTTGATGCCAATGGCTCCGTTGATGAAAGACATAGAGGTGCCGTTTGCCGACACCGCAACATTTTCATAGCCTTCTTTGGAAGCCGAGATGCCATACTCGCCGGGTTGCATATCGGCGATAAAATATTTGCCGTCCGTGTGCGTTAACACCCGGTATTCAATGCCTCTGGTTTTATGCTTGGCAATAACCACGGCGCCGGCGATGGCGCTGCTATCGCTGATGTCAATAATTTGTCCTTCAATTGCGCCTGAGACAATGGATTGCGCCAGCGGCACAATCGTATAAGTAAGCGTGAAAAATGCAACGATAAAGAGCGACAAAAAGTGTTTAATCGTTTTCGACATACATCCTCCGGTTCATCATAGTTGGGATTGACAGACGGCTAAATGGAGCGACCGTTTACCTGCCAATGACTGCTTTATATTGTGGTTTCCGGTTTTATAAAGATGAGCGGTGAGCAGCAAGATGCGTTTGCGCGCCTCGCTACGGTTGCCCGTCGTTGCCATCCAGACCCCCTGACAACGCCGACAGCAGCTACCCGCTCAACCTAGTGGTTTCTCAAACTGGCATTCACAATTGCGTGCCGAAAGAAGAAAGTTGCCGAACTCTTCAGGATATTACTGCCGCCAGGGAATATTTTTTTGTGGGTGAGCGTACGCACATCTGGTCGGCTTGGGGCTGTTTCGGCTTTGCCTTTTGTCTTTTGCGTTCTTTATCATGGAACAGAAGGTTTCGATAGAATGAGGAGGGAAAAGCGATTAGAAGTATTGAAGGAAACATTCAAGGGTTAAAGCCCAATCAGATTCACCGCCTGGAAAAGCTTTATCACCGGCGCATCCCGCCGCACGAGATTGTCACGCAAGAGTTCGCTCGCCAGGTTGCGGAACTATCGCGCGAAATGAACCGTCAGGTCGGCGTACTGGTTAATCGTAACGGGCATGTCGAATATGTCATCGTCGGTAATGCCCATGGGATTGTCTTACCCGATTTGAAACGCCTGCGCGTCGGCAGTGACCGGTTTCGCGGATTGCGCTGTTTACACACGCATCTGCTTGGCGAAAAATTAACGCAGGATGACTTGACCGACCTGGCCCTGTTGCGGCTCGATTTAATGTCGGCCATCGAAGTCAAAAGCGACGGACTGCCCGGCGTTGTGCATACGGCGCATTTGATTCCCGGCAATGGCGCGGCGAATGTGAGCGCGCCGAAAAAATCTGCCGATGAAGGATTGGGCAACGAAACAGTTGAAGCCAGCCCGAAGACCTGGGCGTTTCTTGAGCCGCGCGTGCCTTCGCAACTGGAGGTAGATTTTCTCGATTTCATCACCTCGCTTGAAGAAGAACTTTCGCGCGCCCGTCGGGTCCGCAATCCGCAAGATAAACGTGACCGCGCCATTTTAGTCGGGGTGACGACGGAAAGCGTTACCGAGGCGCAAGAGTCGGTTGACGAGTTGAAAGAGTTGGCGCGTTCGTCGGGCGTCGTGGTCTTGGATTCAATTATTCAACGCCGACCGAAACTCGACCCGCGCACGTTAATCGGCAAAGGCAAACTTGAAGAGCTCATCATTCGCAGTCTGCAACTCGGCGTTGACGTGATGATATTCGACCAGAACTTAACTCCCGCACAGGTTCGCGCCATCAACGAAGTCACCGATTTGAAAATCGTTGACCGCACGCAACTCATTCTCGACATCTTCGCGCAGCGGGCGCAGAGCCGCGAAGGTAAAATTCAAGTCGAACTCGCGCAACTCAAATATATGTTGCCGCGCCTGTCGGGTTCAGGAACCGAGATGTCGCGCCTGATGGGCGGCATTGGCGGGCGCGGTCCCGGTGAAACCAAACTCGAAGTTGACCGTCGTCGTGTGCGCGACCGCATTCACCATCTCGAAAAACAGATTGAGCAATTGCGCACCAGCCGAAGAGTGCAACGCGCCAAACGCTTGCGCCGCGATGTGCCGATTATCTCGATTGTCGGTTACACCAACGCCGGCAAATCAACCCTGCTCAATGCGCTCACCGAATCTGCGGTTACGACCGAAAACCTGATGTTCGCCACCCTTGACCCGACCAGCCGCAGGCTGAGACTGCCCCGCGACCAGGAAGTGATTATCAACGACACGGTCGGCTTCATACGCGATTTGCCGCCCGATTTGATTACTGCATTTCGCGCGACGCTGGAAGAGATGGAAGGCTCGGATTTATTGATTCATCTGGTTGATGCAAGCAGCACGCAGTTTGAAAGTCACATCGCTTCGGTTGAAAAAATTTTGGAAGAGTTGAAATTGTCAGGCATCCCCCGACTACTCGTCTTCAACAAGTCCGATTTGCTCAATGAAGATGAACTTGCAAATTTACGTCGCGCCTTTAATGCCGTCAGCATTTCAGCGGCCAATCGCGCAACGCTTGCGCCGATGCTCGAACGCATCGGCGATATGCTTGACGCGGCCGATGCGGCGAAAACGGCGCTTCACGAAAGCAAAGTTGAGAGTGAAGAAATAAAATACGCAACGCAATGATGAACAGCGTATGCACGATGTTCATCAAGGAGGAAAAGATTAATGAAATGGGGAATTGGAATTTTAGTCGTACTTTTGCTGATAGGCTTGATTCTCGGCGGTTCGGCTTGCGGAAGTTATAACAGCCTGACCACGAAACGCAACGCCGTGGAGAACGCGTTTTCAAATGTCGATACGCAACTGCAACGCCGCGCCGATTTGATTCCGAACCTGGTCAACACCGTGAAAGGGTATGCCAAACACGAAGAGCAGGTATTTAGCGACATTGCCGAAGCCCGTTCGCGGTTGCTCAGCGCGCAAACTCCGGCTGAAAAATTCGCTGCCAATGATCAAGTGTCAGGCGCCCTGGGACGCTTGCTGGCGCTTCAAGAGAACTATCCGAATTTAAAAGCCGACCAGAGCTTTTTGAAATTGCAAGATGAGTTGTCGGGCACGGAAAATCGCATTCAGGTGGCGCGCCGCGATTACAATACGGTCGTCAATGATTACAATACCAGCCGCGATACGTTTCCGACCGTCCTCTTCGCCAACTTGTTCGGATTTCAACGCGCCCAGGTATTTCAAGCCAGCGAAGGCTCGCGCGAAGCCCCGAAGGTTCAATTTTAATTTGCTGGTGATGAAGAGAGCGGCAGGTTGCTTCGGTTAGAAACGGCTGCCGCTCTCTTCATCAACCGATGCCGAGCCATAGTGAACATCACGCTTCTGCTAAGAAAATCTGTCGTAATCGAAACTCTGGCGCAGATGTTAAGCGGCGCCGTGGTCTATTATGTTGGCCTGGCGCTTTATCATTTTTTCTCGAATGGTCGCTATGCCAGCGTACCGGCCTTAGGGCTGATGATTTTTACGGCGCTGGCTTTTCCGCTCTTGGTGATAGGATGGAATCGGATAACCAATAATTATCGAATGGTCATTAGTCTGCCGCTTGGAATTATTCTACTCTTACCCGGTTATTTTTCAGCTTGGGCTTATTTTGAAGGCTCTACCGTCTCTCTATCAGAAATTTTGAGGGCAACGATTGGCGGTTATTCAATCTTTCCTCTTCACCTGCTCTCAATACAGATGACGCCCTGGGGATGGTCGCTTGATATTGCCGTGGTCGTCACCCTACTGTCTGGCAGTCTGCTCGACACGATTCGCATCCTGAAAAAAGCTTGATTCCCTTCCACCGCTTAATCCAGGTTATTATTTTCTTGCCCAAAGTAAAATGCGATTATAGGTGTAAAGAAACGGTCGCGTGTCTTCGAGCCTCTCCATCAAGCGCTCGCGATAACGCTGCAAAAATTGTTCATACAAATCTTCCGGCAGACGTTTTTGATAATCGGTCAATCGCGTGCTTTTTACCCAATCAATCACCTTTTCCTTCGATTCCAGCGGGTGCGCATAGATTTGCATTTTGACAAGCTGTTCCCGGTAGCCGAGCTTAAACAACAACGTCGCATACTCTTCAGGTTTCAGTACAGCGTCTTGGCGGGAGTAATCTTTGGTTGCTTCGCGAAAAGGACTTTCGTGAATAACCTCTTCGGCGACGACGTGCGACGGGTGAAAATGATTTGCCGGCACTTGAACTGCCAGTTGCCCGCCTGCAACTAAAGCGCTTGTCAGTTGTCTGAATAACTTTTCATGACCCTCAACCCAATGCAGCGCAGCGTTTGAAAAAATCAAATCGAATTGACCATAGGCGACAGATGCGTCACTCTCAGCAGCAAAACTTTCAATATCGCATTTTTCAAAGCGCAGCCCATCGCCTTCGAGATGCCTGGCCTTTGCCAACATGGCATCCGAATTATCGAAGCCGACCGTTTCACGCGCTTGCACCTGCTCATGTAAAATGCGCGTCGGTTCGCCCGTGCCGCAACCTAAATCGGCAACGCGCATATTGACCTCAGGTTTGACGAGCGCCAGCAAATCATAAAACGGTTGCATGCGCTCATCTTTGAATTTTTCGTATTGTTCCGGGTTCCAAACGTCTTTCATTGTTTTAAGAAGTCAGAATTCAGAAGTCAGAATTCAGAATGCCGGGAACGACGAACACGGAAGGCTGGACGATCGACAAGGTTTTAATCCTTCTACTTATCCTTCATCTGTTCTTCATTCTGACTCCTGGCTTCTGACTCCTGAATTCCTGTTTGTCAGTGTTTCATTCAACGAGCCGGTGCGATAGCCTTCCAGGTCTAGCGCAACATATTTAAAGCCGATGGCTTTCAGGGTTGTGGACATCTGCCGCACGGTCTCGCGGTTTAAGGCCCGCGCCATTTCATCTTCGGAAATTTCGATGCGGGCAATCTCTTCGTGGTGACGCACGCGCACCTGGCGGAAACCCAACTGTCTTAAAGCGCTCTCGGCGCGGTCAACCATCGAAAGCTTTTCAAGCGTCACCAACTGCCCATAAGGAATGCGCGATGACAAACAGGCGGACGCCGGTTCATCCCAGGTTGGCAAATTGGCGCGCCGCGACCGCTCGCGGATGTCGGCTTTCGTCATGCCGCATTCAAGCAGCGGCGAGCGCACCCCGAGTTCACTTGCCGCCTGTCGGCCCGGACGGTAATCTCCCACATCATCGGCATTCGTGCCGTCGCAGATCACCGCAAAGCCGCGCTCGCGGGCCAGGGCGTTCACCTTGGTGTAGAGTTCCGATTTGCAGAAATAACACCGGTTCGGCGGATTGTTGGTGTAATTCGCGTCCTCGAACTCTTCGGTGAAAATGATTTCGTGCCGAATGCCAAATTGACCGGTCAATTGGTCGGCAAGCTCGCGTTGAAAAGTCGGATATGAAGCGCTGTCGCCAGTTACCGCCAAGGCGCGCTCGCCGAGTTCGCTGTGCGCGACATAGGCTAAGTAGGCGCTGTCAACGCCACCCGAAAAAGCCACGATGACGGAGTCGTAACGGCGAAGTAAGGCTCTAAGGTTTTGTTCTTTTGCTTCTGCCGATAATGCAGATAAATTTGTTGCTGCTGCTGTGTTCATTTTGTCTTCTTATGTGAAGCGATGTAATCCTGCGCGAATTTCGTAAGCACGGGGCTTGTCAGCCCAATCTGTTTGGCTTCTTCTAAAGCCTTATCCTCGCTCCACCCTTGTTCCAGGACTCGATAAATCATAAAAAAACCGCCGACCCGATTGGCGCTGGCGCAATGAATGAGCATCGGCTGGTTTTGCCCGTCTTTGACGGCATTGATGAAGGCTTCGGCTTGTTCAGGTTTAGGGTCATTGCCGGTGACCGGAATGCTGATATAGCGCAGGCCGGCTTTTTCAACCATTTCACGTTCCTTGGTTAAATCAACGCCCTCTTTATCGGTTCGTAAATTGAGCACCGATTTGAAACCGTTGGCCGAGAGTTTCTGCCAGGCTTCATCTTTGGGTTGCGCGGCGGTGGCAAAGCTTTCACTCACGCATAAAATTTTCGGCACATCATCTTTCAAGGCCGCTTCGATTTTCGTGAGCTTTTCACTTTTGGGTTGTTGCGCAGCGATTGATGAAACCGTAAAACAAAGAATGAAGGCGATAAAGACGACGAGTAGGTTTTTCATAATAACCTCGCTTGTGAGTGCACGAAAATCATAACACGCTCAACTTAAAATCAGGAACTATACATTAACTGACACTGGCCACGAGGCTTTGTTACAATCTTTAACAGCTATGCCATTACACACAACCGAGGCTTATGTGCTCAGAACCTATACGCTCGCCGAAGCCGACAAGATATGCGTCTTTTTGACCAAAGATTCCGGCAAGGTGCGCGGGGTCGCGCACGGCGCGCGAAAAATGAAAAGCCGTTTCGGTTCGTCGCTTGAACCGTTCACCGAAGTGGCCGTGACCTACTTTTATAAAGAAGGGCGCGAACTCGTCAGCGTCTCTAACTGTGACATCGTGCGGTCGAGTTTCTATATGGCTTCGCGGGATGTTGAAACGGCGAGCGTCTTATCTTATCTGGCGGAACTGGTGACGGAATTTTTGCCTGACCATGAGCCGAATGAAAAACTCTATCGGCTGGTTTCAGCGGCGCTTGAAGCAATCGCCGAAGAGAGTGAGCTAGCTATGGTTTTGCGTTACTTTGAATCGTGGCTGTTGAAACTCACAGGGTACTTTCCAGACCTTTCCCAGTGCAGCGTGTGCCATGACCCGATCGGGCAAAATAATTCCGTCTTTCTTACCGTGCAGGGCGCGCCACGTTGTCATAACTGTAGCGGTGGACGCGGCGAAATTGCTGATTCGGAGATGCGTAAATTGATTGATGAGATGTTTCACCTCCACCCCAGGCAGTTTGCTAAAAAAAAGGTTTCGGCTAAGCGTCTGGCGCAGATTGGCGAGATAAATTATCAAATCATCCGGCACGCGCTTGAACGTGATTTGCGCTCGCGTTCCTTGCTCAAAGAACTGGCGCAAATGTAAAAAAGCGCAAGATTCCTGGTAAATCTTGCGCCTTTATCTTAAACAAAATTTTTCGCTGGCAATGACTTTTTACGCTGCCCTTTTACCGGTCTTACTGTCCGCTCAAAAATTCACGAAAAATATTGGAAACCATGGTCAACGCGATATGCGTTCCCCATTTGTTTAACACTTTATTTAAGGCGTGGCGTTCATCGCGTTCATATAGGCGCGACATAAACGCTGCGCTTGCTCCGCCGCCCAGGTAAGAGATGTTGAACTGATTGCCGCCGCGGTCGCCTTCGGTGATAAAGACGCGAGTAACGGCATAACCGATTTTTCCGCCGACGCCGGTTTTGCCGGAGCGATGATAGCGCGGGTCTTGTCTGAATATCGAAGCCCAGAAAAAACGCTCGAAGAATTTCGTGGTGGCGCTGAAAGTAAAACTACGTGCCGCACGGGTTCCGGCATCGGCAAAGAAATTGCCTTTCACGCCATCCGGGTCATGGTCTTTATCAAAAGCTTCGCCTCTAACGCCTGAAAAAATTGCCTGACCATAGGCGCCCGGCGAAAGAAAAGCGCTTTTGAAAAAGTAGTGGAACTTTTCACCACTGGTCATGGGAATTTTATTCAAGGGCTTTGCGCTTGCGGGCGGGACTTTCGGCATCACCGTAGCCGAATTCATCACCAGTCTTGAAAAGCTGATATTGGTGATTTGTCCGCCGGGAACGGCGGGTTGCGCCTTTGCGGGCAAAGCGGTTTGAGAAGTTTCAAAGTTAATCTCTTTGAGCGGCGCGTATAAAACATTCAGGGATCTCTTTTCAACCGCTACGCCATCGGCTCGATTTTCAGTTGTATCGGACGCCGATACGACATTGGGTTTATCTTCGTTCTTCAGTTCATCGCTCGCGCAAGCCGTAGCTTGGGGCGCGGCAAAAATCAGAAAAGAGCCAATAAATAACAATACAATGAGTGGTTTGGCAATTAAATGACCGAGAAATTGAATCATAAGTTTTTCACCTCTGGGATTTTGGTTCGCTCATACTATCACAACCAACCGGGTAATCCGAATAGAAAGTTTCACCTGTGGTACACAGAAAGTTGCACCTGTTTTACGCGGCTTTTCGCCTGGCAGTTTGCCGGGCGGAGAAATTTTTTGCGGGATTGCACAACCGTTACCGGTTCTTTTGAAGAAGAAAACTCCTGGCGGTCTAGTAGTGGGTCAGGAAGAAATAGGTTGGCCAGCGGTTGGCGCTAAACAAGTAAAGTCCCGCCCAACGACCAGTAAACAGTGATCTCCGGATTAGACGGAAAAGGCGGATAAAGCGCAATCCGTCTTTTCCGCCTAATCAGAAGATGACCTTGTCCCTGACAACCGACCGCCGTTCTTTTACCGATAAATATTTTCATACCCTTAATTTCACACTGACCCATTACCGGCGGTCTTTGTGCCTTTCGTGAGCGTGGTAAGAACCCT
>JBIOWC010000754.1:0-6644 GCA_044868105.1 Blastocatellia bacterium
AGCCGTCGTGCAAGCGACGTTAGAAAAACTCAGACGCGATGGCGAAACCTGGAAGCAGACGCTGTGATCGCAGGTGCCTGATTCAAGGTGTTGCGAGGTGTGCCGTTACCCGGTTTTAAGCCTGAGCTTTTTAAGCATTGGCTTTCGCAGCTTTCTTGAAAGCTTCCCAATCCGCTTCCGAGGCGCCCGGACCTCGGCGGGCGCGAACATTTTTCAGTTTAAGGTCTTTGCCGCACTTGGCGCAGACCACCTTTGCCTTGGTCACCTTGCCACATTCCTGATGAATGAGTTCGGTCGGCACGCCCTCAGTCGAGAGCCATTTATCCCCCCACGCCATTACCGCTGCAATAATCGGAAACAGGTCAACGCCGCGCTCGGTCAACACATACTCGTAACGCTCAGGGCTTTGTTGGTAAAGCCGGCGTTCGAGTATCTCGTTGTCCACCAGGGTCTGTAGCCGGTCGGTTAAAATGTTGCGCGAGATCCCCAGGTGGTTGAGCAACGGCTCGAACCGCCGTATGCCCATCAAGATGTCGCGCAAAATAAGCGGCGTCCACCACTCGCCAATGAGGTTCAAGGCGCTCGCCAGCGAACACTTCATGTCATCAAAATTTGTTCTTTTCATCGGTCACCCTTTTTCTCAGTTGCATAACAAGACTGACTATGTTACCCTCGGTCAGTCTTGTTATGCAACTGACTACTAAAAAGTTCGTCAATGATTTTTTTCGAAGGAGAGCGAACTTATGTCCCGACCCCTCAAAACCCATCTGCTTCAAGGCCTGTTGCCGACCTTGATTTTGTTAACCCTGGCGTTTACGGCGCCGGCACAATCTTCAGCGCCGGCTTACAACAATCGCGGCAATCGGTTTCTGGCGAGTGGCGAACCTGAAAAAGCCATCAGCGATTACGATGCGGCGATTGCCTTCAACCCTGAAAACGCCGTGACCTATTACAATCGCGGCAATGCGCGCCGCGAAAAAGGCGATATCGAAGGGGCGCTTTTGGATTACAACCGCGCCCTTCAACTCAATGCCACACTTGCCGAAGCCTACAATAATCGCGGCAATATCAAAAAACAGTTGAAAGACTTTGACGGGGCGATTGCCGATTATAGCAGCGCCATCACCTTGAAACCGAAAATCGCTTTTCTCTACAACAATCGCGGCACAGCGCTTTACCGCAAGGGTTTGCTTGACCAGGCGATTGCCGATTACAACCAGGCCATCCGGCTCTCGCCCAAAGATTCAATGGCCTTCTGGAATCGCGGACTTGCCCTGGTGATGCAAGGCAAGCGTGCAGAAGCGAAGCGCGATTTTGACCAATATGTGAAACTTGCGGGCGATACAAAAACCTCAAGCGAAGCGATTATTCAAGAGCTCGAGCTGAAAATGCAGCATTAAGGGTTTGCCGTCTGGGTCCCCTGCGTCTTCGGCGCGCAGTTTAACCCCAGACCTCGATCTAAAAACTTTACCTCTTCGCTTAGGCGTTCAAGCGAAGAGGTAAAGCGCTTTTCTGGGTTATTCCTGCAAATGGGCTTCCAGAAACCACAACGATTTATCCAGGTCGCGCGAGACTTCTGTAAACAGATCGGCGGTATCCGCGTCGCCCAATTCGGTCGCCGCATCGATGGCCGCGCGCGTTGACGCGGCAAGCTTGCCGTAACGCTCGGCCAGCGCCGCCACGCTTTCCAACCCTTCAACAATTTCAGGGTATTCCGGCAACCGTGAAGCGGCCGCCGCCATTCGCGTGGTGCCCAGCGCCGTGCCGCCCAGGGCCGTGGCGCGCTCGGCAATCGTATCCACATGCTCGGTTAAACCGGTTGCCAATTTATCAAATAATTCATGGAGTTGAAAAAAATCTCTACCCTTTACATTCCAGTGCGCCTGCTTGGTCTGACTGTAGAGGTCAAAGGTGTCTGCCAGTTGTTTATTGAGCAAGCTGACCAGCTGCTCACGATTTTCAAGTGCAATATCTATGCTGGTTTTATGCATTTTATCCATAATAAAATCTCCTTAATTATTGCCGACAATCGCGGCAGGTGCCGACCAATTCCAAACGGTAATCACTTACTTGAAAGCCTCTCTGCGGTCGCATACGGGCGAGCAATTCGGAAACTTCAGTCGGCTCAATATCCCACATCCGGCCGCAGCTTAAACACCGCAAATGATAATGATGATCGGTGCGTATATCGTAACGCGCCGCCGCATTGGCATAGCTCCATTTCGAGGCTAGGCCCGATTCCACCAGCGCTTCGAGGTTTTTATATACGGTCGCCAAACTGATTTTCGGCAGTTGCGGTTTGACGGCTAAGAAGACTTCTTCGGCCGTCGGATGGTGTTCAACGCTTTGCAAATACTCGAAGACCCGTGCCCGCTGCTGGGTGAATTGATAACCGCGGGCGCTCAGGTTGGAGCGCAAATTCCGCTTGGCTTGCTCGCGGTCGGCTTTTGCCGCTGTGCTTTTCGCCATGTTATCTACTCCTTCATTTGACAAACCCATCATAGCAGATTGCGAAACTAAAAACAATAATAATTATTGATTTTGATTTTAAGGGTTGAGGATTCAGCTGACCGGGAGCCGCTTGGCGAAGCTAGGCGCGACAAAAGCCGCGTTTTGAGGTTCGCGCAAAATCTCTCAGGTGACGGACCAGCGGATGGTCCTGGGTTTCGAGTTCGGCAAGCGCCTCTTCAAGCTTTAAGCCCGAACGCAAGAGCGTTCGATAAGCGCGTTTGAGTTCCCGCAGGTCGTCTGACGCGAAACCGGCGCGCCGCAGGCCGACAGTGTTTAGCCCGCTGGCGCGTCCCGGTTGACCATCGGTGGTGATAAACGGCAGACAATCCTGCACGATTTTGGAATTGCCGCCAATCATCGCCAGCCGCCCGAGCCGTGAAAATTGATGAATGACCACGCCGCCAGATATAAAAACCTGGTCTTCGATTTCGACATGACCGGCGAGCGCGACATTATTGGCAAGGATGATTTGGTTTCCCAGTTTACAATCATGGGCAACGTGCGCGTAGGTCATAATAAAGCAGTCCGAACCCACAACGGTCGCGGCGCCGGCCTGTGCAGCGCGATGCATGGTCACCCCTTCGCGGATGCGGTTGCGGTCGCCAATCTCTAAGTAACTGGTGCAATTCGTAAAACTCAAATCCTGAGGCTCGCCGCCTAAAACGGCGCCTTCGTGAATAATATTGTCGGAGCCGAGTCTGGCAAATTGCTTGATACAGGCGTGCGCGCGAATTTCGGTGCGATCGCCGATTTCGGTGTCCGGTTCAATAATGGCATAAGCCCCGATGGTGACGTCCGCCCCCAATTTTGCGCCCTGGCTGATGATGGCTGTCGGGTGAATATTCATAAATTTCAGATTCAAGACTATGGCCATCGGCGAATGAAAAATCAACATCGGGCAAGCGACAATCAACTCTGGTCTTTGCTACACTCAACCCCGTCGCCGACAAATCAAGGAAACCCAAGCTTGAGAAATAACCGTTGAAAGATTGATCTATGCAAGACCCTGCGAATACCAAACGTCCGCAAAACAAATGGCTGTGGCTGGCGCTCATCTTTATTACCCTTGGCGCCCTCGCCATGGTGATCGTTCCGGCCTACGTTATCTTCCCCTTCAAAGCTCAAACCGAACGTGGCGTCGCAATCTCTTATCAGCTTAAACGCTGGTCGCCGCTGGTCACCTTAATCATTGCGGTAATGGCCCTGGCGCTGGCCGTCTGGTTATGGCGCAACTTGCGTCGCTGGTGGAGCAAAGCATTATTAATTTTGCCGCTGTTTTTTGTTGGTTTCGCTGTCTGGTTTGCGCGGCAAAATCATTTCGAGTGGATGTTCAATCCCATCGGGGAGATCGCTTACAGCAAAGCGCAAGATGCCGGGTTCGTAGAAGAGAGCGACAAAGTCCTGGCGGTTGAAATCAACGGCGAAAGGGTCGCCTTTCCGGTTCGCCAACTGGCCTATCATCATGTCGTCAATAGCGTGGTCGGGGGCACGCCCGTCGTCGCCACCTACTGAACGCTCTGTCACACCGGTCTGGTGTGGGAATCGCAAATCGACAATCGCAAACTGACTTTTCATCTTGCCGGCATCAACAACCAGAACTTCATCATGCGCGACGAGGAGACCGGTTCGTGGTGGCAACAGATAACCGGCGAAGCCATTCAAGGACCGATGAAAGGTCGCCGTCTGGCGCTGGTCTTTCACGACGAGATTTCCTTTTCGACCTGGAAAGGGGAGCGCCCCGACGGCAAGGTGTTAGAGCCTGATGCGCAAACGGCTTCGCTTTATGCCGAGAAGGATTGGGAAGAAGAGATTAGCCGCATGCCCACGGTTACGCCTAAAAAAGCCGATGAGCCGCTCGCGCCGCGCACCCTGGTCATCGGTATCAAAGTGAATGGCGAAGCGCGCGCCTATCCGCTCACTGAACTACAAAAGCAGCCCGCCGTCTTAGAGACGCTTGGTCAAACGCCGATCATCCTGGTTCTCGATGGCGACAAAAAATCGGCGCGCGCCTTTGACCGCACCGTCGAGGGGCGCGTTCTGGAATTTTTTGCCAAAACCGGCAGCCCAACTTTACAACTCATTGACGCAGAAACCGCGAGCCTCTGGGATTTTTCCGGCAAATGCATCAGCGGCGCCCTGCAAGGCCGACAGCTCAATAAAATCTATGCCCTGAGCGACTATTGGTTCGATTGGAAAACTTACAACCCGCAGACTTCAATCTATTCAGCCGACGGGCCAAAGGCGAAATCCCCCGCCGTAAAATAGTGTTGCCCTTTGGCCGGGGTTGGCTTATGCTCGAAACGCCTGTAAAAGGCGCTTTAACAATATTTTTTCTGCCCCTGAATTTGGCATGAATAGCCTGCCAATTTGACCCTTTCTTACAGCCCGTCCCCGTGCTCATCAGGAGATAGGAATGAGTTATTTTGACCTTCCGCCGATTCTCGAAAAAATGTTAGCTGTGGCGGATAACATTTCAGATTTGAATTTCTCGGCCGGGCGACCGCCTCAAGTCGAGGTAAACGGCAAACTCGTCTCTGTGGAAATCAAAGGGTTGCGCAACCTGACGCCCTTTCAAACAGAAATCATTGCGATGGCGTTGATGGACGGCAACTTTGAAGCGGCGCGCCGCCTGCATCAAACCGGCTCGGCTGACCTCAGTTATGCCATTCATTCAAAGGTGCGGTTTCGCGTCAATATTTTTAAACAGCGCGGCTATATCTCCATTGTGATGCGCGTCATTCCATCCAATGTGCCGACGATTGAAAACCTCGAATTGCCAACCCAACTGGGCGAAATCTCGCATCTCAAAAATGGCATTGTCTTGCTGACCGGTCCGACCGGTTCAGGCAAGTCTTCGACGCTGGCAGCCATCATAGACAAAATCAACAACGAATACAGCTATCATATCGTTACCATCGAAGACCCGATTGAATTCTTGCATTCGCACAAAAAATCAACCATCAATCAACGCGAGCTGGGCACCGACACGCCGGCCTTTGCGCTCGGCCTACGATCGGCGCTCCGCCAGGCGCCCAAGGTCATTCTGGTCGGTGAAATGCGTGATATGGAAACCACAGAGATTGCCCTTGAAGCGAGCGAGACCGGGCATCTGGTTTTATCAACCTTGCATACCACAGATGCTTCAAAAACCGTCAACCGGATCATCGGTATCTATCCGAAATCCGAAGAACATGTTATCCGCACGCGGCTGTCCCAATCGTTCCGCTACATCATTTCACAACGCCTGCTTCCGAGAGCCGATGGTTCGGGGCGCATCGCGGCGGTTGAACTTCTCAAATCAACCCCGCGAACCCGCGAATATATTGAGCAGGGTGAATCGCAGGGCAAGTCGTTGCTCGATGCCATGGAAGACGGCGAAATAGATGGCATGCAGCATTTCGATAAAGTGATCGAGCGCATGATCCGCAGCCAAACCATCACTCAGGATGTCGGATTGGCTTTTGCCACCAACCCCTCGAATTTATTGTTGCGCCTGTCGGGACTCGGAACTTCGGAAGATATGAAAGGGGTCAGAGATGATGCGGCCTATCGCCCGACAAAAGAGATTGATTCTTTGATCCGTTCACGAATGGTCGGAACACTGCACAGGAATTAGCCGGCAATCGGTAGTCGGTGATCGGTTAAGCAAGGAGAGCAACCGACTAGCGGCTACCAGCTACCGACGAAGGGAGTTGAAATTATGATAGCCAATTGTCCGAATTGTGCGATGAGTTTGAGTTTCGAAGATGACCGGTTGCCGACCGAGCCTTTCAATGTTATGTGCCCGCGTTGTCGTCAATCGGTGACCATTATGCCGCCGCCAAAAGAAGAACCGAAACTTCCCGGCACGGTCCAAAAGATGGAAGCCGTGACGACGGGTACGCAACCGGCGAATGCGAGTGACCCGCTACGTACGCTGGCCGAACTCCTGGTTGCCAATCTCAAGAAGCAAGATACGACTACTGAGGTGAATCCCGCGACTCGTCGCCGGGTTTTGGTCTGTCTCGATGATGCCCAGATGCGCGAACGATTGCGCGGGGCGCTCAATCCGAAACATTACGAAATGTTCTCTTCAAACAGCGCGCCGGAAGCCATCGAAGGTTTTATTGAATCGCGCATTGAAGTGATTGTTC
>JBIOWC010000755.1:0-2805 GCA_044868105.1 Blastocatellia bacterium
GCGGGCTGTTGGCTTTTAGCGAAGCAACCTATTTCAGCCGGTTACACGACTGGCTGTAAGCGCAAGCCACACGCCAATAGAAAAAGGCAGCCCATTAGCCTGCGCTACCTGGGGCAAACCCTTCGCAAAGAGCAAATTAATTATTGCCTTTGCGCTTCTCCTTCAAGCTGAATAATTCTCTGGCGCAACCAAGCCTTTAATGAATCCTCAAGGGTTTGCTGATCCCCGTTTTGCTCAAGTTCCTGAATGGTTAGGCCAGTTGCGTTGAGCGGAATATGATGACAAGGAATTTTTTGAGACGTAGATTCAGCCGGAACGAAATCCAGCAACAAACATTCTGAGCAAGGATGCTTGTGTGTTGGATCCGCAAAGTTTATACAACTCAGGGAGTCAACAAAAATTGAAGTCGGCTGGTTAGGGGTTTTAACTGAACGCCCATATCCACCCTTTTCTAAAAAATTGAGTTCCGCTTTTAATACCTCGAGCACATCGCGATTATCCGTTGACATATGATTTACCTCCAATCTCTTCTTGCTTACACTTCTTCATTTTCTATTGTTGATTTTTCATAGGTTCAGGTCAATAATCACTTCACATCATTTTTATGATTCAGGTAATCAGATGCAGTTTCGTGAAATAAAAAATCTGGTAGCCAGTACCTCAGATGCGGCTTTTGCTGTTGATGCTTATGGAAAGATTGTTGCCTGGAATCAAGCCTGCGAAGCGTTTTTTGGATTAGCTTCGCTTGAAGTGATTGGTCAAACCTGTAGCTCAATAATTCATGGGTTGGATGAATGTGGTGAAGTTTGCTCAAGAGATTGCACCATACGGCAAGCCGTAAAACAGCATTTTCCAATCGGCAATTATGACTTACAGGTCAACACGCCACAGGGCAGAAAATGGTGCAACATTTCGGTATTGGTTGCCGACAGTCTAGATGCTTCATCCCCTTATTCAATTCATATCGTTCGGGAAACCGATGTGCGTAAGAAACTCGAAATCCTGGTTCGCGATTTCATCGTTCAGGAAACCCGACTGCCTGCCGAGCAAGTCTTCCAGATGATTTCGACAACCCGCTCTGCGTCAAAAGAAGCAAACCTTACGACTCGCGAGGTTGAGGTCTTGCGATTACTCGCAAAAGGCGAAAGCACGGCGAAAGTGGCGAATCAATTACACGTCAGCCGTACGACGATTAATAATCACATCCAACACATCTTACGCAAACTCGACGCCCATTCGCGTCTTGAAGCGATTCGTCGCGCCGAGCGCGCCGGTTTGCTTTAACCTCATCGCTTCTTCACATTCTGCGACGCGCGGGTTTTCGGCAAACTCACCAAATTGGCAATCAATCGATAGGCGCCTGGTACACCATTTGGCAATTGTCGGAACCAGGCATAAGCCGTATAGATGTATAATCCCTTGCCATATTCGGCAATTACTTCGCCGCCTTTTTTATCTTGTTCATTCGGGTCGTGACTTGCCATCAAGGGTATAAAGTGGGCGTCCCAATCAATCAGAAAATAGGCGCCGCGTTCTTGTCCCCAACCTGCAAAATCTTTGTCGGTAATTTTATTCGGGAAATTGAAAAGCGGATGTGCGGGTTCGAGAAGAGTCACCTTAGCCGTTTCATCTGTCACGCGCTCGAATCCTTGCGAGGGCATCTTGATTGGATAGGGCGCAAAGTTCCCTGTTGCATATTCGTTTTTGTTGTATTGAATAATGAGAGTGCCGCCGTTTTTCACGTAATCGAGCAACCGATTGTTATTGGCGATAATGTCCGGGCGCACCTCATAAACGCGAATGCCTGTGACAATGGTGTCATATTTCGACAAATCGCCGGATGCGAGTTCTTTCGCGTCAATGATGTGGACATCAACCCCTAAACGAAAGAGCGCATTGGCAAAATCATCACCAGCGCCGTCAATAAACCCGACGCGCAAGTTCTGTGCGACCTTCACATCAAGCATTTCGGCGCGCACAGTTGCGGGGTGATAGAGAAAGCGCGGTTCGATATGTGGATAAGCGAGAATTTGATAGCCCTGCCGGTACTCACGGTCAACGACCTTTGCAGTTGCGGAGATGGGTTGTTCGCCATCCGTAGCGATTGCCGCCGCTTTAACTTTGAAGATGAAATTGGCGCGTTCGCCTGTGCGCTTCAAATCAAATTCAAACTGCGCCGGGGTGACCGTCCAGTTTTTCGGCACCTCAAGCGACACCTGGCCCGTTGAACCTTGTTTGGCGTTATTGACTATGGAAACCGCAATGTCTCGGTCTGTTGATTTGTTCGACAAAGGAATAATAATTAAATTGGGAGAAACATTGACAGAGACCGCCGGAGCGATTTTCAGATCACGTCGGATTTCGCCGAGCGCTTTGTCTGCATAACGGTATTGAGCGGGTTGGTTAAAGCTAATTTGTTGGCCTGCGATTTCAAGTTTTACCTGGGCCGTGACCGGCTGTTGGGCTTGGGGTTCTATGCCTGTGCCCCCTTTACCAGGCACAAACATATCGCCGTTGCGCGGATTTTTGAGCCAGTAAGACTCGCTATATTCAGCCTCTTTGGCAACCGTGACATCAAACTCAACCTGCGTTGACAGTTGTTCAGTCGGTTGATTAATCGTCTGCTTTGATTTTGCAATATTCCAACCTTGCGGGGCGTTTAAGGTTGTTTCAATCGCCTGACCGAGCTTGGTTGCTTCAATGGCTCGCAAGCTTGGGTCATTGGTTTCTGTACTAAAATTTCGATAAACCTGAACTCTGACCTTAAAAGACTGGCCGGGTGTGACAATTTCATCATCGGCGAGA
>JBIOWC010000756.1:0-14172 GCA_044868105.1 Blastocatellia bacterium
ATAGGGGCGCCATTGAAGGCTTATCGGCAGCCGAGTTAAAAGAGTTGGAACCCGATTTTGCGCGCACCTTTTCCGAGATACCCGACAAGATTGATGTTCGCGGAGAGCAAATTAACGGAGAGACGGCAACGGTCTTTTTGAAGTTCGAGGGGGCGGAAGAGTTTCAGCAACTGACCTTGATTCGCGTGGGCAATGAATGGCTGGTCGGCGACCAGGAAGCCCTCGCCATGGTCAAGCAACAGGGTAAAGAATTCTTCTTTAACAGCCGCATCAGCGTCAACGAGCAAGAGACCATGTTGATGCTGTCGCGCATACTGAGTTCAGAAATTATCTACGCCAAAAAATTCAACGACACCTATGCTTCGATGTCTGAACTGGTCAAACTTCAGGCGCTCACCGAAGAGATGGCCGACGGTGAATCAAGCGGCTACATTTTTTCCTTGTCTCTCAGCCCGGATAAAAAGAATTTTTCGGTTATCGCGACCCCACAAGTTTATGGAAAGACCGGCAGATTATCTTTTTACGTAGATATAAACGGACTGCGGGCTGAGGATTTGAAAGGCAAACCCGCATCCGTTCAATCTCCACTTTATCAACCGAAGTAAGCGGTTTTGGCCTGAAAGGCCCGGGCCATTTGCAACCTAAAATCAATCCGCGTACCGCGATTTCATCAGCAACACGAATCTGTATCAGACGGATTCGCTTGCCGCGACGCCAGGTAGGCCGTCGTGACTGCGGCGCTGCGCGAGATCCCTAGTGCGCAATGTACATAGACACCCCCACGGCGAATTTGCTCATCAATAAAAGCCAGGGCCATATCGAGTTGCTCTCGTGAAGGTTCTGTCAAATCAAGAACTGGCAGGTTCAAGTATTCAATATCGAGAAAGGCTTTCGTTTCCGCATGCTCGGCTGTCAAATCGAGGACGCCTGTGATACCCATCGCGCGTACTATCAGCGCTTCATCATTCGTGAGCAGCCTTCCACAATAGATTCTCGGGGCCACCTCCGTCCACGCCTTCCTGCCTTTGTAAACCAATCGCCGTATAAATGCGCCACACAAATAGGGGCCGAGCACCACTTGTACGCTGACCGGTAACTTGCCAGCAGTTTTTCGGAAAATAGCCGAGTTCCCACGCCCATAGGCCATTGTTACAAGCGCCAGTGAAGTTGCAGGCCACAACAGTAGCCAGAACCAGGAACCGAGTGCGATGGCCAGCACGGCGAGCCCTGCTGCGCCAATTGCATAGTAGCTTGCGACGCGAAGGTTGACCGAGGCCGATTGTACGAGGGCGCGTTCGCGCCTTTCGGGAAATGCAAATAGGCAGACCTGACCGAGCATTGCCCCGGTTGCCATATCCAGTAAGTGATGTTGGTAGGTAAAGAGTGCCGAGGCGACGATAAGTGTAAACCACAGATGTATCAATCCCTGTAGCCAGCCGCGCGTATGGCGTGCATAGACCGGCCAGAGCAAAGATGCGAGCGCAATATGCAGCGACGGCGCGAGGTTATGCGGTTTATCGAAAGACCTCAGGAACTCGAATAACCAGCCAGACCAGCCGCTCACCTCTGGCTGCGCATAGCCTGACGTCAGTGGAAAAATAATGAACGCCAGCCCTGCTACAACGATAGCTGCGGTGATGCGCCGTGCGAGGGCGCGCAGTTCAATCACGTCCTCACACAAGAAGAAGGAGAGGACGAAGAAGAGGTCGATGCTCAGGTATGGAACAATCAAGGCTGGCACAAAAGGAATGTCCAACTCCCAGGCGAAGAAGCAGGTGCCAAGATCGACACGTCTGGAGGCGAGGGCATTACAGCCTCCGTAAACGGTTATGAATAGCAGCGAAAGTACCGTCGAAAGCGCAACTGCTTCCATCCACGGTCGAGCCGTGCTCGTCGGGTAATGGCGTTCGCTAACCTCAAAGCCAGGCTCGCCAAATTGAGTTTGGGCCCCGAAGTTATCGGCCATCCGTTCACCTTTGGGCAATAGAGACCGTAAAAATACCTCTACCGCCGACCTCTGTTCTTAGTTTTTCAAAGCCCGCCTGGCGCACGAGTCCGTCGAGTTCAGCTTGCGTGCGACGACGCATCACCCACGGCTCGCCTTCGCGGTTAATCAGCAAACGAGCAATCATTTCGATTCGCGGGTGCCACGGTTGACCGGTGTAAATGAGATAGCCGCCTTCTTCTATCACACTGGCTAGCCCTGCAAGACACCGGCGCACGAGTGCATTATCGGGAATAAGCTCAAATAGCCCCGAGACAATAACAATATTGGGGCGCGGGCTGAGCCTATTGTAGGAGACCTCATCGAAAGCATCCGCCTTCTCAAAGGTAACGCCTTTCAAACCATACTGTGCCGCGAGCGCACGGCCCGCTTCAATATTGCCAATCGTATAATCTCGCAATACGGCTGTTGCTTTTAGTTCGGAACGCCCGGCCAGCGTTTCAAGCACATAGCGACCCTGGCCCGCTGCAACGTCAAGAATGTGCGCTGAAGCACCTGTTTCACTCACGCCTTCAAGGGCTTCGCTGAGGAGTTTCTCGATATTCGCTTTGCGTTGTCGAATGCCTGCCCACGCAGGATTATTCAGATAAAACCAGTCAATCAGCCGCCCAAGCAGCAAAGCGCCCTGCGCTCGGTTTTCATAAACATAATCAAGCGAACGTCCCGAGTCGAAGCCGGTCTGCCAACCGAGCCTTATCCCTTTACTGAGTCGCCCATAGGTCTTCATAAAGAATCGTTGTGTGGCAAACCAAATTCGCTTAGGTGAGAAAAGCGGCAGCGGTTTACGCAATTGTTCATATTCCTCACGCGTAGATGTCACTTCGGTATCGCCGCGTGGACCTTCATCGCTTGCAAAAGCGTTACGAACAAAGTCGCGGATTTCGTCGAGAACAAGCTGCCGATCTTTCTCATGGAGAATATCGTGGTACATTCCATCAAAGACCCGCAGGCGCTTTTCCGATGAGCCGAGCCGATTAAAAAATTGGCGTTCCGCGGAAAGTTTCACCACCCAATCGGCCGCGCCCGCAAGCACAAGCGTCGGTGTTTGTATCGCCCCGGCATCAGCCATTAGGCGTGTCGCCGTGTCGCCCAGTCCAAGCAGAACATTCACGGCAATCGCCCGCGAAATGAGCGGGTCGGTATCGTAACGGTGCGCTTCTTCCTTGTCGTGTGTGAGCCAGCGCCCTTTAACATAACTTGATACATAAAACGTTCGGCGCGGGATGAGTGAGCGCAACAGGCGCAGCCCGGTTTGTGCGAATGGCACATAGAGTTTCACCTGCAGCGCTGGCGTCACTAGAATCATGGCGCGAATCGGCGGCGCGTAATCATGAACCCAGGCAGCAATCATCACTGCGCCAACGCTATGCCCGAGAACAATCATGTCTTCAAGCCGCTTGTCATAGGTTTTTGCAAGGTGACGAACAAAAGCATCTGCATCCTTCGTGAGACGGCCGAAACTTGTAGCATAGCCGCGAGGCCCGGAGGATCGTCCATGACCTCGCGCATCCCAGGCAAATACCGCCACGTCTCCCAGTTGAAGGTTGCGCACCACATCATCCAAACGCCCTGAATGTTCGTGGCCTCTGTGAAAAAGTATCAGTGCTTTGGTTGTAGGTTCGCGGGGAATCCAGGCGCGGTAAAATAGGTCCGTGCCATCATCGAGCTGCATCGAATGCTCGGTCGGCGGGATTTCGAGAATTTCATCAGCGTGTGTCAATGTATAAATCATGGATAGACTTCCTGGGAGTTTGGCTGTGCCCGATGTGGGCAAGTTTTGGGCGCAAGCGCGAGCACAGCATTGCGAAGTTCTGCGCAAACCGTCAACACGCCAACGTCGTTTTTTTCGACCCGCTCATAAGTGCGGGCTTCGCCGATGACCAACCGAATCTGTGCAGGGCGAGGAATCCAGCTACCCTTCGGCAGGGCCTTGGCGGTTCCGTCAAGATAACAAGGGACTACGGGATGAGCAGTGCCGGCGAGCAATCGGCCGACCCCGCGCCTGAATCTGCCGACGCGGCCATCAATCGACCGTGTGCCCTCTGGAAACATCAGGAGTATGTTGCCCTGCTCCTCAAGCATTTGCTGGCAGCATTGCAGGCTTTGTAAGGCTCTGGCGTCACGATCAATCAGCATCACATTAGCGATGATGGCAGTGAGCATGAGGCGCAGGCGGTTCGCGCAGAAATAGTCACGAGCGGCAAGCGGGTAAGCGCGATGCAACGTTCGCAGTGGCAAACCCGATAGGAGTGCGACAGCGTCAAAATGGCTCGTGTGGTTCGCCACCAGCACGAATGAGCGGTTGCGAGGTAGATGTTCGCGACCGCTAATTTCGAAGCGGTTGTACATTCTCAGCGCCACACGACTCGCTACGGCAAGCGCCGTACGAGCAGCATAAACCAACGGGTCTGGTTCGCGTGGGCACAATTTGAGCCGCTCAACGAAAGAGAGTCCCGGGTCTTTTGCCGTGTCGTAATTCCAATCCATAACTTTCCTGAGCTTGGCTTAGACTCCGTGGGTGCACCGAGCGAAGTGAAAAAAGAGCGGCGCGGTATAGAGCAAACTATCAATGCGATCCAGCACCCCGCCGTGACCACGGATGAGCGTACCCATATCTTTTACGCCAATGTCGCGCTTGATGACGCTGATTGAAAGGTCGCCGAGATGTCCACCAATGCCGATAATCAGGCCGGCGAAAACACATTCAAGCGCTGAGAAATCCGGCAACGCGAAACGCACGACGAGCGGGAACAGCATCGAGATCACTACAGCGCCGAGGGCTCCTTCTCGCGTCTTCCAGGGACTTACATTTGTGCAGAGCGGGCGGCGCCCGAAAAGCTTTCCGCAAATGAATGCGGCTATATCGTTGAGCTCAACAGCGAAGATAAGGTAGATCAAATAGCCGTAGGCATTGCGGGAGTTGGCGAGGAAGGCAACGTGGCCGAACATCCAGCCGATGTAGAGAAAGCCGAAGAGCGCAAGGGCAATCGCTTTAAGCTGGCCTTCAGGATGATTTAGCAAAATCGCTGCCAGCATGAGCGCCACACACATGAATACCGGCGCTGCCATAAATAGTCCATACCAACCTGCCCTGTCGGTTGCCGGATCGCGTGCCAGTGTGACGACCGCAATTCCGACAATTCCTGCAAACACGGTGAACGACATGACGAGGTCACGATGAAGTCCTGTAGCCCGCGCATACTCATTGAAGGCCAGGATGGCGATAAGCGTGAAAAAGCCGATGGTGACAGCGCGCCCCGCAAAGAGGCTCGCCCCAATGACCGGCACCATCGCCAGCCAGCCGCAGTACGAGTCCCAGGCATGCGAAACATTCTTTGAGAAACCGTATCTCAGAATTGCAATGATCGCTCCACCAATTACCAGGAGGCTTGTTGTGAGAAGGGCAAAGAAGCAAAAGACCTCGCTTGCAAGTGCCGCCGTTGGTGACATCATAACCTCCATTCGGGTTCAAGGAATCCGTTAATTTCTGCTACCCAACGGCCGCATATCCGCCGGTTGTGATTCTTCGTATTTATTCATAGATTCACCTGCGAATTGCTGTTTTCGCTTGCCACCTGTTCGATTTGCCCAGCCTAGGGCACTGCTCGCACGGTTTACAATCGTCGCGATGAGCAACACCAGCGTGATGATTAAAAGGCCAGTCAGCCAGATACCTATCGGCACACGCAATCCGAGAACAAACGCCAGCCCACTGAATAAGACGGCGCGGTCGCTCTTACCCATGGGGCCCTCATTCCCGCGTACACCGCTAATCTGCCAGGCGATGAGGCTGGTCGTCTCACTCATTAACGCCAGACAAACCACCCCCACAAGGAGCGCTGCCGGCACGCCTGGCACGAGAGCGAGCGGAAGATAGAGCACAGTATCTGAAATGAGGTCGCCGAGTTCGTTAAGTACGATTCCGAGGTCGCTGGCCGAGTCATATTCTCGCGCCAGTAATCCATCAATCGTATTCAAAGCCAAGCGCACGACAAGCGTCATAGGCAGCAATATCAATGGCCACCCCCTGGTAGGTTGCCAGACAATAAATAGCCCTTGAATAGCCGAGATAACGATTGCCGCAATCGTCACTTTATTGGCGGTAATTTTATGTCGCGCGAGCCAGCCAACCGCAGGCCGAAGCAGACGCTGGAAAGCAGGTTTGAGACTATATACGCTTGGCATCTCACCTCCTGGCGACAGCAAGATGACGACCTGCCGCCTGCGCACGCAGTTTACGTTAACTGAGCCATCTCCGTTGGGTGAGTTGTGACAGTTTTTAAAGTGTCACAATCGGTCAGGGTCAATGCATTGGTGAGAAGCTGTCAGAGTTGGGTGATAGGAATAGAGCATCGGGCAAACAAACAAGGTCAATACCGCCGACCGAAGCGGGCGTGTCATTGTGATATTGCACGCTGCCGCTCTGGCCGGCGGTACTGACCTTGCAATCGACTAAAAAAGTTCATGGTGTCGTCGAGGCGCAGGCTTGGCCGACGACCTCTTCGACGAAATCAATATTCAAGCTGACTTCCGAAAAGATGGTTTCGATTTGGGCCGCGTCGATTTTCTCATAGTGCGCGTGTTCCGGCATAACCAGCAGGCCCGCCATATCAACAGCCCCAGGGCTAATCACCAGGCGGTCTTCGCCTTCAGCAAAAAAGCAGGCCGGCCGGTGGCGCGCCCGCGGAAACAAAATCAAGGTAAAGATACCCCGTTCAAAAAAACAGACGAGATTCATCATGGCTTCGGGCTTGGCGGTCGCCTGCGCTAACGCTTGAATCATATCATTCGTCCAGGAAGAGATTTCAATCCGACTGGCGCCACGAAAGATGATGGCGCTGCGCCCGAAATCGGCAATCGTGAAGAGTTCAAAATCGCGTCGCGCCATATCTTCGCATACATCGCATTCAACTTCCGACGGCGGCTCGCTTGCCGCGAGTACGTCTTCAATGGGGAGCAGGGCGCGCGAACCGGCTTGCAGATGAAAATGGTCAGGCGCAGAGGCGCCGCATTCCGCGCCGTTGTAGAGCACGAAATAGTCTCCGCCTAAATCGAAAGCCAGTGAGAGCAACGCTTCAATATGCCCGTCAATCTTTTGCTCGACATGATTTTTATGAGCGATGACCAGGTGGCGGTCAACCACCGGATAAGGGTTGCAGAGGATAACCAGGTTTTCATTGTACTGGATGCCCTTCTCTTGTGCGGGCAAATTTTCGGCGCACAAAAAACATTTGCGCGCCTGCACCGAAGCTTTATCTACAGCCGCAGCCGTTGAACGAAGGCGCGCCGGGTTATGTTGAACGACGACGCTTGAACCATCTGCGTCAACGCGCCGGGTTTCGATTTGTGACAGCGCCCCATAGCCATCGCTTAACATTTGCCAGTTGGCTTTTTGATGTTCGATTAACGCTGCAACATCATCCGCAAGCGGATAGTCGCTTGGGATTTTGCGAAACGGTTTCAACTCGTCATCCGTTAATAATCGTTCTTGCCAGTTCACCTCTCTTGCTAACCTCCCCAAATATTTAAGAGTCATTTGCCCGTCTCAGGCGAATGAATGTTACTTCGGCCGGCGCCTGATAGCGAATCGGAGCCAGGGTCAACCCCAGGCCGTTGTTTACGCTCACCAGCATTTTCCCGACTTGATAAAACCCCGTCACATATCGCGTTTCAAAGGAAGAGCCGGTAAGTAAAAACCCCGGCAAGGGAAAAGCGATTTGCCCGCCGTGCGTATGCCCTGCAAGAAAAAGTTCATAACCTTTCTCTTTTGCATAATCAACCATGCTGTGCGCCGGTTGATGCACGAGAAAAATATTGATGGCACCTTTGGGGCGTTGTTCTTCAATGCTCGCAAGCGTCGTCGGTGTCGGGCGTTCGCGATAGGCATAGGTAACGCCGGTAATTGAAACCGCCGAACTTCCGACCGGAATAATTGCCGCCAGATTATCCAGAACATTGATGCCGTTCTCTTGCAAACTGCTTTTCACCCTCTGTTTATCTGAAAAGAGGTCGTGGTCGCCAATACAAGCATAAACGCCATATTTAGGGACCATTCGGCTCAGGGCCTGGGCGCCGGTTTCGATAAACTCTGTGCCGGAGGTCACCAAATCACCGCTAAAGAAAATTACATCCGGTTCAAGACGGTTGACGATGTCTACATAGTTTTGCAGTTTGCCGCCATTGGTTTCCCAAGCGGCTTGAAGGTCGGCGATGTGAACGATGCGAAACCCCTCAAGTTCTGCGGGTAGATTCGCAATTGCGACTTCCCTTTCGCGTGTACGAACCGTCCAGGTGTCCGTATAAACGCGAACCATTGCATAAACCGCAATAATGCCGGTTAACGCCAGGGCGATGCGGACGCGATGCGTTGCCCAACGCGCGCGGTAATTGCCACTAAACCGTGAAAGAAAGATATTCGCAATATCTAGCAGGATAAAAAACATGGCAAGTTGCGCGGCGAAGACCAAGCCTAACCAGAAAGGATAAACCAGAAGCGCCTTTGCGAAGGCGCCTGGACTTTGCAGGGTGCTCAGTAGATTTCCGATTCCTAGAAAATAACTAACAGCTAAAAGCAGCGGATAAGCGTTAAACCAGAGCACGAAAAATAGAGCCAGCCAGCGCGCGCGCCTTTTATGCCAGCCGATGACCTCGGCAAGCGCGTTGGCGATTTTCAGCGCCACGTAGATATGAATCAACGAGCCCACCAGGGCAAGCAATAACGTCATCCTCAGCGACCACGGCATAATTTGAGTTTCTCAGCTTTGCCGGAAATTTACGAAGGGTTTTTATCAGAGCGCGTGTTGCAACGCAGAATCACGGCCACGAAAAGGCGCCAAAAAACCCAAAGGAGAAAGCGCGCTGTAACCTGATTCATTTTGTGAGGCACAATCCCATCTTGTTTGCGCCCTGAGTGACTTTTTGCGGCTATTTATGGTTTATTCATGGCAATTCGCGCCAGCATTTCAACGGTGCGCAAATAATCCTTGTATGCATCGTAACGATTTGCAGTCGCCAGCGGCAAAGCGGCATCCGAATTCCCTTCCCAACGCCGCGCATAATAGATGGATTCATAAATACGCCCGATTTCAAACTGCCGTGAAATGCGGAGCGCTGTTGCATAGTCTTCGCCGTAGCTCGTATTCGGAAGTCCTATCTGCCGAAGCAGGGGAGTCCAGAAAGCGCGCGGCGCGCCAAGCCCGCTGATGCGCAGGGCATTGTTGCGCCCGTTTTCTCGCGTCCATTCTTGGTGGTCAATCAGCCCCGGCGGGATTTCCTGTAAATCGAAATTCACAATCGTGTAGGAACCGATAACCATCGCGTAGCCTTCTGCAAATTTGGCGACGATTTTCGCCAGCGTCTGCTCATCGGTATAAATATCATCGGAATCAAGTTGCACGGCATAGGCGCCGCAATGTTCGGAAAAAACTGCCGTGTTCCAACATCCGCCAATCCCGAGGTCTGTGCGTTCAGGTTTAAGATGAACGAGATTGGCGTGCGCAGATGCGAGGCCGGCAAGAATCTCTGTCGTTTTGTCTGTCGAATGATTATCAACAACGATGACGTTGAACGGAAAATCGCCTTGTTGCGTGAGCGCGCTCGTCACCGCATCTTTGATGGTGCGCTCGCGATTGCGAACCGGAATGATGACGCTGGCGCGAACCTTGAAATTATCCTGGATTTCAGGAAGCGATTGAAATTCGGGTTCAAGGTATGCCCCCGTGCGTTTGAGGTGTGCGGTGGCGACCTTCTCCATTTCAATCTGGTAGTCGCGTTGTCGCGGGTCAACATAATCGAATTGTTTTTCACCCGTCAGTCGCGTATCGGTCGGCACGCGCGTGTACAGCGGTTCAGGAATGCGCAACAGCTGATGGTCGGTTGAAAGCTTTAAGCGCAAATCATACAATCCGCCCCAACGCAGGTCTTCAGCGATTGTGCCATACTGCTTGAAAGCGGCTACAGTAGCCGGTTTTGAGATAAAGACGACGGAACCAAAATCGAAATTATCGCGCAGGCTCCCCAGTTTATAATCAATCAGCCCATGGTCTGTGACCTTGCCGTTCGCCTCATCTCTGAAGTCCGAGTATATCCAGGCGGCTTTGGTGTCCTGAGCGGTCTGCAAAAATCTTTCAACAGCGCGAAAGCCCAGTTCGAGAGCTTGACCGGGTAAGATGAGTAACAGGTATTCGGTTTGGGTTTCTTGTAAGACTTGTAGAAGACCGGCGCCGCTCAGTAACGAATCGGTTTGCAGTCTTCGGGTCTTCAGTTTTGCGGTTGAATAATTCGGCTCGTTGCCTTTAAGCATCAGGATTTCGTCAACCGCAAGGTTGGCAACCAGCTGGTCAATCAGGTTAGATTGCCAGTCGCCTTCTTCATAAATCAGTGCAACAGTAATTTGTGACATAAAGTTCTATGAATCAGTTTTCTTTGGAATAGGTCTAAGCAAAACCAGACCGGATAGGCGATGGGTTTTTAAAAAATCCGTGAGATTTTGTTCAATGACGGAACCGGTCTTGCGCGTTGCATGGCGCAGCAAAAGGTTTTTGCCATCTTGAATCAAGAGGCCCGAATGAAAGACATCGAGGTTCTTTTTCGTGGTGCCGAAAAAGACAAAATCACCTGTCCGGGTTAGTTTTTTCATTTGTGCCAGGCGGCGTTTGGGGAAAACCCGAAAGCTCACGCGCCTGGTCGGCAACCCGTTAATCAGATTCAACTCGCGAGTCTTCACGACGGTGGCTTTTCCTTTGGTGAGGTTTTGAATGAACCCTTGGCGTTCATTATTGCGCCACCAGTCAACCATATAATGATTGCGTTTTGTCCAGTTCACCTCGCCGCTTTGGTAACGCAGGCGAAGCAAATTCGCTTTGAACTCATCGGCAGTTTGAGAAAGCGCCAGCGCCAGCACAATTTCCAAATAGGTTACGCAATCAAAAGCATCAAGCCGCACCACCAGTTGTTCAGGCGCATCAAGGCCGCCGATGAGCGAATTGGCAACATAAGGCAGACCGAGAAAACGCGCTGAAATCTGGTCCATACGGGGTTGTAAATCGCTTATGTCGGCAATGGATTTAAGCAGGCGATTAATCGCTATCTTTTGCTTCTGCTTCATCATGAATTTCCGAACTCGCTCCGAACTTCCCTGACCCTTAAAACTGGTAAGACGCGTTAGCTTTTTACAGCGTGACGCTATCCTCTCCGAGTTGCTCTCTGGTGAGTCGCTCCATCACTTCTTTAATCGGTTCGCCGGTTCCCGCCAGAACAAACCCGTTTGCCGTTGCCGACCAATCGAATTTGAAGCTCGACACGCGAGCTGAAACCCAGATTTGTCCGGCTGGCGAATTGGGGCTGACGATAAATTTGCCCGGTTCGCCTTCTTCAAAGGTGATCGAGAGTACGCCGCCCGATACTTCGACATCCATATCGCGCGTGTCGGCCAGACGACTGAACAGCTTTTCTAATTCGCCGATTGCGACTTCGGATTTTTCCTGAAACTCGGCATCATTTAATTTACTCATACGCTTCTCCTAATACTTTCTCCTTGGTTGAGCAACATAGCTTAAATCTTATTGGCTTTCAATTCAGCCAATGAATAATGGGTGCCGCGCCAATTGATGCCGCCATGAATTAAGGTGATTAAGGCCGAGCGCCACATGATGAAAAGAAAGAGCAAGGTTGCCAGGGGAAACCCGAGCGCATACCAGCGCGATCGGTTTTGCAGGCCGGCGCTTAGCACACACACGGCAAGAATAAGTAGGCTGACGGCGAGATTGATGACGCGGGTCGCGCCTTGCGTAAGGAAAGCGGCGACAAAAGGGAAAACATTAAACAGTAAAATCATCCCGGTTGAAAAAATCAAAAACAGAACGCTGTAATTCAATCCTGAAAAAGCATTCTTCTCCATCCCGCGAACCAGCTCACGAACAGAAGCGTACCACTCAACGCTGAGCAAGTCTTTGCCCAACAACAACTCTTGCCGATGCCCGCTCTGCTTAATCAGCTTGCCGAGTTTCATATCATCATCGGGTCGCATGGCGATGGGTTGGTGTCCGCCGATTTTGCGATAAACACTGGCGCGAACCATGTTGAATCCGCCGATGCCGACGTGCGCGTCGCTACGTGGATTCCTGGCTCTCCAGAATCTTGAGTAGATGGAAAAGAAGATGCCGAAAGCCAGCGTGAAGATATTCAGCCAAAATCCTTGCATATGGACTTCCATCAATACGGTGACGTTATCAAGATTTTGTTCAAGCAAATAATTCACCGCGCGACTGACCGCCGATGGGCGCATCACGATGTCGGCATCAGTAAACAGCAAAATATCGCCCGAAGCCTGAGTTGCGCCGAAATGGAGGGCGTGATTTTTACCTAACCAGTGGGGCGGCAATTCTTTGATATGAATGACCCGTAAACGCAAATCGGCGGTTGCCAGGTCATTTAGAATTTCACCGGTGCGGTCTATCGAGCGATCGTTGATGACGATGAGTTCAAAATTTGCGTAGGTCTGCTGCAGGACCGATTGCAAGGCCTCGCGGATATTGCGCTCTTCGTTACAAGCCGGAATGATGATGGAGACTTTCGGCGGCGCGGGTCGGTTGAGCGGCTCGATGTCTTTCAAAAAAATGATGGCGCGATTGCCGATTATCAGTTCAGCGATAAAAAACATCCAGGCGACCAGAGTAATCAGCGCCAGATAAAATAAGAAGGCTTGCATAGATGAAAATGGAACCAGCGCAGGCAATCAAAATAAGCTCAACACAAGGCGGCAATGGCTAAACGATAGATGCGCCACATCTCTTGAAGATTGGCAATGTGAATATTCAAATCCCTGAGCAAGCCATCGTGCAGACCGTAAATCATGCCGTGAACTTCAACTGCTTGTCCGCGTTCCCAGGCGGATTGCACGACGGTGGTCTGGCAGACATTAAAAGCTTGCTCAATTACATTCAACTCGCAAAGTTTATCCAGCTTCGCTTCGTCACTATCGAGGCGCATTAAAATCGCCTGGTGTTTATCCATTTCGTCCTGGACATGGCGCAACCAGTTATCAATCAGGCCAAATTTTTGTTTCTGCAAAGCGGCCTGGACGCCGCCGCATCCGTAATGCCCGACGACGATGATGTGTTTGACTTGAAGAGCATCTATCGCATATTGCAATACCGATAAACAGTTGAGATCTGTATGAATCACCAGATTGGCGACATTGCGATGAACGAATAGTTCGCCGGGATTTAGGCCGACCAGTTGAGTTGCAGGAACGCGGCTATCGGAACAACCTATCCATAAATATTCAGGTGATTGTTGCTTTGAAAGCGTGCTAAAAAAATGTGGGTCACGTTCCCTGATACGCTCAGACCACTGGCGGTTCTTATCAAGCAGTTCTTTAATATTCATGTGCTCCTTCAGGCTTTATAAGCAACGATTCGCAAACGACAATAGTCAACAAACCATTGACCGTCAACGAAGTTCTTCGGTTTGATATTCGCTTCGATTCTGTTTAAGACTTCCGCGCGTAAATTCTCCGGCACCTCTTTGAGCATATCGCCGCAAAACATGTTTATCCAGTTTCTCATTCCGTCTTCACCATCAAGCGGTGTGGGGCGTGCAAACCACCAGGCCTGTGTGACGGTGAATCCCTGGCCTTCCAAAAGCGAGGCGTATTCACCAAGCGAAGGAAAATACCAGGGGTGATGTACCTTGAGGTTCAGCATCTCTTTCAAGGTATCACGAATTGCCGCAGCGACATTTGCCGCATTCTCCTTGCCGCCAAATTCGGCGACGAATCGGCCACCCGGCTTCAAGGCTTTTGCAATACAAGCAGCGGCCTCTTCGGCTCTGGTCACCCAATGCAAAGCGGCATTTGAGAAGACGGCATCAAACGGTTCAGCGAAAGCAAAATCGGCTGCATCAGCCACCTGAAATTCAATTTTCGGGTAATTGCTTTTGGCGGTGGCAATCATCTCCGGCGATTTATCCAATCCGATAAGCGTGGCGCCCTGTTCGGCAATCGCTTCGGTTAATTGCCCGGTGCCACAGCCTAAATCAAGAATGCGCTCATGAGGTTTCGCATCCAGCAAAGCCAGCAAGGCTTTCCCATATTCATAAACGAAAGCGTGTTTCTGCTGATAGAGCGCCGGGTTCCATTGGGTTTCTGCCATCTTTTAGAAATCCTC
>JBIOWC010000757.1:0-7624 GCA_044868105.1 Blastocatellia bacterium
TCGTCGAAATGCCCAAGCAACATCATCTCGTAAAGCAGTTATTAAAAAGTTGGGCGGAGTTAAGCCCGACCTGATAAAACAGGAAAAAGCCGGGTCTGTTTGCGCAAAATCTGGGTTCGACCGGAGCGCGCAAAGCAATTTTCGTATGACTTAATCAGCGCCGCTTGCGCGCCCGGTCAACCGCAGCGTTAGGCGGCTTGGAGTGCTCAATATGATGAACATAACTGGAAAAGCATCTTTGATACTTCTTACATTACTATGCTTTACTTCCTCTCTTTCGTCAGTTGACAGAGCCAATGTTGGAGCGCAGCAGAAATCAAGGCTCAAGCGCTTTTACCCGGAGTTGCGAACTCTATTCCTTCGGCACTACCCCCAAGTCACATCCCATCTGCTTGACGCAAGAATCCACTTCGAACAGGACACCCGAATTTTCATCGTACACGAGCCGCTGAAGACGGGTGAGTGGCAGGACCCGTCGCAGACTCGCGGCCCTAAGCTCGGAGGTATTTTGTGTGACATCGAACTGCGAGATGGCAAGTACAATGGGGCAGCATCCGTTCCTCAAACATTTGACAAGCGATACTTCAAGCTCTTAATAATGGGACCTTATTCATCGAAGCACAACGCGCACCTTTACATTCACCTCTCATATCCAAGTAATGTTAGCGATGATTTTTTGAAGGAGTTCACTGAGTTTGTTAATCGCTATGATAAGTATCTGGACTGAGCCGCCTAACAACGCATTCGACCGGAGCGTGACCTATCGGCTCTTGTTCAAGCAGTTTTTTCGCGCCCGCTGATTTCCATCGTTAGCCTGACCACGACCCGCACTGCCGCTTGAACCTGCGAGGCGTCTGAGTCCGACTCAAGGACTGTCCAGGTATTCACGACGGCTTGGCGAACGGCGTGGCATGAGGTCGTCGTAGACCTTGAGATTGGAGGATAGTGCGGATGCACATGCTGAGACGCGTATTGTTGACGGTGTTGTTGATTGTTCCGGCGATCTCTGGGGCGCAACGGGGTGAGGTCTCCGGCGTCACGTTCATTGATGCCAATGGAAACGGCGTCCGCGATAGCGGCGAGCCGGGCCTTGCGAACGTCGTCGTGTCGAACCAGGACGCCGTGATCACGACCGACGCATCTGGCGCGTATCGCCTGCCGCGCGGGGCGACTGGTGTGGTGTTCGTATCCGTGCCTGACGGTTACCGCACGGTAGGGGCCTTCTGGCGGCCGGTGAACGATACGACTTCGACGGTCGATTTCCCGCTCTCGCCGATCGCCCGCTCAACCGAGTTCACGTTTATTCATGCGTCAGACACGCACATCGCTCCCGCAGTAATGGCGCGAACGCAGCGGTTCCGCGCGCTTGCCGATTCCCTCAATCCAGCCTTCGTCATCATCACTGGCGATCTCGTGAAGGACGCGTTGCGCGTGGGAGAAACAGAGGCGACGGGCTACTACGAACTGTTCAGGCGCGAAGTGGCGCTTTTCAAGAGCCCAGTGTGGACGGTGCCGGGCAACCACGAGAACTTCGGCATCGAGCGCGGCAAATCAAACGTGAGCACCGCTCATCCGCTCTATGGCAGGAAGATGTACCACCATTACCACGGCCCCGACTACTACTCGTTCAACTTCGGCGGTGTGCATTTCGTGGGGCTCAACACCGTGGACATTGACGACCAGTGGTACTACGGACATGTCGACAGCCTCCAGCTCGCCTGGCTCGAACGCGACCTAGCCCTGGTGCCTCCGATGATGCCGGTAGTGACGTTCAACCACATCCCTTTCTTCTCGTCGTTCGAGGGGTTGAGCGGCTACAACGACGAGCCGCCAGCACCGACATTGATCACGGTGAATGGGAAGACGGCGTTCCGCCACACCGTGTCCAACGCCGGGGCGGTGCTGGCGGTTCTTCGCAAACATCTCCACGTGTTGGCGCTCGGCGGTCACGTTCACGCCGGCGAGCAGATCGTATACGAAGTGGAGGGTCTCAAGACCCGATTCAACCAAACGCCGGCAATCGTCGGCCCAAATGCGGGGGCGGGGATGCAATTCGTTTCGGGCTTCACGCTCTATACAGTACGTAATGGGGTGATCGACGCGGGGCGATTCATTCCTCTCGGCATCGACGCAAAAAAGTAGTGTCCACGCATGTCAATTCCGGGCGGAACGAAAGTGCTGCTCAACGTGACGCAGGCTAGCCACCGAATGGAGACGCAGGCCGCGCCGCTAATCTTGGCCGTTTGATGGCTTACTGTTGTATGACCAGAAACGAAATACACAAAGCAATCACGGATTACCTGGCTCTGTTCGAAAACGACAGTGAAGCTGTAGAAACCCGGGAAGAACGCTTGATGCTGGCTCTTGACCGTCTCGCTTTAGCCTATCATTTTGCACAGTCCGATCTTAATGATGCGGATTAACCTGAAGCACCGAGCAGCAATTATCAGCAACTCTATCGAGTGGCCGGTTCTCGCTTCCCCAATTATGGGTTTTACAACATCGCTACGGACATTAGCGTCAGGATTGGTGAGACCGTTTTAGGCGTCGGGGATGCTGTCAATGATTTAGCCGATATTGCGACTGATATGTATGAGGTGGTTTGGCTGTGGGAGCATACGATGCTTGAAAATGCCTTGTGGCAATATCGCTGGGGCTATGAAAATCATTGGGGCGATCATTTGCGGAATTTGCAGCTCTATGTGAAGACAAACAATCTGGGCTGATGAAACGCGCCATCTAACCAGTCGATGCAGCGGAGCGCGCGAACAACGGTTCGCCTGAAGTCAGTGTTCAGGGCGCGCCCGCTGATTTCCGTCGTTAGCAGTCCTGAAGCGTGCGCTTCGCCACGAACGACGAAAATAAGCGGCTTCTATTAGATTCAACAGCTTAGTTGCTTATTTTCATAGCAGGCGTTTCGTATCAGCAAATTAGCCAGGCGAGACAATTTCACGAGAAAGGAAAACACAACTATGGAAAGTCTAAACAAAATTGAGGCAGCTGCTAGAAACAAGGCGAACTATCTAAAAGCAAAAGCGGCATTCAATAATAAACAAGTAAATGAGTGTATTCTTTTTTATGCCGCAAATCACCAGGTTAAATCAAAACCAAGTGAAAAAGGACGAGAAGGAATACAGAAATTTTTAGAAGATATGCACCAAAGTTGGGAAGACATACAGATTACAGTTGAACATGTTGTTGCAGAAGATAACTGGGTAATGGGTAGAAGTGTTGCGACTGCGACCCATACAAAGGCGGTTTTAGGCGTTCAGCCAACACACAAAAAGATTACTGCAACTTTTTGGGACTTACACCTTTTTGACGAAAATGGTTTGATTATTGAAACGTGGAACTTACTGGACAACTTGTCAATAATGCAACAAATTGGACTTCTAAAATAAGCCGAACGAATAACAACAACGAACCCGCTAACAAAGGATTTGCGATAGCAGGGGTTTTGCGCTTCGCAGACATTTTGGTGCAAGAATGAGCGCCAGTACGCCTAACGCTCACATTCAGCGGGCCCGCGAATGACAATCGGGGAACGATAGCTTGTGCCAGTTGGGGATGAGCCCCAGGTGCCAACCTCTATGTCGCCTGATAGCGAGCCTACGACCTAGACTGCTACTGCAACCGAAGGCGGTCGGCTATAGCTGAACGGCAGATCGTTAAGCAGAGAGGCACACTGGAACACGGAAGTGGCTACCAGCGCCAGTTTCACGCCGTGACTCGAAATGAACTAACAGCGACAGGATTCGCGCCGTTCTCGAATGGAATCGCCAGCGAGAGCATCAGAAGGCGTGCGCAGCGGCTGGCAGATGATGGAAAGCTCAGAATGTACGTTGATGAAGAAATAAGCTTGACTCTTCATTGGACGCGAGCGCGATACTTGGATTTCATGTGACTGACTCCGGCGAAAGGCACCTGATTCAATGCGCCGCGTCAACTCAGTCGTTAGGCAAACAGTAGAGATGTGGAGGTCTCGATGGAGAATCTCATAGCCATCGTTGTATCAGCAACCACTGGAGCTATTGTGGCGTATCTCGCAGCTCTATGGCAGGGTCGCCAAGGGACTCGTAGCAGGATTCATGAGCGGATTCACGAGACTCGCGCCCGGTTATATAAGGAGGTTTGGAAAAAGACTGGTATTCTCCCGCGCAGGCCGACGCCAAAAATCACCTATGGTGAGATCGCCCAACTTGGAATTGATCTTATGAATTGGTACTACGAGGAAGGCGGTATGTATCTTTCCGGCGGCTCGCGTCGTGCTTATACCGCCGCCCAAGACACTATCGAAGTGGTGCAAGGACAGGGCGAGTCTGCTGCGGAACTCAGTCTATCTGACTACGAAGTAGTACGTCGAAAGTGCAGCGATCTGCGGACAGCACTAACGCGCGATCTCCTTTCGCGAAGCCGGGCACCGACTGGTAAGAAGTGGAAATCAGAATCTATATAATAACGGCGTGGCAGGTAGGGGCACTTCTCGGCCGTTGTCTCAGTGCTGCCGAACTCGGCGTTGGACCGCAGCCGCACCTTATCCGATAGTGCGCTTCGGCGCGGTCAACGCAATCTTAGGCCTCTATTATGAGCTGAAAGGCGAGAAATTATGAGACGGTATATTAATCAGTATAGGCTAGCAGCATTATTTTTTCTGCTGTCCTCTGTAACAGTTTTATGCTACCAGACTTCACCGCCTGATGACCGAATTAACTCAATATTAAATGAAGTCAGAACCTTGAATCAGGAAGTCAAAAACTTAAAAGACGCCCAGAAGTCTTGGACTGACCCTTCAATAGCTTCTGCTATCACTATAGCTCTTGGTGGCTGGATTGTTACGCTGATCGCTCTTTGGCGAACTCACAAACATCAAAGTCAGATCAAATCAGAAAGTTTTATTGCTGCGCTAGAGAGCTTTAGCGGAGGCACACAGAACCGCAGCATAGGCATTAGCATAATTGAAGGGAATTGGGATGAAAGGAAAGAGCTCAGGAAGGTTTGGGTTTCTATTTTGCACAGTCAAGCTATTTATCTTTTGACTCAATCTGAAAATGATAAAGCGCATGAGCGTGATAATCTTGACCGTATAATGAATTTGCTTGAATCTATTAAAGATGATGCACAGCAATTAAGCCCTCGACAGCGTACAAGTCTAGTTGATGCTGTCAGGAATAATCGTAACCCCGCAGGGGTGACGGTTGCCGCTACGAAATTGAAAACCTGGGAACAATCTTTCTCGTGAAGGCGAGGCCTAACGTTATGTTGAAAAGGCGCCCCGGTAGCGTGCCTCTCAGATATGTTGCATGGGAGCGCGGGTGATGCCGGGCGTTAGACCTGGCAAAATGCAGCCGCGCAAGCCAGAGAAAGAAAACCATGCACTTGAGTTATTCGGAAGCGAAACGAACCGCGTTTTGTTGTCCTGATGATACGGATGAAATTTCCCAAGTGAATGAAAAGCCCATACCTGTTCACAGGATTCGCCAGCCGATTATCACGCGAGGGGTTCCGTGTCGATCTATCACGACAATAGCAAACGACTTCTCAGACCCCGACCAGAAACGAATATCAGGGAGCGTATTGAACAAGCCGATACCGTAATCTCACATCGGCACCTGGCGGAGCCCGTAGCTGATGGCTTTCATCTTTCATCCAGGGTTATTTGTGCCCTCTCAGGCCGGCCCTTAGTCCCGCTCTTTCCCGGTCCCTGCAACCCTTAAACCAAACTGCCGTACACCCGCTCTCTAATTGCTGTTCGCATCCACCAGATTCAGGGCTGGGAGTATGGCGACGATGCAGCGAACGCCCATGTGATGTTTTTTGTTTTCTCGCCACTTCAAGATCGAGAAGGAGAAACCATTTTGAAAGAGAGGAAACTATGAAATTCACATTTTCGCAGTCCGTTTATCGTTTGCGTCAAGGGCTCTTCAGCGGCTTACTGGCGCTCGTTCTGGGGTTCAGCTCGGTCGTCGCCAAAGCCGACACCAATGAATTCAAAGTAAAACGCCTGGATTTTTCCGTCACCCTGTCAGACGGCAATACCTACACCATAGCCGGCTTTCTCTACTATAACGGAAGCTATCGCAATCGCCCGCTTCAGGTGCTGGTGCACGGCGGCACCTATAATCACAAGTACTGGGACACCCCGACAATCAATGGCCACAGCTACTCTTATGCTCGTTTTATGGCCGAACAGGGGTATGCATTGCTGGCCATAGACCAGCTCGGCGCCGGCGAGAGCAGCAAGCCGGATGGTGATTTTGTGACTCTCAACGAAACCGCCAGCAGTCTTCATCAGGTGCTTGTCCAGATGCGCAGCGCGAACAACCCGCTGGGTGAGGCATTTCGCCAGATCGTTCTGGTCGGCCATTCATTCGGCAGCATCAACGCGATTCTCGTGCAAGGCACCTACCATGACGCTGATGCCCTGGTGGTCACAGGGCTCGGCCATGTGCCTCATGAACTGCCGATCTCGTCCGATTTAATCCCGGTGCTGGCGCAATACCCCTACTTCCCCTTGCCCGCCGAAGTGCGGGGCGCGCTCTTTTATAATGCGGGAACCGCCGACCCGGAGGTCATCGCCTACGATAATCAAAATCTCGCAGACCTGCTCACCAGGGGGCAATTATTTACGACCTTTGCGGCGATCTTCAACCCGACAGCCGACCGCGTAGGGGAGGTGACGGGCCCTGTGCTCGTCCAACTCGGAGAACACGATGCCCTGTGGCCTTCGGCATTCGCGGCCGGTGAAGCAGCTTACTATGCGAGCGCCTCACGCGTTACGGTCGAGAGCCTCGCCGGAGTTGGACACTCATTCAATAATCACCTGGACAATAAGCCCGGCTGGCGCTCCATTGATCAGTGGATCAGTTCGACCTTGCACTAGTCCATGACGGCCGACCCCTTGCCGGCAACTGAGTTCGCTAGATGTCCCGCTACGCCAAGGGGGATTCGATAAGCTGATTCAATCATTGCGACGAAATTGCAATGATTGAATCAGCCGCGAAGGTCGCTCATTAAAGACTATTGAGAGATTGCAGGGAGCAAACTCTGCATCGCTCTTCACTCAACACAAGCACGAGATGTTGATAAAAGGTTAAACATGAGCAAGACCGCCGTGGAGCGTTGCCCGGCCAAGCGTGGTCGGGTAATTTTATAAGGGCTTCAGGCTCACTGGCTTTGACCGCGGCCTTTTCACCTTCCTAGGCTATGCGGCGGCATATGCTGCTTCACCGGCGGTTAAGAAGTTGATGTTCAGGTTGATCTGATCAGGTAATTTTGCTTGACTAATTCGCGCTGGTTACGTATAGCAGGCTCGTCAATGGCCTGAAAAATCTTCAAATTTTTTTGAGGGCGTTGAAATTATTGATTGAAAAATAAAATGAACAAGTCGGTGTTATACGCAGGTGCATATAATACCCGAAAACGCCGTATTATACGCAGGTGCGCATGAACGGGGAAAAAACCCGTTATGATGCACCCACGTATAAATCAAAGTTAGGCATCTATGCGTAATCGAATGATTAAATGTGGAAAACAGATAACGTCACGAGGTATTCTGCTAATCGTCACTTCGCTCATACTGCCATCGGCGCTAGACGCTCAACAGAAGACCTCTCCCTTACCTTCC
>JBIOWC010000758.1:0-5106 GCA_044868105.1 Blastocatellia bacterium
TCGTCGAAATGCCCAAGCAACATCATCTCGTAAAGCAGTTATTAAAAAGTTGGGCGGAGTTAAGCCCGACCTGATAAAACAGGAAAAAGCCGGGTCTGTTTGCGCAAAATCTGGGTTCGACCGGAGCCGCCGAACAAGCTCTCGCATGCATTCCGGTGTCGGGCGGCGACCCGGTCAACACGAGCGTTCGACCGACCAGAGTCGCGCCTGGTCGGCCTAGAAGGAGGAAGCGAGAAGTGAACCCGGTCGGTCGAACGGGGTTCGCCGAGCGCGCCTCCCCGAGCGCGGCGATCCGCCGCGTGCGCCGTTACTATAACCACTATCCCGCCGCGCTCGACGGCTTCTGGGGAAGCCGAGGCGCGTGGCGGTCGAACCCGCCGATGGAGCTGACCCGACCCGCGTCGCGTGTAAAAGCCGAGACCCGCTGGTCAGCTCCTCGGCGAACCCCGTTAGGCGCTATCGAATGACCCCTGTTCAGAGAAGAGGTATGATAAACGGATGCTTAGCGACTTCTTAATTAACAACTTATGGGCTTCTATGGCGCTCTGGGTTCTGCTATCAATCTCCGACTCATTCCTGACTATTGCTGGCGCGAAGTTATACCACGGTGGCGCTAATGAACGCTTCATTTTCTCTGGTAGTTACGAGCTTGAACCGGAACATCAAGAGGACGTGGATGCCTTCAAGGTATTAAGCTTCGGATTCATGCTTGGCTTAATACTATTCGGCGGGCTGCTCTGGATCATACATAGCAGTGGCTTCACTAAGTTGTTTGCGTTCATCTGGGGAGGGCTAGTCTTTTCGCAGATAGCCGTACATCTACGACACTTCCGTAATCTATTGTTATTCTCCTATGCAAAGAAGTCCCAGGGAGTAAAGGGACAAATAGAATATGAACGATGGCTAAGTCTCCGCTTATCCTCTAGCGATCTGTTTGGCCTGGGGCTAATGCTGTTAATCGTTTACCTGTTTACAAACAGTCTAATAATCTTAGGCGGTGCTGCCGGTTGTGGACTAATCGCATTAAGACATTGGGCAATGTCAAGGAAAGAGAATCCTGAAGGAGATAGCCTTGATTCAAGCCGCGCCTAACGCAATATGAAAAGGTCGCCCCTTTAGTGATAATTTGGAGTTAGCAAAACCCAATTTATCAGTGAAAGGAGAACGACCTTATGATCCAGACCAAGTATGTCGGATTGGATGTTCACAAAGCAAGCATCTCGATTGCCGTCTTAGATGTGCAAGGCAAACTCCTGAGCCAAGCGGTGATCAAAACTGAGGCTTCGGCACTAGCCGATTTCTTCAACGGCTTGAGCGGCACGGTTCACCTCACTTTCGAAGAAGGCTGTCACGCCCAATGGCTCTTTGAAACTTTGCAGCCGCTGGTCGCACACCTCGTCGTCTGCGACCCCAAGCATAATAAGTTGCTGCTGACGGGCAACAAAACCGACCGCCTCGACGCTCACAAGCTCGCGACTTTGTTGCGCGGCAATCTCCTCAAGAGCGTTTATCACTCAACGCTTTCGAGCAAAACTTTGAAAGAACGGGTGCGCCTCTATGAGAATCTGACTGAGGATTTGACTCGCGTCAGCAACCGCATCAAGGCGATCTTTCGCTCTCGTGGTATCGCTTGTGCCGGACGCTTACCCTATCAACTGGCGCAGCGTCAGAGTTGGTTGGCGAAGATTGCCGAACCGGGAGCCCAGGCTCGTCTGGCGTTGCTCTATGAAGAATGCGACTTTCTCAAAGAACTGCGACGACGCGCCAAACTGGAGATGATCAAAGAAGCTCGGCAGCAGCGGAGCTTCAAAGTCTTGATGAAAGTGCCGACCTTGGGGCCGGTCCGCGTCGCGCAAATTATCGCCACGGTGGCCACCGCGCAACGTTTTCGCAGCAAGCGACAGTTCTGGTCTTATTGCGGTTTGGCGGGGGTGACACGGTCATCAGCCGATTATCAATTCGAGCAGGGTTCATTAAAGAAAAGAGCGAAAGCCACACAGACGCGTGGTCTGAATCGCCACTTCAATCATCGGTTGAAACAGGTCTTCAAGAGTGCGGCTTTGGAAGGGATGAAGCGCGGCGCCTTCAAGAGCTATTATGAGAAGCAGACAGCGCAGGGCTTGAAGTCGGAGATGGCGCGGGTGCAATTGGCGAGAAAGATTGCCGCCATTGTGTTAGCCATCTTTAAGAGTGGAGAAGAGTTCGATGAACAGAGATTGCTCGTCAGCAGATAAACAAGTCGGGCTTTCAAATCAGCTGAGCAAGCCAGGGCCAAAGCGCGAGGTGAAGCGAGGAAGCAAGAAAGCCTGCAGAGGTCGAGCGCGAGTATCAAAACGCCTTGTGGTTCCGCGACAACCAGAAAGGCAAGTCTGGTGCGAGAACCGAGCCTAACGATATGCCCGCTCAGAGAACCGGAAATAGCGATAGGCGAAAAGTCTCAGATAGAACAGTGGTTCAAAGAAATTAAACTGCTAAAGAAGGTTTCTTGACGCCTCTTGAGTAGTAGCCAAAAGCTGCAGCGACTTGCAAACCTGATGATGATGGGCTGTGTGTGTGGAAGAAAGCCCATCAAGAAAGCCGGAAACTCCAAACTGAGCGCGGGGCTGGCTGTCAGGAATAAAAAATATGCTTTACAGCCAGATGAGGTGTATTTTGTTCTTGACTTCCCTTTTCATAGAACCAGTCGTTGGACCGAAGCGCGCAAACCGAAACTCGCATGAATGCCAGTCGGCACCGCGCGCCCGGTCAACCGAGGCGTTAGGCGCTTTACAGATACGGTAATCAATGGAGTATTTACTACCGCAACAATTCGTTTGCTGCTAATGTGTTGAACAAAAATCTCTCTGATGCGTAAAGGAGATTGAAATTCATTTAAGGAGATAGACTTAACATGTTTTGTCCGAGTTGTGGAAAAGAGAACCCTGTAGAATGCAAGTTTTGCGCGTCCTGCGGGTTTAATTTGGATGTGGTCACACGCGCGCTCTACACCAATTCGGTCGGATTATATACCAGATTTGATACTGCACTTAATCAGCTCATAGCCCGCTATTCGGAGCGCGTATTCAAGAACGCCCCGACGACTGCACTTTCGCAAAAACTGTCCGATTCCTGGAAAGTCCTAGGTGAAGGAATCCTCACAGCTTCTGCTGACTTCCTCCTGTTTTGGCTCATGTTGTTTGTTTTTTTCCCCCTGAGGTTGTTGACCCTATTAATTTCTACGCCGTTTAAACTATTAACTTCAGTAGTCTCCGCACCGTTTAGGCGGCAAATGGAGGGGAGTGATCGCCCGAAAGCTCTGGCATCGATAGAGGGAGTTCAATCCGCAGACAATAAGCGCAAGAGTGAGATAAACGAATGGAGAACTGATTCACCAATTAGCGTTGTGGAGCACACAACGGAGCGCTTGCCTGAATACCACCGGCAGATGCGAAGCACAGGCGAATAACAGAAGAAGCATCTCTTTCTCAGCAGCGCCTAACTAAGGCGTGAACCGGAGCCACCAAAGCAACCTTTGTATGATTCCTGCCAGTACTCGGCGGCGGCCCGGTTACGCCAGGCGTTAGGTGTTCTCACAAATTGCTGATGAAAAGGACGGGAAGGAATATGCGATATGCACAGTTGATGTTCATAATAATCGTCCTGATACCGTCCGTTTCGGTCTCTCAGGAGAGCACGCCATCTTCCAATCGCGCCAGAACATGGTGGCCGACATCCGGAACTGTAATCCTGGGCGGCGGCGGTTTTACTAAAGAGCCAGCCGATGCCCTGGTTGACCGATTGATCGCGCTCGCCGGCGGGCCCGACGCGCTGATCGTCGTCATTCCGACCGCCTCCGTCGCACTTCCGGCCCTTCCCGCGTCAGGACCCCAGCCGCCCAACGTCGCTGCCGTGAGCCAGCACCTGAAGGCGCGCGGCGCAAAGCGGGTCGTCTTTTTACACACGCGTGATCGCCGGATTGCCAATTCCGAGGAGTTCGTCAAAATCCTCCGTTCGGCAAACGGCGTCTTTCTCACCGGCGGTGCCAGCCGTGTACTCGACAACACGTATCACGGCACACTTGTCGAACGCGAGCTCAAGGCTTTGCTTAAACGCGGCGGCGTCCTGGCCGGCGATTCAGCCGGCGCCATCACGCTTGGTTGCTTCTGGCTCGACTGGGCAACCCCGACCAGCCCTCTGGGTAAGGTCTCAGAGGGACTATGTGTGCTGCCACAGGTAACGGTAACCCCTCATGTGCAGAAGGTTGACGTAAAGACGGGAGATGAACGGACGGACGAGATCTTCCAGTACGTCTCCGCGCATCCCGAGACGATTGCCATCAACATTCAGGGCAACACGTTTTTGGTGCTGCAGGGAAGCCTGGCTGAAGTGGCCGGGCAGGGGGTTGTCTCAGTTTTCGATAACGCGAGAGACAAGACGAAGGCATATCTTCGCCTAGCGGCTGGCGAGCGCCGCGACCTGGCCAAGTAGATCAATGAGACAGTGGATTAGGAAGGAACTCGGAGGGAGCTTGTTTCGGAAGCGGCATTGTCCGCGATATCGAGGTCTGCGTTATCCCACAGAACACCTAACAACTCGTTGGACTGGAGCGGCGGAAGCGTGTTTTGTAAGTTGCAAAGTGCGGCGAAGGTTGAATGAAATCGCGCCGCCCGGTCAACTCAGACGTTAGCTGACGCCGATTGCTTGCACAGCATGGATCCTCAACTTATGCGAGTTAGTCTTTGTACCATCGTTTTGATTCTATCGACCCTTCCCGTGGCGCAGACTGCGCCAGCGACGAAGATTCAGCCGGCGCCGGCCATCGACTACCACCAGCACCTGTTCAGTCCGGCGGCCGGCGCTCTCGTGACGGGCAAACCAGATTCACCGGGCATTAACGCGCGCGACCTTATCGCATTCCTCGATTCAGCAGGCATTCGACGCGCACTCGTGCTGTCGATGGCGTACACCTGGGGCAAGGCGAGCCGCGCTCCTGTCGAAAACGAATACGAGCACGTGAAGGCCGAGAACGACTGGACGGCGCGGCAGGTCGCGCAATATCCAGACCGCCTGCGCGCGTACTGCAGCTTCAACCCGCTCAAACCGTACGCCCTCGAAGAGCTGGCGCGC
>JBIOWC010000759.1:0-22720 GCA_044868105.1 Blastocatellia bacterium
TTATTTTTCCAATTGAGCCGCTCCCACTCTTCAAGCAGCAGTTCGCGATAGCGCAACTCGGCTTCCCACTCCTGGCGCCAATCGAGGCGCAAACGGCGCGGCACCAGCACCCCGATTAAGCGAATCAACCATAAATGCACTTTCACGCTACCCTCACCTTCAACTGCGCTCACCGGTAATCCACAATCCAAAATCTAAAATCTAAAATCTAAAATCGTGTCATTCGTGTCTGAGCGCCACCATCGGGTCAACTCTGGTGGCGCGCCGCGCCGGTAAATAAGCAGCCAGCAAGGCAACCCCGGTGAGCAAAAGGGCAGTCAAAAAAAATGTCAACGGGTCGGTGGCGCTCACCTCAAACAGCAACCCTTCCAACAGTCGCATCAGCGCCGCCGCACAAACTAACCCACAGGCGACGCCTGCAGCGACGAGTTTCAGATTCTCCCCGACGATGAGGCGCCAAATATCTTTGGTTTGCGCGCCGAGCGCCCGACGAATCCCCAATTCCCCTGTGCGTTGCGCCACCGAATAGGCGACGACTCCATAAATTCCGATGCTCGCCAGTAACACCGCCAGCCCTGAAAGCCAATTCAGAAGCAAGGCGCTAAAACGCGGGCGCGCCAGATGCTTGGCGCGTTGTTCATCAAGCGTCAGAACATGGGTTGCGACCTGCGACGCATCAACTTCAGCAAGGGTTTGGCGGAACACAGGCAGGAAGGCTGCCGCATCGCCCGTCGTCCGCACAGCAAAGTGGTTGAGTCCATGCGGAGCCTGAGTATTGGGACGGTAGATGCCATAGCGCCCATCTTTGAGTTCACGATGTCGCACATCACCGACAACCCCAACGACAGTCTGCCAGGGCTCATCCGGGTCGGACGGCTCAAGGTTAATCCGCGCTCCAATGGGGTCAACCCCGGGCGCAAGGAGTCGTTTAGCCATTGTCTCGTTAATGATGGTGACGGGCGGCGCATCCCCTGTGTCAGATTCATTAAATTCGCGCCCGGCTATCAATGGAATGCCAAAGGTGCGAAAGTAGTGAGCTGAGACCACGCCGAGATTGGCGACCGGATTTTTTTCAATTGCGTCGGGGGGTTGACCAGACAAGGCAAAATGCGTTTCCCAACCGACCTCGCCATCCAGGGGGCGCATCAGTACGGCGCTGGCGGCGACGACGCCGGGCTGCCCTTCCAGGCGTTCGATCAGTTCGCGGTAAAACCGGCGGCGCGCTTCAAGCGTTGCATATTTGGCTCCCGAAAGTCTGAGTTGCATGGTCAACACATTTCGCGTGTCGAAGCCTAAACTCACGCGGCTTAGATTCAAGAAACTTCGCAAAATCAAGGTGGCGCCGACGGCCAGGACTAAGGTGATGGCAATCTCGGCCACCACCAACGAAGCGCGCAAGCGTTTCCCGGTGCGCCCAGTCGCTAACTTGTTGCTGCTTTCGTTAAGCGTTTCATTCAAATTGCAGCGCGAAACCATCAGCGCGGGCGCAAGTCCGGCCAATCCAGCCGTCGCCAGGGTCACCGCCAGACTGAATAACAACACCAGGATATTGACCCTGACGGTTCCAATGCGCGGAAGGTCATCGGGCGCAAGCCACAGCAAGAGTTCAACCAGCCAATAAGCGAGCGCTACACCGAGCGCGCCGCCGGCAAACGACAGCAAAGCGCTTTCGCTTAACAACTGCCGCAGGATACGCCAGCGGCCGGCGCCAAGCGCCGCACGCACGGCAAATTCGCGACGGCGCGCTGAAGCCTGCGCCAGCAACAGGTGCGCGACATTGGCGGCGCCGATCAACAGCAACAATCCGGTTGCCGCAAGTAAGGCCCACAAGGCCGGGCGCGCATTGCCGAACAGATAGTCGGTGAGCGGCTTGATGACGGCCTGTTGCCCTTCGGCTTTGGTTTCGGGGTGTTCCTGAGCTGTTCGCGCAATAATCGTATTCAACTCGGCTTCGGCTTGCGTGAGGCTGACGCCGGTTTTTAATTTACCGACGACCTGTAAAAAACTCGCGCCTCGATTCGTAAGCCATTGCGGACGCGCGACGGCTTGAAACGGCACCCAGAGTTCTGCGCCTTTTGGAAAATCGAATTGCGGCGGCAGCACTCCGATGATGGTGAACGGCTCTTCGGTAAGGGTAACGGTTTGTCCGATGATGTTCGGGTCGGCGCTAAAATGCGAGCGCCACAACCCGTCGCTAAGCACGGCGACCTTCGCGCCCTTCAAGACATCATCGCTTTCATCGAAGGTGCGTCCGAGCGCCGCCTGGGCGCCCAGCACCTGAAAGAATTCGCCGCTCACTTTTGAGCTTTCAACTTGAAACGGTTCGCCGCGCCCGGCGACGATATAGCCCGCGCCCAGGACAATCGTCGGCATCACCGCCATCCGCTCGAAGCTTTGGCTTTGCTGCTGCCAGTCTGTAAATTCAGCGAAGGCCATCTCGACCAGCGGGTTATAGGCCACGGTGTCTTTTTTCCACATCACGACCAAACGTTCCGGTTCAGCAAAAGGAAGCGGTTTGAGTAAGACGGCATGAACAACGCTGAAAATCGCCGTGCATGCGCCGATGCCAAGGCCGAGCGTGAGCAGGGCAACTGCGGTAAATCTCTTGTGCTTGACCAGCATTCGCATGCCGAACCGTAAATCCTGCATCGCTTCATCCTCCAATCTGCGGGGTTGTAAAACCAGCGCATCCCAAAACGCTCCCAGGCTGCGGCGCAGCAAATCCAATTTATTTTTCCAATCGAGTTTGTCCCACTCGGCAAGCAAGGTTTCCCGATAACGCAGTTCGGCTTCCCACTCCTGTCGCCAATCGGCGCGCAATCGTCGCGGCACCAGCACGCCAATGAACTGAATCAGGTATAAGTGGGGTTTCACTAATTATTCCTCGCTGTCATCAGGGTCGTTTGCTTAACTGCTCTACAGTCATCCCGCTGTTGATGCGGTATTCGGAAACCGCCGCTATAGACAACGTCTCTTCATCCGCCTGACGCACGGCTTGGTATGGCAATTTGATGCCGTTCGCCTCACGCCAGTCTGAAAAGCTTTCGCTCACTTTGCGCGAACGGCTGTAAGAGATCGGCTCGTTGTAGAGGTGCCTGGCCGGAAGCCCTGTGCCGGGGTCAAACTCGATGCGAACTTTCAGCCTATCCTTAGTGGTAATTTCGACGGCGTTGTCGCCTAGCGCTTTAACGGTTCGCGAAGCATCCCTATCGGAAAGCAGAAGCATGGGGAGTTGACGAAATAACTCTCCCTTGATCAGGGTCAACATCTCGTCAGGAATCGGCAGCCAGCTCTCGTTGTTGACCAGCCATCCAGACTTTCCGTTGGTGTAGATGATGGTTTTGCCGATTTTCGACTCCCCTTCCGTTCGCAAATGGTTGGGGATAATGAAACGGCGGATATACTTTCCCTTAAGCGGTCCGGTGGTCGTTGCCACACTCGACTCCACCGCTTGCGTCAGGTCTTTAATCGCAGCCAGTTTTTCAGCGCCGCCCATCGCCTGTTGGGCCCGCTGCAGTAGCTGCCGACCGAGTTCCAGGGGTTCTATTTTTGCGTCCGGTTTTGGTGAAGCGTTTTGCCCCAACACAAGCCCGCATATCACCATAATCAAGAGACCGATTTTCATGCTCCGCATTCCTTTTCATTCACAACGTAGCGCCGTGAGCGGGTCAACTTTGGCGGCGCGGCGCGCCGGCAGGAATCCGGCCAAAGCGGCGACCGTGATAAGCAAAACGGTTGCCAGCGTAATCGTCAGCGGATCGTTCGGCTGCAACTGAAAGAGCAAGGTTGCTGCCGTTTGCGTAGCCGCAAGTGAGGTGAGAAGTCCAAGAACGACTCCGGTCAGCACCAACGCCAGCGCTTCTTTGAGCACCAACCAAAGCACATCGCCGGTTTGGGCGCCGAGCGCCTGCCGGATGCCGATTTCATTGGTGCGCCGCGCCACAGTGTAAGACAAGACTCCATACAACCCGACACAGGCAAGCAACAGCGCCAGCAACCCGAAGAAAGAGGCGAGTCGCGCCACCAGCTTTTGCTGCACCAACGACCGTCCGATTTGATCTGACATACTCACGACATCATCAACCGGAAGGTTGCGATTGACTTCCTGAATCGTTCGCCGAACCTGTGGGATGAGGGCTTCGGGCGCGCCGGAAAACCGCACGATGAAGTTGTTCAATACTTCGCCCTGTTGTTCGTAAAAATAATACGCCATTGGGCGCGGCTGTTCGGTCAGGCTGCCATACTTGGCGTCTTTCACCACACCGATGATTTCAAACTGGTCGGGTTTTTCAAGGGTTCGACCAAACCGCTGGCCAAGCGGTGAGCGGTCGGGAAAAAAGCGCTCGGCCATCACTTCACTAATTACCGCGACCGGCTGAGTCTTTTCAGTATCCTGGGCGTTAAAGTTTCGCCCCAGGACGAGCGCAATGCCAAGGGTGGCGAAATAGTCCTTGCCGACAACATTGTTCCTGACTACACGATTTTGACCTTCTGGCGGGGTGGGCTCGCGAGTGGCTATTGCACTTGTCCATTGACCCTGATTGAAGCTCATAAATGCAAATGAAGCTGCCTGAACGCCTGGCACCGCTTTCACCTGCTCTTCCACCTCGCGCAACAAAGGAGCCATCTGCTCAACTTTGTAACCCGTCGCCGTGGTGTCCAGGCGAAAGAGCCAGACGTTGTGTTGATTGAATCCGCTGGGTAGGTTTTGCAGATTGATCAGCGTGCGCACAAACAGACCTGCACCGACCAGCAGCACGAGCGAGAGCGCAACTTGTACGACCACAAGCATTTTGCCGAGCGGGCTCTGCGACATCACGGTGCCCCTCCCGCTTTTAAGCGAGGCGTTGGGTTCAATGCGCGACGCCCGCAAGGCCGGTGCGGTGCCAAAGATGACGGCCGAAAGCAGGGAGACCACCAGGGTGAAACCGAGTATGCGAAGATTGGGTGTCACATCTAATGGCAAGGGCTCGGCGCTGGCCGAGGCCATAAAAACGAGCAAGCGGCTGCCCCACCAGGCAAAGACGATGCCGGCAATGCCGCCGAGGCCGGCAAGCAGCAGGCTTTCGGTCAGGAGTTGTCGAATCAGACGTATGCGTCCTGCGCCGAGCGCCAAACGCAGAGCAAACTCTTTTTGTCGGGCGGCGGCTCGCGCGAGCAGCAGATTAGCAATATTGGCGCAAGCGACAGCCAGCACAATGGCGACAACCACCATCAGCACTTGCAGCGAGAGCGAAAATTCGCGACGAAGTTCCGAAAATCCCTTGCCCGCAGGCGTCAGGTCAATCTTCGCTTGTTCAATATCCTGTAATCGCTTGGCAGAAGGCTCGGCTCCCGCTCGCTCTTGCAGAGATTGTTTAAAAATTACATTCACCGCAGCGCCAGCTTGCTCGGCACTCACGCCGGTTTTTAGCCGGCCGATGAGATAGAGCGATTGAGCTTCTTTATCCCTTCGTCCATTCCAATGCGCGGGGGGCAACTGTGCCTCCATCGCCAGCGGCACCCACAGATCGGGCGCTTCCCCGACCTTCGTGCCGAAAAATTCTTTGGGCGCGACACCAATGATGGTGTAAGCCGTCTGGTCTATGGTGATGATTTTACCGATGGCTGTGGGGTCACCGTTAAAATGGCGTTCCCACCAGGCGTAGCTCACAACGGCAACCGGGTGACCTCCGGGCGTTTCATCATCCGCTTCCGTCAAGCTGCGCCCCAAACCGGCGTTGACACCCAGGGTTGTGAAATAGGTGCCGGAGACCAGTTGGACATCCATCTGCTCCATTTCCTGGCTCGCTCCATTGGTGTTCACTCTGCCATGCACACTCCAGGGCAAACTGAGCAGCGCTCCGACCTCAGAAAAGCTCTCCTTCTGCTCGCGCACCGCTTGATAAAAAGGATAGGAAAAAAGGTCCGTGCTTCCGTTCGGGAAATTATTCGTCAGCCCTCCAGCTTCGCCTGTACCAAAGAACACCAACCGGTCGGGCTCTTGTACGGGAAGCGATTTGAGCAGCACCGCATCCAGCAAACTGAAGATCGCCGTATTCGCCCCGATGCCAAGCGCTAGGGAGAGTACCGCAACGGCCGTAAAGATTTTGTGTTTTAGTAACATTCGTAAACCGAAACGCAGGTCTTGAAGCATGTCGTCCTCCAATCTGTGGGGTTGCAGTAACAACGCATCGGCGAATGCGCCGAAGCTGCGCCGCAATAAATCACCTCTATTTTTCCAGTCGAGTTTGTTCCAGTCCTCAAGGAGCATCTCGCGATAGCGCAACTCGGCTTCCCACTCCTGGCGCCAATCCAGGCGCAAGCGGCGCGGCACCATCACCCCGATTAAGCGAATCAACCAGAGATGCGCTTTCATTTGCTGCTCTCTTTTGCCAGATACCTTCATAGGCACGCCTACTCGCAAATTTCAGCTTGCAAATCTCAAAGCCGCTCAAGCTAAAATCTAAAGTCTAAAATCCACAATCGCTTCACTCGTGACGCAAAGCAATCATCGGATCAATGCGCGTCGCTTTGCGCGCCGGAACCAGGATGGCCAGAAGCGCTACGCCAGTTAATGTCAAAGCAATCACCACAAAAACCCAGGGGTCCGTGGCGCTTACGCCAAACAGCAAATCCGCCATCAATCGCGTCAATGCGAAAGCGCTCGCCAGACCGATGACGACGCCAACGAAGATGAGCCTCATTCCCTGCCCGACCACCAAACCGAGAATGCGTTTCGCCTGGGCGCCGAGCGCCAGCCGGATGCCAATCTCATGGGCGCGTTGGCTGACCGTATAGGCCATCAATCCGTAAGTGCCGAGCGCCGCAAGCACCAGGGCAATGACGGCAAAGAGCGCCAGCAGGAACAGATAAAAACGCGGTTGCGCGACCGTCGCGGAAACCAGCTCTTCCAGGGTGCGGACGCGGGTAATGGCAGTGAATTTATCAACCTCCAGAATTCGACTTCTGAGCGCCGCCGTCATCGTCGCGGGGTCAACCGTGCTGCGCACCGCCAGGGTCATAAATCCGACCTCTTTTTGGCCGTAGGGTTGATAAAAGCTCGGTTTGTTCTCTTGTTCCAAAGCGAACTGTTTGACATCGGCGGTCACCCCGACAATCTCTATCCAGTTGTCCTTCTCTCCGCTGAGCGCAATACGCTGCCCCAGTGGATTGACGCCTGCGAAATAGGTTCGCGCCAAGGTTTCGTTAATAATCGCAACCCGGGGGGCGCTTTCATCATCGGCTTCGGTAAACAGTCGTCCTTGCTTTAAGGGATTACCAATGGTGCGAAAATAATCGGCGCTCACCACCGACACAAAGGCGCGTTGCGCGTCGGGGGCGGCCGGCGCAGCTTGTCCGGCAATAAGAATCGGAGAACTCATAAAGGCTCCGGCGGTCGGCGCGGTCGTCATGGCGGCGACCGCTTCGACGCCCGGCATCTCGTTCAACGAATCCAACATCTGCCGATAGTAATTGCTCATCTTGTACTCTTTGGGAAAGCGATTGAAGGGCGGCGAAAGGGTCAACGTAATGACATTTGCGGGCGTAAATCCCAATTCGACCTGCCGCAGTTTGATGAAGCTTTTCATGAGTAGCCCGGCGCCGACCAACAGAACAATCGCCAGCGCCGTCTGCGCCACCACAATCACGTCGCGCAATCCGAAGCGACGCAGCCAGCCGCTGCGACCACTGGTTGATGCAGCCCCTTCTTTGAGGGCGTTGTTCAAATCGGGTTTGGACGTGTGCAGCGCCGGCGCGAGTCCGAAAATCAAGCCGACCAGAAGCGTCGTCAAAAACATGAAGGCAAAGACGCGTCCATCAATAGTGACTTGCGCCAGTCGCGGCACGTCCGGCGGATTGAGGGCGATTAACCCCTTGACGAGGAGTTGCGTCAACAAGGCGCCGCCCGCGCCGCCAGCAAGCGCCAGCAAGGTGCTTTCGGTGAGCAGTTGTCGAATCAAACGAAAACGGCTGGCGCCGAGCGCCGAACGCAAAGCCATCTCCTTTTGTCTGCGGGTGGCGCGCGCCAGCAAGAGGTTGGCGACATTGGCGCAGGCAATCAAGAGCACCAAACCGACAGCGCCCAGCAACACCAGCAACGCGTTACGGACTTTGCCGACAACAAAGTCATGCAGCGGTTGCATTTCGACCGCCCAGTCTTTGTAATCTTCGGCGCGTTGCTCTTGCAGCCCATGATGAATCGCGTCAATTTCACTGCGCGCCATCTCGACGGTGACGCCGGGTTTGAGCCGCGCCAGCACGCTCAGCCCGCGCATGTCATGTCTGAGCGCCGCTACAGTGGTTTCGGGTATCCACAACTCGCTTTGTCCGGGAAAGCTGACTTCGGGCGGCATCACCCCAACCACGGTGTATTGATTGGTGTGATTCAAGGTGATTGAACGTCCGACAATCGCGTCGTCACCACCGAATCGCCGCTGCCAGAGTTTATAGCTGAGGAGGATGACCTTTTCATTTCCGGGTTTATTTTCTTCGGGCAGAAAGCCGCGACCGAGCAGCGGTTGATAACCGAGCAAGGGCAGCAGATTGTAACTGACACGCGCGCCTTCCAATTGTTCCGGTTCGGCTTCGCCTGTAATAACCGGCGAGGTTTGCGCATAGGCAGCGACCCCTTCAAACGACTCGGCTTGCTCGCGCCAAACCTGCACATTGCCGCCCGAAACCGGCACCCGCATGCCGATTGTCGCTTTGTTGTGCCACAAATAAATCAGCTTTTCCGGTTCCCGGTAAGGCAGCGGTTTGAGCAACACGCCATTGACCACGCTGAAGATGGCGCTCGTCGCGCCAATGCCAATGGTCAAAGATAAAATCGCGGCTAAGGTAAAACCGCGAGTTTTGAGCAACATTCGCGCGCCGAATTTCAGGTCTTGAAACATGTCATCCTCCAATCTCCGGGGTTGTAAAAGTAAAGCATCCCTGCAGGCGCCCAAACTGCGCCGCAACAAATCCACTTTGTTACGCCAATCCAATTTGTCCCACTCTTCGAGCAGCAGTTCGCGATAGCGCAACTCGGCTTCCCACTCCTGTCGCCAATCGAGGCGCAAGCGGCGCGGCACTATCACCCCAATGAGGCGAATCAACCACAGATGCGCTTTCATTCGCTCGGCTCTCTCAATGGCCTTCATCGTCCTTCCCCTGCCCAATTTCCAAATGGCACCTCGCCTATGCGTAACCAGGCAAAACGCGGAATTTCAGCTTGCTAATTGCATAGCTCAACGCCCCTCAATCCAAAATCTAAAATCTAAAATCTAAAATCTAAAATCGTGTCATTCGTAGCGCAGCGCCACCAGCGGATCAATTCGCGTCGCCCGCCAGGCCGGTACAAAGCAAGCCAGTAGCGCCACGACCATCAGCACCAGGGCAATAACGGCGAAGGTCGCCGGATCCGTAGCGCTCACGCCGTAGAGCAGTTCTGCGAGCAGGCGTGTCAAACCGAGCGCCGCAACCAACCCCAGCAGCAGTCCGCTAAAGGCCATCTTCAACCCGTGATTGAGGACCAGGCGCAAGACATCCGTGCGGCCGGCGCCGAGCGCCACGCGGATACCGAATTCATGGGTGCGTTGACTTACGAGATAGGAAACGACGCCATAAAGACCAATGCTGGCCAGCAGCAGCGCCACCGCTGCGAAGGTGTTGAGCACAATCATTGAAAAGCGCTGACGGGCGAGCGATTCGGCGATTGCTTCATTTAAGGTCTGCGCGCCGGAGACCACATTCTGGCTGTTCTGGTTTTGAACAACCTTGCGAATGCTCTCAAAAAGCGCTGTGCCATTAGCGCCGCCGGCCCCTTCGGTGCGCATCACCACGCCGACGCCCGAAGGGCTCCCGGATTGCTGTCTGAAGGGTTCATAAAGCTGTGCCTGGAGCGATTGTTGGTCATCCGCATTGAGACTCCACTGCTTTACATGCCCGACCACGCCGATAATCTGTAAAGCGCCTCTAGCGTCTCCCAGATTGATGCGCTTACCAAGGGGGTCGGCATTGGGGAAATATTTATTGGCGAAAGCCTCATCAATGACGACCACAGGCTGAGCGCGTTCATCATCCTGGTCGGTGAAAAAGCGCCCCTGTTTAAGGGGGATGCCCATGGCGGTCAGATAGCCGGGTTCGACTCTGTAGACGAGCGCCATCTGCATCTCGCTGGTGCTGGCAGGCTTGGGTTGGTCATCAAGCCAGAAGAACAGATCGTCTTCGCCCTGGAGGGGCGCTGCGCCGACAGAAAAGGAGGCCGCCTGTACGCCCGGCATCGCGCTCAAGCGGGCGCTGAGGTCGCGCAGGTTGGCGCGCGCCGCCTCAGGGCTTGCCTGTCGCATGGCCGGCGGAAGACTGAGGCTGAAGGTCAACACGTTGTCGGCGCGAAACCCCGGATCAACGCTCCAGAGCGCCGTCAGGCTGCGAATCATAAGGCCTGCGCCAATGAGCAGGACGAGCGCCAGGGCCATCTCCACGGCGACCAGAATGCTTTGCGCGCGATGGCGTCCACCACTGGCGCCGCGCCCGCCTTCTTTCAGGGTTTCCGATAATCGCCATTGACGAAACTTCAATGCCGGAGCCAGCCCGGACAGCACTCCCGTGAGCACTGAAATAGCCAGGGTGAAGAGCAGGACGCGAATATCAAGCCCGATTTCAGCGGCGCGCGGCAGCGTCGTGGGCAACGCCGCAAGCGCCACCTTCGTCCCCCAGCCGGCAACCACTAACCCCAGCAATCCGCCCGTCAAAGCCAGCAGCAGGCTCTCGGTCAGAAGTTGCCGGAGCAGACGCCAGCGGCCGGCGCCGAGCGCCGCACGAATGGCAAATTCCTGAGTTCTGGAGGTCGAGCGCGCGAGCAGCAGATTGCCGACATTGACGCAGGCGACGGCGAGCACAAATCCGACCGCCCCAAGCAATATCCAGAGAATCGGCCCAACGCCGCCAACCAAGCGTTCCTTGAGCGGAATGAGCGCCGCGCCGTTGCCCCGATTGGCATCCGGATAAGTCTCTGCCAGACGCTGCATCACGCCGCTCATATCGGCTTGCGCCTGCGCCAGTGATACATCGGGTTTGAGCCGGCCAATGCCATGAAGCCCCAACGCCGCACTCCGATTCTTTAACGCAGGCGTTTCCCACTGGCCGATGGGTACATAAACGTCTGTGCCGCGATAGAGGGTGAAACTCGCCGGCAGCACACCGACGATGGAGTAGGTTTTATCATCGAGGGTCAGGCTTTGGTTGATGACTTCCGGGGCGGCGGCGAACTTGCGCTGCCAAAGCTCTGCGCTAATCAGCACCACAGGAGCAACCCCACGTTCATCCTCGCCGGGCGCGAAGTTGCGCCCCAGGACGGGCTCGACACCGAGGACGGAAAAGAACTGCGCAGAGACCCACCGCCCATCTACCTGTTCGGCTTCGCCCGTGCCAATCAGGCTGAAACTCGCGCCCCGCGATATCGCCATCGCAGAAAAGCTCTGATTCTCTTTTTGCCAGTCGCGAAAATTCGGATAGGGAATCGCGCCGGCAGAGAAATTCGGCTTGCTCTGGTGCAGGGTGATCAACTGCTCGGGCTGCGGGTAGGGCAAGGGGTTGAGCAAGACGCCATTGACGACGGAAAAGAGCGCCGCGTTGGCGCCAATGCCGAGCGCCAGCGTAAATACAATCACGGCTGTGAGACCGGGTTTTTTCAACAACATTCGCACGCCATAACGCAGATCTTGAAACATATCATCCTCCAATCTTTGCGGCTGTAAAACGAGCGCATCGCTACAGGCGCCCAGGCTGCGGCGAAATAAATCCACTTTGTTTCGCCAATCCAATTTGTCCCATTCGGCAAGCAAGGTTTCCCGATAACGCAACTCGGCTTCCCACTCTTGTCGCCAGTCCAAACGCAAACGGCGCGGCACCAGCACCCCGATTAATTGAATCAGTCGTAGATGCAGTCTCAGGTTATTCTCTTTTTTAATAGAGGGGTTCACCTAAATCCAAATCTAAAATCCACAATCGTTTCATACCTTGCGCAGCGCCGTGAGCGGATCAACTTTGGTCGCCTGGCGCGCCGGCACGTAACAAGCCAGTAGCGCGGTCAGCGCGAGCACCACGCCAACCAGCGCAAAGGTCAGCGGGTCGGTGGCGCTCACGCCAAATAAGAGATTATTCAGCAAGCGCATCATTCCCCAGGAGGCCAACATGCCAATCGTCATGCCGATGAGCACCAGCTTCATTCCCTGCCCGATGACCAGCTTTAAGATGGCCTCGGTCGGCGCGCCGAGCGCCCGGCGAATGCCGATTTCCGGCGTGCGCTCGGCCACCGCGTAAGCCATCACGCCATAAATTCCGATAATCGCCAGCACCAAGGCGAGAGCCGCAAACGTGCCCAGCAAAACTGTGTAGAGACGCGGCGAAGCAAGGCTTTCGCTCAAATCTTCTTCAATCGTTCTCCCTTTGGATACCGGCTGATTGGCATCAACCGTCCAGACCGCGCGCTGCACAGCGTTTTTGATTCCCGCGATATCGGCCGTCGTGCGTATCACCAACGCCTGACTAAACCAGGGTAGCTGGTTATAGGTGACGAAGATTTCCGGCTTGACCGGTTCGTTGAGTTCGGTTTGTTTGATATTGCTGACCACGCCAATGATTTCGCGGACCACCTTACGACTCAGGTAATTGAGCGAAAGCTTTTTGCCAATTGGGTCTTCATCGGCGAAATAGCGGTGCGCCATCGCTTCATTGATGAGGATAACGCCGGGTGACTCAGCCGTGTCGCGGTCATCGAATTCGCGTCCGGCAAGCAACGGGGTTTTGAGAACCTTGAAATAGTTCGGGGCGATGGCGCTGTAGCGCGCATTGGCATCTCCGTCAGGTAGCGGCCGGCCTTCAATGTTGAAGGGGAAGCCGATGTTGCCAAAGGGGATGCTAGAGGTCAGGGTGACCATCTCAACACCCGGCACGCGCTCAACTTCATCAAGCATCTGGCGAAAGTATCGGGCACGGCTTTGGTTGTCCGGATACATCTCTTTGGGCGGCGTAATCCACATGGTCAGCAAGCCTTTGGGGTCATAGCCCAGGTCAACGCGTTGCAGACGCAAGAAGCTATTGAGTAACAGCCCGGCGCCAATGAGTAGAATCAAAGCCAGCGTAATTTCGGCAATCACCAGGGTGTTGCGGGTCAAACGGTTTTGCCGACTTTGGCTGCTGCGCCCGCTCTCTTTGAGCCACGGGTTGACATCCGGGCTTGACGATTGCCAGGCCGGAACCAAGCCAAAAAGAATTCCGGTTACCAGGGACACCAGCAACGTGAACCCCATCACCGTCGTGTCAATGCCAATCTCACCTGAAAATTTATAGACGCTGTATTCAGGGATAAGCGCCAGCAAGGCTTTCACGCCCCACGCCGCCAGCATGAGTCCGCCAACGCCGGCGATAACCGCAAGCAAGACGCTTTCAACAATCAACTGCCGCATCAGTCGCCAGCGCCCAGCGCCCAGCGCCAGGCGTATGGCCATCTCTTTTCTGCGCGAAGCGGCGCGCGCCAGTTGTAAGTTCGCGACATTGGCGCAAGCAATCAATAGCACCAAAGCGACCGCGCCCATCAAAATCAACAAGGCCAGACGCGTGTCGCGCACCAGATGATCGCGCAGCGAAGCGAGATAAACTATCCATCCTTGATTGTCTTTGGGATACTGCGTGGCGAGGTTCGCGGCAATCGTATTCATCTCGGCGTGCGCTGCGACGACTGACGCGTCGGGTTTCAGGCGCCCGATGACTTGCATATAGCGCGACGCCCGGTATTGCATCTCGCTCGTATCGCGCTCCAGCGGTTTCCACACCTCTGCATAAGCAGGAAATTTGAAATCCGGTGGCATCACACCGACAACAGTCGAAGGCTTTCCTCCGGTATTGATGACCTGTCCGATAATTGCCGGATCGCTATTGAATCGGCGTTGCCAGGTTTGATAGCTCAGCATCAGGGCGTCCGCCCCGCTCACCGTGCCTTCTTCTTCGCTGAAGCTACGCCCCATCAGTGGTTGAACGCCGAGGGTTTGAAAAAAATTGGGCGAGACGCGCGCCGACGGAATCTCCTCGGGATGGTCACTATCCTTGAAGCTGACCGTGCCGAAAGTATAGATCGCTAGATTTTCAAAGCTCTGGCTCTGTGCCTGCCAGTCAAGAAAATCCGCCGGGGATACTCCGAAACGCTCTTCACCTTTTTGCGGATTGTAGGAGCTGAGAGCGACGATTCTGTCGGGCTCTTTATAAGGTAAGGGTTTGAGAAGCACCGTGCTGATGACGCTGAAAATCGCCGTGTTGGCGCCAATGCCTAAGCTGAGTGTGATGACCACAATCAACATGAAGCCGGGTTGTTTGATTAAGGTTCGTAAGGCAAAACGCAGGTCTTGAAACATCTCATCCTCCAATCTTTGCGGCTGCAAAACGAGCGCATCCGAGAACGCACCCAGGCTGCGGCGCAGTAAATCGAGTTTGGTTTTCCAGTTCAGGTTGTCCCATTCTTCGAGCAACCGTTCCCGATAACGCAACTCGGCTTCCCATTCCTGTCGCCAATCGAGGCGCAAACGACGCGGCACCAGCACCCCGATCAGGTGAATCAACCACAGGTGCAGCTTCATTAATCCCCGGCTTTTGTTATCGCTGTTCGCCATCAACCCAAAATCCACAATCTAAAATCCAAAAGCGCTTCATTCGTGGCGCAAAGCTTCCAGCGGGTCTACCTGCGCGGCTCGATGCGCCGGCCACCAGCAGGCTACTAATGCCACCAACGCCAGCAGTCCGGCGATGAGTGAGAAAGTTATCGGCTCATTCCCACTGATTCCGTAAAGCTGATCGGCGAGTTCCCGCTGCCAGGCATCTTCGCCGAAATACTGACTGGCCAGCAGTCGCTTGAGTCCATAAGCGCCAAGCCCTCCGACCGCCAGTCCCAAAAGCACCAGTTTCATGCCCTGCCAAATTACCAACCGCAAAACATCGGTCACTTGCGCGCCCAGCGCCATGCGGATGCCAATTTCGTTTTTACGTTGGGCGACCGAATAAGCCAGCACACCCGATAGACCGATGGCTGCCAACAGCAGCGCCAGTCCGCCAAAGAAACTGAGCAAACGCGCGTAGAGCCGTTCCTGTCCCAGCGTTTGCTCGGCGCGGACTTCCTGAGTGGTAATTTCCGTGACTGGCAAATTGTTATCCATCTCGCGAACGATTTGGCGAACCGCATTCACCAGCGCCGTCGGTTCACCCTCGGTACGCAGAGCAAAATACATTTCGCCGACCGTCTCGCCCTCTTGTTGCCAAGGCGTGTAGAGCAGGGGTTTGAGTTCTTCGCGCTGGTTCATGTATTTGGTATCGGCAACCACCCCAATGATCTCGACCTCGCGTTTGCTCACCGTGATACGCTGACCGAGCACCTCTTGGTTGGGGAAAAACTTGTGCGCGAAAGTTTGATTGACGATGCCGACTTTGGGCGCGCGCTGGTCATCTTGCGCCGTGAGGTCGCGCCCGCGCAGCAGCGGGATTTCCAGGGTCGCAAAATAATTCTCGCGCGCCATCTGCCGATTGACGATGTGCTTTCCCCCGGCAGTCGCTTCCGTCTCGCCAGGCAGCAGGACGTCACTGGTCCAGTTATCATTGGCGATGAGCGGGATGCGCCCGAAGGTCGCCGCGCGCACCCCCGGCAGGTTATCCAACTGCGCCAAGAGTTGCTGATAGAACTGCATCAACCGTTCGTCTTTGTACCCGCTCTGCTGCGGCTGCAACCGGAAGAGCAAGAGGTTCTCCTGATTGAAGCCCAAATTGACGTGTTGCAGATTGTAGAGCGTGCGGATAAACAAACCTGCACCGATCAACAGCAGCAAGGACATCGCCACCTGCCCGATGACTAATCCTTTGCTGAGTCGCGACACAACGCCCGTCGTGCGGCGGCTCTGTTTGAGGGTGGTCGTCAAATCCAGGCTCGTCGTGCGCCACGCGGGTGCCAGTCCAAACAACACGCCGGTCAAGAGCGAGATCGTCATGGTAAAAGCCAGCACTCGCCAATTCAGACTGAGGTCAACGCCGTTAGGCAAGATGCCCGTGTCTTTGTCGGTCAGCACCAGAAGTGCGCTCTTACCCCAGAAGGCGAAGAGCACCCCGACCGCGCCACCCAAGGCGGCGAGCAGCACACTTTCGGTCAGCAATTGCCGAATAAGTCGCCAGCGCCCCGCGCCGACCGCCAGCCGCACATTGATCTCGGCGCCGCGCAAGGCGGCGCGCGCCAGCAGCAGGTTGGCGACGTTGGCACAGGCAATAACCAGCACGAGCGCAACAATGAGAAACAGCCCATAGATGGTGGATGAATAACGTTTGCGTCTGTCCAGCATCCCACGACTGCCGGACTCTGCGACCAGACGTGGATAATCTTGGGGTTCGAGCTCGGCCGGGTCATTGGCTTTGCGCGGTGGCGGCATGACCTCCAAGGCGGCGGCTTGGAAAGCGCCGTTCAAGCTGTCGCGCGCCTGTTCGTAGGTGGCGCCCGATTTGAGCCGTCCCATCAAATTCAGCCACCAGACGCCAGATTCCTTCGCCGTGCCCAATCGGCTGTGCTCGCCCCGCATCAACGGCTCGCAGGCAAACGGGACGGTGACGACGGAGTGATAATCCACCTGCGATATATCGCTGAAGACGGGTGGGGTCACGCCGATGATGGTGAAAGATATTTTATTGAGTATGAGCGGCTGACCGATGACGGCGGGATTAGCCCCGAACCGCTCCTGCCAAAATTGATGGCTGAGTACGACCACCGGCGCGGCACCCGGCCGGTCATCTTCGTCAGTGATGCCGCGCCCCAAGCTCGGTTGCACTCCAAGGCCGGCGTAATAACCGCCGGACACGGCTTGCCCGTTGATGACCTCGGCATGATCGCCTACCACGACTGTCAATTCTCGGATTGGCGCGAAGGCAAAGAAATCGCTGAGCGGGCTGTCAGGCGTAGCCGCGCGCGCCTGACGCATCTTTTCAAAAACCTCGTAGCGAAACAGCGAAAGTCCTTTTAGGTCTGGTGGCCCAGGCACGTAGGATGTACCGCTCATGCCATTGGTTCTAAACGACAGGCCGGCCTGCCATTCAAACAGCACCAGGCGTTCCGGCTCGGCGACCGGCAGAGTCCTCAGCAACACCGCATCCACCACACTGAATAATGCGGTGTTGGCGCCAATGCCCAGCGCTAAGGAGAGCACGGCGACGGCGGTAAAACCTTTGTGCTTGAGCAACATTCGCACGCCAAATTTCAGGTCTTGAAACATGTCGTCCTCCAATCTCTGAGGTTGCAGGAGCAACGCATCGGCAAACGCGCCGAGGCTGCGCCGCAGCAGATCAATCTTGGTTTTCCAGTTGAGCCTGTCCCACTCAGTAAGCAGCAATTCACGATAACGCAGTTCGGCTTCCCATTCCTGGCGCCAGTCCAAACGAAGCCTTCGCGGCACCAGAACACCAAGCAAGTGAATCAGCCATAAATGTGGTTTCACGCTTGCCTCGCTTTTGCCAAATCCGCTCACCGTTAAGCCAAAAGCCAAAAGCTAAAATCCACCAGCCTTTCATTCGTGTTGTAAGGCAACGAGCGGATCAACGCGGGCGGCGCGGCGTGCCGGAACGTAGCCGGCCAGCAAGGCGACGGCCACGATCAGCAGGCCGACCCCGATAAAGGTTAACGGGTCGGTGGCCGTGACGCCGTAAAGAAAGCCGGCCATCAAACGGGTCAGCGCCAACGAACCCAACATCCCTAACCCCAGGCCGGTTAACACAAGTTTGCAACTTTGACTGAGCACCAACCCGAAGATGCGGCGCGGCGTTGCCCCAAACGCCATGCGCACACCAATCTCGTAGGTTCGTTGCGATGTAGCATAAGAAACCACCCCGTAGGCACCGATAGCCGCCAACAGTAAGGCGACAGCGCCGAAGCTGATAAAGAGCCACATCAAGGAACGCCACGGCGAGACCGATGCGGTAACGGCGGCTTCCAACGGATCAACCTCACTGACCGGCAAGTCCGGATTCACGCTCCCCATCAGGCTTTGCAAGTCACTCACCACCTGCGACACCTTCCCTGTGGTGCGCAGAATTAAAGTCATGCTGGTCGGCAATTGGCGGTTCAGATTGGTTGATTGCCGGTAAGGCATATAAAAAGCGCCGTTGATCCATTCCGGCGATTTACCCGCCAGGTTATATTGGCGGACCTCCCCGACTACCCCAATGACCGTTCGCGAATCTTGTTCCCAGACCACGCGCAGGTGCTTGCCAACCGCGTCTTCACCCGGCCAGTAACGTTTGGCGGTCTCGGCGCTCACCAGCACCACGCCTGCAGATTTTTCCGAATCGGCTTCCGTAAACCATCGGCCGCTAAGCAGCGGAATGTGTAAGGTATTGAAGTAGTCTGGTGTGACGGCTCCGGCCCACAACAAAGGAACCTCCTGTTCACCGGGAATAAATAGATGCCCTTCCAACTCGACCGGCAGAATGGGTTGGTCGCTGGCCAGCGGGGTGGTATTTGCAGCCGCGACTTCAGACACGCCATTCAAGCGGCGCGCGCGGCGCACCAACTCGTCATACAGCGCCAGGTATGTCGCACGTTCCTGCACGGGCGAGGGCGGCGGATAAACCCGCATGGTCAGCAGGTGCTCAGCCTGAAAGCCGGGATTCTCCTGGCTCAAGAGCCAGAGACTTTTAATCAACAGACCCGCACCGATAACGAGCGCCACCGCCAGCGTGACTTCACCGACAATCAACAGATTGCGCAGGCGCGCACTCGCCAGCCCTGCGGCTTGCCCGCCACGAGACTTGAGCGCGGTTGATAAATCCAGGCGCGCGGCGCTCCAGGCCGGCCCTAACCCAAAGGCCAGCCCGGTCACAATTGCCAGCCCGGTCACAAAAGCCAAGACCTGCCAATCGATACTCGCTGAAGCTAGCAAGGCGTTGTCCGACGGCAGCACGGACTTCAAGACCGACAGACTGCTGGTCGCCAGAGCCAGCCCCAGCCCGCCCCCTAGACCGGCCAGCAACAGGCTTTCGGTCAAGAGCTGGCGCATGATACGTCCGCGCCCAGCCCCTAAGGCGGCGCGCACCGCCATCTCTCTTTGCCGCGCGGCGACCCTGGCTAATAACAGGCTCGCGACATTGGTGCAGGCAATCAGCAGCACACAAATGACCGCCGCAAGCAGCAAGAGCAATTTGCCGCGCAGTTCACGAGTCAAATCTTCTTGCAAGGGTACGAGGGTTGATTTCGCATTCCAATCAGCGGCCACCGCGTAAGGAAAGAGCGGGATAATACCGGCAATCAAGGTGTGCAGTTCACTCTGCGCCTGGGCTAGCGGCACGCCTGTATGCCGGCGCGCAATCACCGGCATCCAATCGAACTCCCAATACTCACCGCGATCACGCGAATCGAAGCGCGCCGGCATCCACACCTGCACCTTGGGAGAAGGAAAATCAAATTCCCCGGGCATGATGCCCACGACTTGCCGCGCGACTCCGTCAATCACCAGCAGGCGACCAAGGATTTGCGGGTCGCTGCCAAATTTGTTCTGCCACAGCGTCTGACTGAGAATGATGACGCCGTCGCGCGTCGGCAGGTTTTCGCCGGTTGAAAAGGTGCGCCCGAGTTTGGCATCTGCGCCGAGCAGCGTAAAAAGATTTGCCGAAACCCGGCTGCCGAGCAAGCGCATTGCTTCGCCTTGCCCGGTGAGGCTGAACTCTGCATCGGTGGTATAGGCGGCAATCTCCATGGTCTGACTGCGTTCTTGCAAAGCGGCGATGGCGCCTTTCGGATAGGCTTCGGTTACGCGGACGAGTTCGTCAGATTTCGCGTAAGGCAAGGGTTGAATCAAGACGCGATTAACGAGGCTGAACATCGCGGCATTGCCGCCGATTCCCAGAGCCAGCGAAAGCACTGCAACCACCGTGAAGCCTTTATTTTTAAGCAGCATTCTGAAACCAAACTGTAGGTCTTGAAACATGTCGTCCTCCAATCTCCGGGGTTGTAAAACGAGCGCATCGCGAAAGGCGCCGAGCGAGCGGCGCGACAAATCAACTCGGTTTTGCCAATCAAGCTTGTCCCACTCCGCCAACAACCGTTCGCGGTAGCTGAGTTCGGCTTCCCATTCCTGTCGCCAATCGAGGCGCAAGCGGCGCGGCACCAGCACCCCGATCAGGCGAATCAACCGGCAGGGCAAAGTTATTTTGGGTTTCTCTGTCATGTTCGACCTCGCCTTGCGGTGCTACTCCTGGCGCAAAGCTCGCACGGGGTCGGCCTTCGCGGCCCGCAAGGCGGGCCCGAAGATAGCGGCCACTGCGGCCACTGCCAGCAATAACGAAACTGCTAGATAGACCAGGGGGTCGCGCAGTTCCAACGCAATGGGCAAGTCGCGCAATACTTGCACCATCACATACGATCCGGCGGCAGCCAGGAAAAGTCCGCTGGCCAGCCCGGCGAGAATCGGCTTCAGGCTGGAGCGCAACACCAACTGAACGATGTCACCTTTCGTTGCGCCCAGCGCCAGACGAATCCCCATCTCTTTGGTGCGCCGGTTGACGGCAAAAGCGACGACGCCATAAATACCGATGATGGCGATCAGCAGAGCAAGCAAACCCAGTAGGAGAATCAGCCGGACTGCGACCCAGAAGCGAGCCGCCAGTTCGTCCAATTTTGACCGGAGCGTTTGCGGGGCGACGATCATTTCCTGATCTAAATCCCGCACCGTATTTCTGACCACCTCACTGAGTTGATGAGATTCGCCAACAAAACGAATCATTATCGAAGTCCCGATAAACCGGGGATCGAAACGACGGTACAATTGCGGGCCTTCGCTCGCACCAAAGCCTGATTTGGTGTCTCGCACGATGCCGACGATTTGCATCTCCTCGCCACTCGCATCCACGATCACTTTGCCGAGCGCTTCTTCGTCACCCCAAAATTTGTGCGCGAAGGATTCTGAGACGATGGCTTCCGCGAGCCTGTCTGGGGCAGCGGCGCGGGTGGCAAGGAAGGTGCGGCCAGCCAGCAGCGGGATACGAAAAGTCGCAAAGAAATCCGCCGAGACAACATTGATACCGGTCAATCTCCCACTGCCTTGCGCTTGTCCCGGCAAGCGGATTTCGATCAGATTTGCGTCTAAGCCGCCGCCCGAACCGGGCGGCGCGCTGGCATAACAAACCGTTTGCACGCCCGGTAAGGCGCTCACCCGCTGCGCTAAGGTTTGATGGAAGGAGGCCGCGGATTCATTCGTGTAGCGACCCGCCTCCGCTTGTAGCGGAGCGATCAGCACCTGCCGGGTTTCAAAGCCCGGGTCACTTGTGAACATCGTGTATTGTGCATGCAGGAACATTCCGGCAAAGACTAGCAAGACGACGCTCAGCGCGACTTGCACGCCGATCAATAAATCCCGGCCGGACCAGCGTTTCTTTCTGCCACTGAAGATTGCGACATTCCCATTCAGTGTCCCTGAAAGATTGACCCGCAAAGATTCAAGCGCCGGAGCCAACCCCGCCAGACAACCGGCTGACAAGGTCAGGCCCGCCAGATAGGCAAACACCTTCCAGTCCGGTTGCAACGGATAGTTGGGCGCTTCGACAAAGGTTTTTTCAAAGAGGCTCGGCATCTGATAGGTCAGCCACGCGCTGATGGCCCCGGCTACGGCCGCGAGAATCAAACTTTCGGTCAACAGCATGCGCACCAATCTTGGCCACCTGGCACCGAGCGCCAGCCGAATCGCCATTTCGCGCTGGCGTGCCGCGGCGCGCGCCAGCAACAGCAGCGTCACGTTCACGCAGGTAATCAGCAGCACGAGCGAGAGCGCCCCCATAATCAACCAGGGCAGCCAAAAGAGTTTTGCGCGCAAAGTCGGTTCTTCAATGAGTGAGCCGTTGGTCAACTGCATCGTGGTCTGGCGTCCCGGATGAAGTTGATCCTGCTGTCGGGCGAATAATTCCAATTCGGCTCTTACGGCGACCGGTGATTGATCGGGCTGCATTCGCCCATCCACACTCAACCATTGGGTGTCTGGTTCCTGAAACAGATTTTTCCCACCAAAGAGTTGCGGCTGCATGGTATAGGGCAGCCAAATGCCCAACCCTCTGAGCCGCCCTGAAAAGCGCGCGGGTGTGATGCCTACCACCGTGAACGGTTGCCGACTGAGCTTGATCGTCGTGCCGATGATCTGCGGATCAGCGCCAAACCGATGCCGCCAAATTTCTTCGCTGAGGATCACGACCGGCGCACTCCCCGGCGCGACACATTCATCGGCGAGGAATAAACGCCCCAGCTTTGGTTGTTGGAGTCCGTACACGGAAAAGAAATCGGGGGTCACCAGCAAAGCCATCTGCGTCTGCTCCTCATCCCCCAACTTCACGCGCGCAATGGCCCAACCCGCTAGCTCGCCAAGCGACCGCACGCTTTTTTGTAAGGCCTGGTAATCCGTCAGGGAAAGCGCGCCGTCCAGCCCCACTTGCTCAAATTGCCCGGTATATTGTGGCGCGAGGTGCACAAAGCTCTCCGGGTCTTTGTCCACACGCGCCCGCAGCATCGCCCCATTCAGCACGGTGAAGACCCCCGCATTCACGCCAATGCCCAGCGCCAACAGCAACACAATCACCGCCGTCAGCCCCGGATTCTTCAGCAACATTCGTAGGCCATAACGCAAGTCTTGCATCGCTTCATCCTCCCAGCGTTTCGGTTGCAGCCGGAGCGCGTCCGCGAAGGCACCCGTGCTGCGCC
>JBIOWC010000760.1:0-4000 GCA_044868105.1 Blastocatellia bacterium
CAGGATTCAAGTAGAAAACGCCCGCCCCCAACCCAGTCAAACGCGTCTCAAGGAATTAAAAACCGCTCTTGAACAGGCGCGATTTGCGCAAACCGGATTTCAAGCGAAACTCTACACCACGCACCCTGAGCTGAAAGTCAAACGCGGCGCGGCGCAACCGCTAACCCTTGACCAGGCGGGCGAGTTATTGAATGATTCAAAAACCGCGCTGCTTGAATTTGCCGTCGCCGATAATCAAACCTTCCTCTTTGTCTTGACCGGTTCGGAAACCCCAAAAGGGCGACCAGAGCCACTTTTGCGGCTTTATCCTTTAACCATCAAGCGCCAGGAATTGACCGAGCGCGTGCGGCAACTCACGCAACGCATCGCCAATAACGACCTCGACTATGGGGCATCTTCAGGCGAACTGTACAACCTGCTGCTCGCCCCGGCCGCCGAACAGTTACGCGGCAAATCCCGTCTCGTTATCATTCCCGATGATGTGCTTTGGGAAACTCCATTTCAGGCCCTGCGTTCACCCGATGGCCGATTTCTCATTCAATCTGCCGCTATCTCTTATGCGCCTTCGCTAACCGTGCTCAGAGAGATTGCCAAAGCTCACAAAGTCAAATCGGCGGCTTCACTTCTGGCAATGGGCAATCCCAAACTCGCCGGGTCAACGGTCTTGCGCTCAAAAAATATCTTAATGGGCACGAGCTTTGAACCGTTGCCCGATGCTGAACGTCTGGTTAAAGAACTCGCCCAGGTTTATGGGGCAAAATCGAGCAAAGTCTATGTCGGAAGCGAAGCGCGCGAAGAGAGATTGAAGGCTGAAGCCAATCGTTATCACATCCTGCAATTGGCTACCCATGGCGTCATCAACAATACCAGCCCGATGTACTCGCATGTCGTGCTGGCGCAGGGTAATGAGGCCAAAGAAGACGGATTGCTTGAAGGATGGGAGATGATGCAGATGGATTTACAAGCAGACCTTGCAGTGCTGTCGGCTTGCGAAACCGCGCGCGGCAAAATCGGCGCCGGCGAAGGGGTCATTGGTCTCAGCTGGGCGCTCTTTGTCGCCGGTTGTCCGACCACCGTAGTCAGTCAATGGAAAGTTGAATCTTCAAGCACCAGAGAACTCATGCTCGAATTTCACCGTCAACTGAAAAGCGGCGCCACCAAGAGCGAAGCCCTCAGACAAGCCGCCTTGCAGTTGATGGCCAATAAAAAATTCAATCATCCATTCTACTGGGCGGGGTTCATTGTCATCGGCGACGGGAACTAGCCACTCAATCGCGATCACCCCGCAGGCTCATCTCTCGGACCCGCGTTGCCCCGACAAACCCGTTTTCAAAGTAACCCGCCGCTACCATCTTCGTAAAAATTAACTCCTGTGTGTACGTGATAAGCAAAGCAACTGTAATTATCCGCATTGCATACCTTCTGGTTCGGGGTTAATAGCTTTACCTTTTCGGGTTGGTGTAAATAGGCATAATCCCCAACATGTTTATCGCCTTTGGGAGCCGACACATAATGCGCTAATTCGTGGATCAGCGTAAACGGGCCCGCCTTCGCCCTGGGGAGATACAAGCTGGCTCCCCGCAGGGTAATGTAGATGGCATCTCTCCTGAAACCGTTTGGACTCACCTGTCCCTGGTTATAAAAATTCCCAGCATAGGCAACGGCTCCGGCGTGCTGCATTCTACTGCTCGGCAAGGGGTCTAAGGCGAAAATATTTTTTCCCCAGAGGTCGCCCGGCTTTTTGAAAACCATATCCATGGTGTCAAAGATGCCTTTGACCTGCTCCAGCATTTGCCTGGGGTTCGGAAATTTGTCTATATCAAAATAGCGGTTCGCCATTCGCATATATTCTTCGCGTTGGAGATTTTTTTTATCTTCAAGAACGGTTCCGGCTTTGAGTAAATTGGTCTGAGCCGACAAAATCATTTTGCGAACCGTATCCAGATGGCGAAAGATCGGCTCCAGCAACCAGCTATTCATGGTTGGATCCATAGGGAGCTTCGGATGAACATCGTATTTACCGGAAATTTCATTCAGTTTGGCAAGCGTCTCTTTCCCGGGTTCGATTTTACCGGTTACCCCCGGTTGCCCGAAATATTTGAGTTGAAATTTCCGAATAGCCTCAAGGGTTGCCGGCGTACAGTCGCCGTTTATCTGCAGTTGAGGATTGGGTCCGCCATCAACTGGCGGCACTTGATTGAGATGGTATTGGATGGCTCGCACATCGTCATACAGGTTAGGAGAATTGATGCCAACTGATTGACTGATTCGGGCTTCCGTTGGTGTTGATGAATGAGCCTGAACCGCATCCGCCAGCCCATCCAAATCCATCAATTGACATATGCCACTCATCATCTTTACGTAATATCCGCCCATGCTGTCGCATTCCTCCATTCGTGTCTTTTAATCCCAACACCCTTAAGCGATGGCAAACCGACGGGGTTATTACTTGGAGGGTGACATTATTCTGGATTTTGTATAAAGGTTGGAGGGTTTTACCCAAGAGCCCTTTTCTGAGATTTTTTTGTGCTTTCTGTGCCTCTTGGTGGCTATTTTAAAACGCGCTCTAAACGAATGTTGTGAGAACCCGGCTTGATGATTCGAGTATGCAGAGGTTCAACGAAGATTTCACACAACGTACACCAGAGGCGCCAATCGGGCGTTCGACAATCTGATAGTCGCTTTAAGGAGAGTTATCGTTTGGCGGCTTTAACGCTCTGAAGTAAGCGGCGCGCAACGCCGGATTGCGGGTTGGCGCGCAGCAAAGCATTGAACTCGCGTTCTGCATCACCAAGCAAACCGGCATCGGCATAGAGAATCCCTAAGATTAGATGCGATTTTGCATTCGTCTTTTTGGCGTTTTCAAGGGCTTCGACTTTGGCTTGCTCAAGCACTTTGAATTTGATTCTCGGTTCATCAGGCGCGGGCGCGACAAGCTCTTGATTATTGGCGCTGGCTCTGACTTGCCAGATGTAGGTCTGTCCGCGCCGGAGTCCCATGGTCGCTTTCCATTGATTCGTATTCAACGATTCGCTTTCGGCAATTTTATTTAAGTTTTCGTCAAAAATGCCGACTTTAAAAGTTGCCAGGCCGCTCAACCCCTGCCATTGAAACAAGGGGTGGTCGGTTTCGATAACAATGTTGATTGGCGCGAGCAACCGCAAGGTAGAGGATGTGGATTTGCCCATCAAAGTTCCCGACTTACCGTTTGCGCCGGTCAGTGGCGTGGTGATTTTCACACGACCCGATTGCAAGGTCTCTTTAATCAACTTTTCGGTTGCAGGGGTTGTGGTGATTCCCGCGAGATTTCCACTCTCGTCAAGCGTGATGCGACCACCGCCATCATTGAGTTCAAAGGGTTTCAGCTCAGCGCTTGAAGCGTTACCCGCAAGGCTATGATTTTCTTCGCGCAGAGTAGCAATTTCATTATGCAGATTTTCAAGTTCCGCAGCTTGCGCCCTGAGTTCTTCATTGCGGTTTTCAAGCTCGGCAAGCTGCTCGCGCAATCGGGCATTTTCTCTACGTAGAGGAAGAAGCAACAGCGAGGTCAAAACAACCAGAGCGACAATGGCCAGCAGGGCAAATGCGGCAAGGCGAAATCGCGAAGGTTGCCAAAAAGCGAGAAATTTTTCCTGAAGTGACGGCTTATGAAGGGGTATAGGGCGCGGCAAAGCGGTATCCGGTAGGTGCTCAACGAAGTGGCTTAACTCCCTGAGTTCCCTTTCGCACGACATACAAAATTCGACATGAGACTGAGCAATCTCGCGGTCTATGTCGCTCAGTTGATGATCAACGAGTGCCGCCATCTGTTCGTAAGTGAGGTGTGCGCCCTCCGGCTCTACGGTAAACGAAAACGCCTGATTTGCGGCAAGCAGCTGGTCATCCAGGGGTCGCAACTCATTTAACTGCGCCTGGCAGACCTCGCATTCACCAAGGTGTTTATCGGCTGCCAGTAATTCGGCAGGCGGCATCTTCTGCCCGCTGAAGCGTTCAAGTTCAT
>JBIOWC010000761.1:0-12880 GCA_044868105.1 Blastocatellia bacterium
GGGCAGGGACGCACCCTGCCCGAACCCCTTAAAACAGAATAACCTTGGTGTGTTGCAAGATAGGGTGACCTTTATAACAGGCTCCTAAGATTAATTTCCAGGTCTTCATTTCAACTTCCTATCGAAAAAATCTGCTGCCGCGTGGTAAATCCTCAGCCAATTTTCGTGGCGCAGGAAATCATGCACCTCATCGGGAAAGACCATCTGTTCAAATTCCAAATTGCGTTCGCGCAATCGTCGCACCAGTTCGACCGTTTGTGAAAAAGCCACATTGCGGTCATCGTCGCCGTGAATCAACAACACCGGCGAGCGCCATTTATCTACGGATGAAATCGGCGATGACTCTTTGCCAAGCTTTAAGGCCTCGGCATTCCCCACGGCCCAGGGCGAGCGACCGACGCGCGCGGTCCAATCGTGGACGCCGTGAATGTCTACACCAGCGGCGAAAATATCGGAATTGCGCGCCAGCCCCATAGCGGTTAAAAATCCGCCGTACGAGCCGCCCCATAGCCCGATACGACGCGCCTCAACATCCGGGCGCGTCTGTAAATATTTAGCCGCCGCCACGACATCCTGATACTCAGTAGCGCCACGTTGCCCGCGACCTTTGGCTTCCCGAAACCGGCGACCATAGCCGATTCCAGCCCGATAGTTCACCGAAATCACCGTATAGCCGCGACTCGCCAGATACTGATTCATGGCATAGGAATTATGGTAGTAATAATTGTAATGCCAGCCCAACAACATCTGGCGCATCGGTCCGCCGTGCATAAAGACCACCCCCGGCGTTTTGCCGGTCGCGCCCTTGGCTTTAAACAACTGGCAATGCACCTCTACACCATCTGCGGCTTTGACGATGACCTGTTCGGGAATAATCAACCCGGCGGACGGAAAATCTGTCGGCAAGGCCTCAGGCGCAAGCGGTTTCATATTCGAGCCATCGGCACTCAAAATCATCGGCAAAAAGGGGTCGCGCGCCGTTGAAGCTAAACAGGCGATGCGTCGTCCGCCATCAACAATCACCGGATACATCTCGATGCCGGCGCCTTTGGTAAGCGCCACGGGCTTGCCCTGTGTTGTACTAACTTTCCACAAATGGCGATGGTCAATATCTGCGGCATTCGCCGCCACGATGACATACGAGCGGTCGGGCGCGAAGGCGACGTTTTCAATCTCATAATCGCCGGCCGTGAGCGTTGTAACCTCGCCGCCTTGCGCCGGGATTGAATAAAGATGCGCCCAGCCGGTCATCTCCGAGGCGAAGACGATGCGGTCACCGGCCCATTGAAATTGATTGTCGCCAATGGGCGTCCGCGAAAATGAATCGAGTTCGGTGGTGCCCGATTTCCAAATCTCTTTGCCCTTGCCGCTGGCCGCGTCAACCACTCGAATTGACCAGGGGACGACGCGTTCCGTCTCTTTGGCAAAGGTATCAACGACATTGAACAAGCGAATATAAGCCAGGCGTTTGCCGTCCGCAGACCAGCGCGGCTCGATGTCGCGGTCAATGCTGGGTTCCAGAAATCGTATCTTTTGCGCTTGCGGGTCAAAGATGGCAATGAAGCTATGGTCGCCGCGTGATGAGACGAAAGCGAGTTGGCTGCCATCAGGCGACCACTGCGGCGAAGAGACTCCGCCGCGAATCTCGAACATTTTTCTCGGCTCATCTTTGTTGGTGACCGTGTTGAGGATGCGCTTGGCCGGACTGGCGGCAATGGGCGCAGACCACAGGTGATCTTCACGAGAAAAGATGACGAGGTCGCTCTTTGGTGAAAACATGGGCGTGGTGCCTTCACCAATCCGTGCCACTTGTCCATTGCGTGTACTGACGACATAGACCTCTTGACTGGCGCCCGCCACACCGCTCGTCGGATTGGGAATGTCGCCATCGGTGTTCGGTTCGCCGCCGCGCACATAGGCGATGTAATTGGCGTCGGGCGAAAAAACGGGTTCCGTGATTTCCTGCCCGTCGTCTTCGTTGTAGCGCGTCAGTTGTCTGCCTTTAAAGGCGGGCGCTTCGGCTATCCAGATATTGCGTTTGCCTTCGGCGTCAAACACCCAGGCGATTTTGTTGCCATCCGCCGAGACAATTAAATCCGCAGGAAACGGCGAACTCATCACCTGTTCGAGGGTGAAGCCATTGACCACGGCTGCTTGGGATGAATCGGTAACCGATAAGGAGGCGATGAGGGCAACGATAAAAAACAGCGCCAACGCGAATTGAAAACGACGAAGCGAATTCATAAATCCTCCGATTGAATTTCAAGATTAACTACTGCGCAGATTGGCTTGGTTATATGCCCTGTGCCGAATAGTGTCAAGCGTCGTAAACGAAGATGTCAGCGAGAGAGAGGACTCTAGGAAAAGTCAATGAGCAGGGATTTCAATTTGGTCTTCCCCGCAGATTTTACGGAGACGGCGGATGAACGCAGATAATCCGCGTTTGTTCGCGGCCGCCGCAACGTCTGCGGGGAAATTCATATTGATGATTAGTTCCTGGAGGTTGCGTCAGCCGGGTTAAAGCGATAGATCACAATCCGCTACCGTGGATGTTCATCCTGCTATCACACGCGTAGCGAATTGTGATTTTCTGCGGCAATGAGTGGTTTAGGTGAGAAATCCTAAATTGGTTGTCGGGAAACGGACGATATTCGGAAAGATGGCGTTTCTGAGCGCCGGGTCTAACCCGAACCAATTCGCCAGAGTCGCGCCGTACTGGTCAACCGAGGTGGTCGGAATCCAGCGACCTTCATTCCCTGAATCATCGCCTTGCGAAAGCGCCAGTCGCGGATAGGCGCCGTAAAAATTTCCGCCGAGCACGCCGTCGCCAATGATGAATTGATGGCCGCCCCAGGCGTGGTCGGTGCCGGTTTGCGCCGGCAGTAAGGTGCGATTGAAATCCGACATCGTAAAGGTCGTCACCTGGCTGGCGACGCCTAGTTCAACCGTCGAATCATAGAAGGCCTTCAAGGCCTGACTGAGCTGCGTAAACAGCGTTCCCTGTAAAGACAGTTGGTCGGAATGGGTATCGTAACCGCCTGCCGAAACGAAAAAGATTTGTCGCTTGAGTCCGATGCCGTTGCGCGCCGCGATGATTCTTGCGACCTGTCGCAACTGATTGCCGAGGTTGGTATTCGGAAATACGGTGTTGACCGCCGCGCCGTTATTGAGTGCCGCATTGAGCGTGATGTTGTTATCAATGGCGCGCCCCATCAAATCGCTTTGGCTGTTATTGAGGGTGGCCTGGCGGTCTATTACCAGCAAATCGCGCAGGGCTTTGTAACGCTCGTCGTTGGCCAGCGGACTGGTGAAGCCGCTTAGACCCGAACTCGGAACCAGCGGTTTGGTGTTCACGCCAAACGTAAACGGCGGCGTGCCGGAGGTTGAAATCAACATCGGAAAAGTGTTCGAGCCATTCAGACAGCTCATACTATCTGCCAGCTTGCCGCCCCAGCCAATCGGCTCATTCCACAGCGTGTTGGTGGTTTGCGAGGTCTGACACTGTTGTTGCTGGTCTTCGTGCGAAAAGAGGTTGTCAGGTCGTGTAACCGAGCCGTTTAAATACTGGGTGCGCGTCATGGGCGCGACCAAAGTTCCGACGTTACATAAGACCGCCAGTTTGTTCTGCCCCCAGAGCGTTTGCAGCTCAACTAAATTCGGATGGAAACCGAATTTCAGGTTCTGATGACTCGGCACCGTGATTTGCAGAAGCGAGGCTTGAGGAATCGCCAGCGAACTGCGTATGGTTCCATAGGGCGTGTAATCGTCATAAGGAATAACCATGTTGTTGGCGTCGTTACCGCCAAACAAAAATACGCAGACCAGCGCTTTATAATCGTTTGCAGGAGTGCATCCGCTCTGCGCATAAGCATTGATTAATCCGAGGCTCTTGACCGTCGTGGCGAAGGCCGCGCCGCCAAGCGCCAACCCGGTTTTGCGAATAAAATTTCTGCGTGATTTTTTCATGACTTCACCTTTCGATTGCGTATTGTGTGGAGGTAATGACCAGATAGATTGCCCATTGCGCGCGCCGCTGCGGATTGGTTGCGGGCACCGAAGTGACGGCTTGCAAAATGCGGCTGCGCATCGCCGTGGACATGGTGCCATGCAGCAGCAAAAGATTCAGCGTATCTACCAACGTCTGGCCCGTTGTGTCGTTGGTGGCCATCTGTTGATAAGCGCTGATGTCGAGTACGGTTCCCGGCGCTCCGGTATCCGGGTTATTGATGCGCGAGAAGACCATGGTATTGGCGAAGTTGGCGTGCGCAATGGCCGCCGAAGTCGTTTGAACGCTGAATTCGGGACCTAAAACACCCGCGCCTGGCACCAGATAATTCGGGCGATAGTAATTGAATACCGAAGGTGAATTGAACAGAAATTGCCCCATATTACGCCCTTGTTCGGCCAGCAACGTGCCGTCGGTCGTGGCATTGAAAGCGCGCAAAATGTTGGTCATGTAAAGCACAGGTTCGCGCAAATGTCCGTAGTTTGGCGAGGCCAGGGGATCTATGGAATCATCGAAAGCTTCCGCGTCTAACAGAATGGCTTTTACAACCGCACGCAAGTCGCCGCGCACCCCTGCGCCGTTATCTGCGAAAACCGCCGACACCCGACCGACATATTCGGGCGACGGGTTGCTGGTCACTAAATGCTGAATCAACTGTTTGCCGATAAACGGCGCGACGTTCGGATGATTGAAGATGTTATCGAGCGCCGCGTTTAAATCCTGTAAGGCGGTTTGGTTGGCGGGCAGGGTTTGCCCGTTTAACAAAGTTTTGGTGTTGGTATCGTGGTTGGTTTGATGCGCAATCATCGGCAGCAGGTAATATTCCGGGTTATGCGACGGTTGGTCGGGCACACCTGGCGCCGGCGCATAGGTCCAACCGGTCAGGGCGCGCGAAAAATCTATGACGACGTTCTGGTCATAGGTAGGAATCGGATTGGATTGCGCGTCGAGTTGCGGCGTGCCGTCTTGATTTAATTTATACAGCCCGATGGTGAAAAGTTGCAGCAGTTCGCGAGCATAATTTTCATTGGGGCGGCCATTCGAGCGTCGGTCATTGTTGACCATATCGAGATATTGACCCATCGCCGGGTTGAGCGTGATGTCCTGCATCAACTGGCGGAAATTGCCGAACGCCCCGTTGTTGAGAATATTCAGAAACGGTGACAGGGAACTCGGTTGAGAGATGGTCACGCCGGAAACCACCCAGATTTGCCCAAGCGCGAAAGCCACGCGTTGACGCAATTGGTCGGGGTTTTGTACAGCGTTTTTGAAAAACTGCACCTGCAACGGGTACATCGTGTAGTTATCACGGAAACAGGTTGCCGGACTGCCGGCCGGACAGCCGACGCTTGAATCCGAAGGGAAAGGCGTCAGGTTCGGATAGGTTGAAACCGGCGCATTGAACTGTTGGTTGAGCCAGTTTTCGGCGCCTGTGGTTCGCACTTGATCCATCGCCGCCAGCGTCGGACCAAAGGTCGCCTGTTCGAGCAAGCGAATGATTTGACCATTGGTCATTCTTGGAGGTCGTACGGGTCGCGGTTTTATCGTTTGGGCCTTAGCGCTAAACGGCAAATGGCCCAGAATGATTACAGCGCACACACCTAGCCCGAGTAAACGTTTCGGGTAATCAAACATAGAGTCACCTTTAATCAGTTTGCTTTTGATATTGAGGAGGCGTTGGTTTTGTGAGGAAGTGAAGCAAAGGGTTTGAGAGCAAAAATCATGCCGATAAAAATTGCTTCACTCGGTGTAACCCGAAATAATGACAGGTCGCGAAAGGCGCGCAATTTTACCGTGAACAGGTTTTTGCCGGTAGATGATTTTGTGAGGAAATAGGTAACAAAATCGGCAGGCGCGCAGAAATTAATGAGCCGTCAATTCATTTTTGAAAAATAAAAATTGCGGTTACGCGACAATGGTTTGCCAAGTCGCTGTATGAAATTTTTACGCATTGAAGAAGGAACTTTTTACACAAAATGAAGCGGAGAAGACCGTCGCTTGCGGTTCCCTTAACCTCTTACACTAGCCTCACATTTTTCTAACGTAGTACGAAAAAACTGAATTGTTGCGAAGCTCATATTCGCTGGCTACCCACTCCACGAGAAGGTTCAGATAGTCGCTTTTATCCAGACGGTCGAGGACCACGACTTTGGGGCGTTCGGCCTTTAGCCGTTCCAGCCAGCCGGTGAACCCTCCCGGCTCGACCCGGTCAAGATAACGGTCTTTGCCTTTATCGAGAAGAAAATATTTGCTCGCGTTCGTAAGCCCCGAAAGCACCAAAACCTCTGTGCCGCCGTAAACGAATATTTTATCTTCCGGGGTTAAGCGCGAGGTGATATCCGTGAGGGCTTGTTGCTGGTCTTTAAGCGTCGGGAAATCTCGTTTGAAGGCGCGCGCATTGTTGACGGTTTGCAAAAAGATGAACGTCAGGCCTATTGCGGTCAGGACATTGGCAACCCTCGCCTGTTTAATATGGACTCGTTTTGCTGCGAGCAATGCGATGAGCCATTCCATCGCATAAACCAAGGCAACTGCGGCAAACACCGCAACAAACGGCATCAGCGGAATGAGGTCTGCGCCGCCTTGAATATTTATCCGGCAAAAGATTAAGTAAACAATCGGCGCAATGATAATAGCGTGCTGTGGCGCGTATAAAGACCAACCCTTGCGCCCTTCACGCCGGGCCTGGGTTATCGCTAAAACGAACGCCAGCAGTAAACCTGCCGTGGCCAAATAAACTTGCCAGAAGCTGTTGCCGTAAACCCGCTGCGCCAGTTTCGGAAAATGCTCAATGAAATTACCCAGGCTGTGCATTTCGCCCGGCGCATACACCGTCGCATTGAAATGAATATTCCAGAGATAGAAATCTTTTAAGGCTCCGGTCACTAAAAAATAGACCAGCAAAACGGCAAGCGGCACGGCTGCTCCATATATTAGTTTAAGAATTTTGCCGTCGCGCCAGTTCGTAAAATAGCGTGAAAAAGCCAGCCCCGCCGCGCCCGCAAATAAAAGTCCCGGCTGCCAGCAGAGCGCCGATAACATCGCAAACAGTCCGGCGGTAAACGGGCGGTCTTTGATAATCGCCCACAGACTGATTAACCCGAAAAGAATCATCGGCGTTTTGGGTTGAACGCCGGCCGTGTTAAATCTGCTGAAGCCTCCGCAGGCCAGCAGCAAGGTAGCTGCCAACCAGGCGATGCGGCGATTCTCGAAATAATTCAGGGTGACGATATAAGTGAAGGCCGTGGTCAAAGCGGCTAAAGCAATAAACCCCAGGCGAATGGCAATAACGTCCGATACGCCGAACAATTTGCCCGCGATGATGGCCGCCACACCGAGGTAGGCCGATAGCGGGCTTTTGATATTGACGACATCGCGGTAAGGTACGCCGCCGCGCGCCAGCACCTGAGCGAAATAATCCCAGTTGGCTGGATCGTTGCGACTAGGTTGATTGAAGGGTTCGAAGAGTAACCCAATCAACATCGCCACCATGAAGATGAGTAGAAAGGGGTAATAGGGCTCTGTCCAGACCAACCGCTTTTCTATTTTTACAGGTTCTCCAAGCCGTTCCACACGCTTCATATCTGACGTAGTCCCCATTGCTTTGACGGTTCTTTTAGAGCGCTTGAAATAATTGCGCGATGACCGATGCCGGCAACCGGTCAAGGCTTTGGACGGGTCAGGGCTTTGGGCTGCTTTGCTTCAAAGTTTGCAAGCGCGCTTTGGCCTGTTCGATAGCCGTTGGTTCGGTTGCCTGGGCGATAAACATCTCCCATTCGCTGATGGCATTCACTTGATTGCCCATTCGTTCGTAAATCAACGCCAGTTCGCGGTGACAATCGGCGCAATTTCCGTCGCTGCCCGCAAGGGCCGTCAACAGCTTGATGCGCGCCTTCTTTAATTTTCCGGCTTGCGAAAGTCTGCGGGCAATCTGCAGTAATTCTTCGACGCTGTGTTTGGCTTTCAGGCTACGTTGCCGCGCCGCTGCAAGCTCGATAGCCGTATAGGTCATGGCAGTTTCGCCGCGCGCCCGCGCCAGGGCAAAGGCCGCTTCCTCCGATACGTGATAAAGCTCAAGCGCCAACTCTGCTTCATGCGCGGCTTCCGCTTTTTCGCCGCGCGCCAAATGCGCTTCGGCCATCAAGGACCGCGCGTAATAATTATTCGGGTCCCAGCGGACGGCTTCGCGAGCCGCCATATTCAATTTATCCGTGTCCCCTGCGGTCATCGCCAGTGAGGCGAGCAGCGAGTAATTGATATCCGGCGTGTTGGTATGGGCGAGCGAAAGTTCCGCGTGTTTGATTGCCAGTTGCAAAGCCTGTTGTTTCAAAACCGCCGCCTCGCCGCTGACTTCGGCAGCGCCTTTGGCGACGCTTTGCGAGATAAGATTTCTCACATGGGTATCGAGGGCGCGGGCAAAAAGCAGATCATAGGCGCCGGTCGGCAAGGGACTCGCGGTCACGCGCTCGCCTTGCTGCCTGAGAGTTTCAAAATTATTAATAACCGTTGGCGCGAATAATGTCGTCGCGGCCATTTCCGCTCTGAACAAACCCGTGGCATACCAGACAGCCAAAAGCACCAGCGCGCCCGTCACCACAGCCAGCAGCGGACGCGCCGGCAGCGAAGACCCACGCGGTTGCTCGTCTTCGCTGGGCGACCCTGTCGCGGATTGATGAACGGCGGCGCGCCGGTTAATCAGATTTGCCACCACCACAGCCAGGGCGATAAAGACGAAGAAGTACAAGCCGGTCGCCAGTTGATTGTAGATGAAAAAATTATGCGCGAGCGCGGCTGAAAAAGCAGCCAGAAGACCAACGGCGACGACCCGCCAGCGCTGGTCTTGCGCTGCGCGCGCGGTGCGCGCGAGCAACCGCACGGTTGAAATAATCAGCATCAAATAAAGCGCCCCGCCGAGAAGTCCATAGGAGATGAAATTATCGAGATAGACGTTATGCGAGCTTTCGTTATTCGCTTTGGGCGACAGTTCGGCGAGCTCTTTCGATTTATAAGCGAGAAATGCTTTACGGAAACCTTCGGGCCCGCATCCGGTCAGCGCATAAGCCGGCAGCATCTTCACCGCGTCACGCCACAATAACAGACGTCCGGATGAAGCGAGTCCTTCTTTTCTTAGGGTCTGCACGCGCTCGATGACGCTGCGCGACGCCGGGCTGAACATTAATACCACACCCGCAATCACCGCCATTGCCAAAGCCCCCAGACCGCCGCGCACAAGCAGTTGCTGGTTGGCCAACCGGCCGCTGATGGCGGCGCTCTTCCATTCAAAAATCGCAAAGACCAGAAGGCCGACCAGGATGCCGACCCAGGCGCCCCGCACCCCGCTGATGAGAATTGCGGTTAGCGATAGCGCGGCGCTCAGGAAGCCTGTGATGCGGGCAAGGCCGGTTGAGGCAAACGCCAAACCGACGCTGAGCGGGGTCGTATAAAGCAGGAAGTTGCCGAGATAATTTGAATGTCCGAGGCTACTGCATACGCGGATAACCGAACCGGCCGAGGAGCTGAATGAATAGACACTGGTTGGCAAAAAAGGGTCGCGTCCCAAAAATTGCAGCAGGGCGTAAACGGCAACCAGACCGCCGGTCGCCGCAATCGCCCACAAGGCGATTGACAACCGGGTTTCCCGCTCACCGATGCCGATGATCAAGGCCACAAAGCAGACCAGAAATCCGAGATGGGTTATCCAGCCAATGAAGCTGGTGGTGCCAAACAACGATACCATCGGCGCCACGCCAAAGGCCGTTGACAGGGTGAGCGCCGCAACATATAGCGCAAATAATTTAACCGGTTTTGCTTTAAGTAAAGACCCATCGCCGCGCTGCTTGTAAAGCGTCTGGGTCAACAAAAACATCAGGACGGATGCGCCGACCAGTAAAAGAATAAATTTAGGCAGAGAAAATATAGAGCGCACGGCGGTGCTGAAGACCAGCGGAACAGAGACCAGCAGGGCGACGGATAATCCGAAGAGGCCGTCGCGCCAGCGGTCAATCATTTCCGCTTGCTTTTTTACAGGTTTCTGCTTTTTCTTCATGGCCACTCAGCTTTCCAAACTAAATTCGCAAAGCGCCGGACTGGAGAAAAGTAACAAATCAATGACGTGTTTTTTTGTGATGCGTCACCAGGGATACTGAAGATAAATGATGAAGAAAAACCTCGGTGTACTTTGCGACCTTCAGGTGAACTTTGTGAAAACTGCAGATAAACATCCCGGGCAATTAATTGCCCGGAGCGGGTCTCACCAAACTCACCCGGAAACAAAATTCACAACCGGCCGATTTTTTATCTCGCATCACTTGCGACGCTCGCCGTTCTTCAAGTTTGTATCGAATATTTCTTGAGTAAATTGCGAGCGATGATTAAGCGTTGCAATTCATTGGTGCCGCCGCCAATGATCAGTAGCGGCGCATCACGATAGTAGCGTTCAACGGGAAAATCCTTGGCATAACCGTTGCCGCCTAAAATCCGCATGGCTTCCAGCGAACATTCCTGCGCCGTCTCTGTGGCAAAGAGTTTTGCCATTCCGGCTTCCAGGTCGCAGCGCTCGCCTTTGTCTTTCTTTTCAGCCGCCGAATAAATCAACAACCTCGACGCTTCAATCCGGGTAGCCATATCGGCGAGTTTGATTTGAATGGTTTGATGTTCGCAAATCGGTTTACCGAAGGTGCGACGTTGTTGCGAATATTTAATCGCTTCTTCAAACGCCGCGCGCGCCACGCCAAGCCCACGCGCCGCGACATTCAAGCGTTCGGCTTCAAGCCCGGTCATCACGTGCTTAAACCCCTCGCCTTCTTTGCCGCCGATTAAATTTTCCTCAGGCACGCAAAAATCTTCGAACAACAGTTCGCAGGTTTCCAAACTCTTGTAGCCGAGTTTGTCTATGTCGCGGCTCACGGTCAGTCCCGGCGCGCCTTTTTCACCGATAAAGGCGCTCATGCCTGTATAAGCGGGCTGCGCGTCTTTATCGGTTTTGGTGAGTATCAACATCAGTTCGGCGCGTCGCCCGTTGGTTATCCACATCTTCGAGCCGTTGATGAAATAGACTTCGTCGCGGCGCGCGGCGGTGGTTTTAATGGCTTGCAAATCGGTGCCCGCGTGGGGCTCCGATAGACAAATCGCGCCGCGCTTTTCGCCGCGCGCCATCACCGGCAAATATTTTTGCTTCTGCGCTTCGGTGCCAAACCGCGCAATCACATCCGCCATGACGGTGTGGGTGCCGAGTATGCCCGCCAGCCCCATCCACACCCGCGAAATTTCTTCAAATATCATGGCAAAGACCGTATAGCTTAAATCCAACCCGCCATAAGCTTCAGGAATGTTGGCGCCAAACAGCCCAAGTTTTTTCATGTCTTCGACGATGGCTTCGGGGTATTCATTCTGATGCTCCATCTCTGAAGCCACCGGCGCGACTTCGTTCTCTAAAAATTTTTTAATCGTCGCGATAATCAGTTGCTCTTCTTCGTTCAGTATATAAGCCATGTGCTCTTCTCCTTGCGCGGGGCTTGACTATAACACGGCTTTGAAGTTTCAACGAAGTGCAGATGAAGCGATTGTCATCCGGCAATTGGACTTGTTTTATCGGCTTCACTAAAATGCCCCGCGGCAAAAACCGGGCTTCGATATTTGGCGCGCCAAGCCCCCTTTTCTTAAAGCCCCTTTTCTTATCGAGCTGCAAAATTCATCCCTCGAAACCGCGTTGCCACCTCACGGCGGGCGGGCGAAATAAAAAGGGTTCCTTTATGAAAGATGATTTGACTATTGTCAGGTCGTTAGGGGATGTTGTAAGGAATAATGAAGCGTCAATATTTATATTTGCACCCAGCCTGCGAACCCTTAGCGTAATACCAATGGGAGAACCTCATGTCGCATAAATTACCGGCGGGCGAATTTTTCGGACAACAATCAAAATCGTTTGAAGTGTTGGGCTTTCACCTCACAGAGAGCCGCTACGTGCCGGGATTGAAACTCCCGCAACATTCGCACGAACTGGCAAAATTCTGCTTCGTCATGTCGGGCGATTATCTGGAAACCATCGGCAAGCGCACCTATGCGCGCCGTCCGCTTACTTTGACCTTTCATCCGCCCGATACCACACACGCTGAAGCGCACCAGGCCGCCGGGCATCACTTCCTGGTTGAAATGGACACCCGCTGGCTCGACTATGCCCGCGAATACACGGCGCCGCTTGACGCGCCGGTTGAAGCTTCAGATGTCCTGCCGGTGCGGGTGGCGACGCAACTTTATAACGAATTTCGCCATCGCGATTCGGCCTCCCCGCTTGCCGTTCAAGGGCTGATGCTGGAGCTGCTCGCCGAAACTTCGCGCCGTTTGGTAAAGAGCGCCACCTGCCGACCGCCGCGCTGGTTGCAACAGGTTCGCGAAGAACTCCATGAGCGATTTCAAGAAAATCTTTCACTGGATGAACTCTCAAAGTCGGCGGGCGTGCACGCCGTCTATCTGGCGCGCGCCTTCAGGCGGTTTCACAACTGTACGGTGGGCGAATATGTGCGCGGCTTGCGCATTCAATACGCTTCGTATCAACTCTCGCATACGGACGCGCCGCTGGCAGAGATTGCGACCCGCGCAGGGTTTGCCGACCAGAGCCATTTTTCACGCCTTTTCAAACGCTCGACCGGTCTGTTGCCGAAAGAGTTTCGTAACACCTTTCGTTCGGGTTCATCCCATTCCAAATAGGTTTCTCTCGTTCAAGACAGGCCGGCGCGAGCGTGCTAGCTTTGCAGCGTGCTAGCTTTGCAGCGTGCTAGCTTTGCAGCGTGCTAGCTTTGCAGCGTGCTAGCTTTGCAGCGTGCTAGCTTTGCAGCGTGCTAGCTTTGCAGCGTGCTAGCTTTGCAGCGTGCTAGC
>JBIOWC010000762.1:0-4572 GCA_044868105.1 Blastocatellia bacterium
TTGAATGAAGAGAAAAGCGCCGAGGAGGACGCCGACTTGAATCGCCACGGTTAAATCAATCAACACGGTCAGCAAAAAGGTCGCCAGCAACACCGCAACATCGCTTTTCGGACTTTTGAACAATTGCACGAAGGCATGCCACTCGCTCATGTTATAAGCCACGACAATTAAAATCGCCGCCAGCGTGGTCATCGGAATCAGCGCCGCCCATTGCCCGAAGAAGACCAGAATCAAGGCCAGCGTCAGGGCATGAATGACCGCTGAAACCGGCGTACGACCGCCGCTTTTGATATTCGTTGCGGTGCGCGCAATGGCGCCGGTTGCCGGAATCCCCCCGAAAATAATCGACGCAATGTTGCCCGCGCCCTGGGCAATCAGTTCCATATTCGAGCGATGGCGCGTTCCCAGCATGCCGTCGGCAACGACGGCGGCCAGCAGCGATTCAAGCGCCGCAAGCAAGGCAATGGTCACCGCCGGGGAGAACATTTGCTGAACCAGTTGCCAGCTCATCAGCGGAAGATGCGGCGCCGGCAAACTGTTAGGTACACTGCCGAAACGGCTGCCGATGGTTTCAACCGGCAAATGAAAAATCTGTACGGCGGCCGTCATCACTAAAATTGCCACCAGCGGTCCAGGAATTCGGTGGGTGATACGGGGCCAAAGCATGATGATGAGCAATGACACTGCGCCAACCCCAAAGGCATAGCGGTTCAATGTTGAAATGTTTTTTCCATAGGCAAGCCATTTTTGTACAAACTCGGCCGGAACCGCCTCCATCCGCAGTCCGAAAAAATCTCGAATTTGCGAAGAGAAGATGATGAGCGCAATCCCTCCGGTAAAGCCGATGGTGACCGGGTAAGGAATGAATTTCAATAGCGCGCCCATACGCGCCAGCCCCATAATGATTAACAGCACGCCGGCAATCAAAGTCGCGGTTGCCAGTCCCGAATACCCATATTGCTGAACGATGCCATAGATGATGACGATGAAGGCCCCCGTCGGCCCGCTGATTTGCGCGCGGCTGCCGCCGAGTACGGCAATAACGAAACCGGCAACGATGGCGGTGTAGAGACCTTGTTCGGGCTTTACGCCTGAGGCAATGGCAAAGGCGATGGCTAAAGGAAGGGCGACAATTCCGACTGTGAGTCCTGCGGCTAAATCTGCATAAAACTGTTTTCGAGTGTACCCTTCACGCAGAAGGGTAATGAGCTTCGGCTCTAATTTTGTATGCATTATTCAAATTGTTTTTTGAACTCAAGAAACTGTTCTTTGAGTTCTGCAAATTCTTGTTTAAGGCTGGCCACTTCAGCTTCGAGTTTCACCACCCTTTCTTCATCAAGACGGGCGCGCGGCGCACTGGTTTCACGCACCGGGGGCGCTTCTTCGTAATCAACTTTTACGTCTCCGGCAAGCAAATGCATAAAGCGCGACTCTTTGGTTCCAGCCTGGCGCGGCAATTTCACAACCAGCGCCCGGGTGTCGCGCTCAATGAGTCGCTGCAAAGTATCTTCAACTTGTTCGAGGCTGTCGAAATTCCACAAAGGGTTACAGCGCGTGCGAATTTCCCCGGGCGTTTGGGCGCCGCGCAGCATCAACACGCAAAGCACCGCGACCTCTTCTTCATTCAACTCGTAACCTTTTTCAAATACATGACCATATTTCGGCACCCGACTATCTGCGCCCCGAAAGACCCACGCCAACCCTTTATCGCGCAGACTATCGAGGGCGCGCATCACGGTCTGTTCATCATAAGCGACGACCGGATTGCGGCTCGATTTTTGATTGCAGGCATTCGTCAGCGCGTTGAGCGACAGCGGATAGTAATCTGGCAGGGTAATCTGTTTTTCAACCAAACAACCGAGAACGCGAACTTCAACTTCATTCAACAGAGTGTTCATAAGACCTCCGGCTAGGACGTAGGATTTAGGAATCAGGATTTAGGGTTCGGGTCGAACTGGAATAGGTGCGATGAATATGTCGATTTCATCAGGTTGGCATTTTGATTTCATGAGTTCTTAAAACCTAAGCCCCAACAGGTAAACGCTGACACTGCAAACCCGGAATCCTAAATCTTATATCCGGCTCCTCATACCTGACTGCTAAATCCCTCATCCTGATTTCTCATTCCTGAACCCTACATCCTAAATCCTATTTCCTAATAACCAACCTTGCTCTGTTCATTCGCTTCCTCTTGCTGCCGGCGAATGAATTTCCCAAACACGCCATTCCAGCTTGGAATGACAATTGAAACTGGGCCGGTCACTTGCGTTTGACAGGCCAGACGAATGACCGGTTTATCGGCTTCGGTGTCAATGTAACCAAAATCCTTCATACGACGATATTCAAGCCCGGCGACCTCAGAGGTGTTTTCGATGCCGCCTAAAATGCCGACCCAACAGGTGCCACAGGCGCCGGAACGGCATTCAATCGGAATCGGGCCTTCGCCGGTCACGCAACGGGAATCTTTTCCGTAGTAATCGCGTTTGTCTTCGGCGGCGGCGGTGGTGAGGTGTTGGGTGTTGATAATTTTGAAACTGGCATCCTCTTCGTTTTCATTGAAGGTGACCGGGAAAACTTTTTTGATGCCGCGCAAAAATCCGAGCAAACCCTGCCCTTCGTCTTTGGCGCGATAGTCTAAAACCTGTTCGGGAGTTTTGCGCGCCGCTTTCTTGCTGATGTGCAGCGTGCCGGGCGCCGCTTTAAATTGGGCGATGCCAACTTGCTGCAACGTCATCAAGGCAATCGCCGTGATGCCGATAAGCAGCGACGCCTCTACGCCGATCTGTTTTCCGACCTCAGCGGCGAGGTCTTTGATTTGCGCGGCAAGTTCTAAACTTTTAGGCGCCGTGTTGGATGTCGCAAATTGGGCAACCGCCGATTTGACCTGCGACCAATAGCGATGCCCGTAAACAAAGGTGTGCGACGAATCAATCTGCTCTTTTATGTCGTAGTTGCCTCTGAGTAAAAGTCTTTGCGCCAAAGCCGCCGGGTCTTCGGCCTGTTCGAGCGCTTCGTGCAGCGCCAGCGGATGAAAGTAAAACCAGATTTGTACCGCCGCTTGATCAACTTTATGAATCGAAGGTAAAAGCGTTTGAATAATCCCGCTCCATTTTTCATCGTTGTGTTGATTTAAGAAGGCTCCAAAAAGGGAGCCGCTATTAATTGTCATAACTTTTATATCCTTTTGAAGATTGTGGAATTGAAGTCGGAAATTCTAGCAGTTAGGGTTATCTGGCTCAAAGTCATCTGGTCGTACCAGGGTTAGCCAGTTGCGAGAAGTAGGGGAGACGTGAACGGGGAGTAAGCCCGCAAAGAACCACCCGTTATCCTGAAGGGCTGAAGCTCACCGGCCTTTAGACAACCGGTGGCGGGAATAAAATCTCACCCGAAAACAATTTATGGGTAAGGTGAAGATTGAATGTAAAAAGAGGGTGTGATGAAGTTGAGAACGGTGTTTTTTTTGACCATGTGCGCGACTCTGGCGATCGGGTTTTCGCTGGTTAAGTATTACGCCAAAGCGCGCGCCGAAGCCACTTTTAATAAGGATTTAGCGATGCTCAGTGAAATTGCGCCCGGCGAAGAGGGCCAGCGCTTCCCCGTACTGGTTGAATTATTTACCTCCGAAGGCTGTTCAAGTTGTCCGCCTGCCGATACCTTGCTTATGCAATTAGACCAACTGCAACCGGTCGCGGGCGCCGAGGTGATTGCGCTAAGCCTACACGTTGATTACTGGAATTACATCGGCTGGACGGATCCCTTTTCATCGTCGCTTTTCAGTCGCCGACAGGAAGAATATTCAAACGCCTTCGGTGGCGACCGCATGTATACGCCGCAAATGGTGGTTGATGGACAAAGCGAATTTGTCGGCAGTCGCGTCAGTCAAGCGCGCGAAGAGATTGCCAAAGCCGTGCGCCACCCGAAAGCCACCGTCAGCCTCACCGTTTCGCCGCGCCAAGCAAAGGACATCCAACTTGCTATTACGGTTGAAAATTTGCCGCCCGTTCAATCCGGCGACAGCGCCGACCTGGTCCTTGCCATTGCCGAAAGCAACTTGAATTCGAGCGTTGCGCGGGGCGAAAATTCAGGCCGCAAGCTTATGCATACAGCCGTCGTTCGCAAGCTGCAACTCATCGGCAAGGTTGAAGAGCGTGAAAAAAAATTCGCGACCACGCAAACCGTCAGCCTTGAAAAAAACTGGCAGCGCGATAATTTAAAAGTGGTCGCCTTTATACAGGAACGCGCCAGTCGCAGGGTGTTGGGCGTCGCGTCTGTGAAACTTTGAATTGAACCTGGCAGGCCGTCGAGTGGCTTTTGTAAAAATACGCTCAAGTCTATACTCTGAACCTGAAAACCAAGGTGAGATTGTTATGATTGTAAAAAAAGCCGATGACTTTAAAGCGGGTGAGATTACCGACGAAAATCTGGTCGTCAACCGGCGCAATTTTCTGCGCGGCGCTATTTTAGCCGGAACCGCCACGGCCACCGGTTGGCTTTATCGCAGGCTCACATCGCCGACTAAAGTCACGCCGACAGCCGCAGAGATTCCGAACATCGAAACGCCAGCTTCGCCGG
>JBIOWC010000763.1:0-8400 GCA_044868105.1 Blastocatellia bacterium
AGATTTCGGCGCGCGCCACGCCCGGATCAACTTCGGTCGGGGGGGGCGGGTTGAGCCCCAGCACCGGCAGGTTTTGGACATGCTCGGCCAGAACAAGGGGACCGGCTTCAAGCACCAGAATCCTGTGGCTATGGGTCTTGTCGGCGAAGAACAGGTGTTGCGCGAACACCGGGCCGAAGCTCCCGCCGCCGATGACGATGATGTCAAAGGGGCGGGCATCATTCTGCGGGCTACCGTCCGGCCGTTGGCCGTTTTTATTCGTGCTCGTGAGCGCCTCATCCAGGCCATTGCAGACATAGCGCCCGAGCACATCTTTGGTGAAATCTGTCTCTTGAGGTTTTTTCGTTGTTGCCATGAGCTATTTCCTTTCTTCTAGAGCTCTACTTTGTGACGCGATGTGAATTCAGAGTTAATCCGGGCTGCGGTAATGAGGAAGGGGTATCAGCGCGCGATTCGCGTTAAATGAGGTGTTGAGAGCCACCGTAAACTATTTTTCCCACGCATAATACCAAGACGGAAAAACTTAACGGGATAATGCAAAATTTTAATTAAGTAAGAATTATTTAATGATCTTTGGTTTTCGACCAATGCTTTGATGGGCGTTCAAATACTTGATTCACCTAGGCGAGCCGCAATAAAAATTGTCTGGATGATGCAACGTCACCATCCCTGTTTAATGAAAAAAACCTTTGATCTCTGTAATATTTATAGCAGACTAGAGTCGTAAAAGGCTGATAAGGACTGATATGAAATTTGAATTCAATCGTTTTTGTCGTTTTTTAATTTTTCTCAGACCTCCAATAGGCCTTGAGGCCACCCAAGCCCAGCGGAGATCAAAATATGAGTAAATGCAGTATTTGTAAGCGCGAAGATCGCGCCCAAATCGAGCTAGCGCTCATCCGCAACACCGCATTGTGTGACCTGGCGTTAGAGTTCAGGGTTGGTTCGCCCATGGCTGTCGCCCATTGAGAAAGGTTTCATATGGTTTTCACCAAACGCCTTCGCGAAGGAATCCGGTACGGGAGAATCAGATGCAGCATTCGCATCTGGACACATCCCCACGTAAAGGTGGGTGGCCGGTATCGGATGGACGAGGGCCACATCATCGTGGAGTCAATTACGCAGATTGCCAGTACCGACATCACGGACGAGCTGGCTCGTGAATCGGGGTTCGAGAGCGTGGATGATCTGCTGCGAATCGCAAGACACGGCAGTGGCGACAACGTGTACTTGATTCGGTTCTATTACATGCCTCCTGGCGCGTTGGAAAAGCCAAAGTGGGTCGGGTCGTCGTGAAGAATGGCGATGTGGCTACAACCCCGCAGCCGTTACCTGGCTGAAGTAACTCACAGGTGAGGCTGCCTGACAAACGGTTTGCCGAAGCCGCGCAAGTGAGTTTCATAAAACAGATCAAAGTTCCTCATAAAACATGTTGGCTCTCAATTTCCGTTTACGTTTTTGTGAAGCACAGAACGAGTGTAGCGACGCATTTAAGTCCGGCTGGCATTGGTCAGGCTAATTTTCTGATTAATTCCAGCTAGACAATAACGTTAAACTTCTATGCGAAACGATTATCTTCTTCACTCGATGCGCAATGCTATCATTGGGTCCACCTTCATCGCCCGCCGCGCCGGGATGTAGCAAGCCAGCAGCGCCACGCCGATGAGGAAGCCTGCAACAAAGGCAATGGTCAGCGGGTCGGTCGGGGTCACTTCGAAGAGCAGTTTGTTTAGCCATCGCGTCAATGCCCAGGCCGCCATCAGGCCAAGTGCCACGCCCAGCAACGTCAAGCGCATTCCCTCTTTGATCACCATTCCAAGCATGTCGCGCGTTTGCGCGCCCAAGGCAAGGCGTACACCAATCTCGTGGGTACGTTGCGCTACGCTGTAGGCCATGACGCCATAGATACCGACCACGGCAAGCGTTAATGCCATGCTCGCAAAGAGCGCGAGCAGCAGGGTGTAGGAACGCGGCGCGGCGGTCGAGCGCTCGACGACTTCTTCCAACAAACGCAGATTGGAAAGCGGCAATTCTTTGTCAAGTTGCTGCACCTGGCTGCGCAGTGCGGGGGCCAAACTCGCCACATTCGGCCCCCGCACGACCAGCGTTGCATCACGCTGCGGCGACTGCGCCAGGGCGAAATAGACTTCCGGGATAATCTCTTGATCCAGGCCTTGATGTTTGACATCGCCGACGATGCCGACGACTTCGCGCCAGGGCGCACCCCCGCCGATCTGCACGCGCTGGCCGAGCGGATTCTGCCCCGGCCAGTAACGTTGTGCCGCCGTCTGATTAACCAGGGCGACGAGCGGGGTGTTGCTATCGTCTTGCTGGGTCAATGCCCGCCCGTCAAGCAAAGAAATCCCCATCGCCTGAAAGTAGTTCGGCGTCACGATGCGCGTATGAATGCGGGGCCGCGCCTGCGGCAGGAGATTGGTCATTTCTGCGCGCCCCTCGATGGCGATGCTGGTGCGCGGCGAGCCGCCGCCGAGCGGCAAATTGGAAGTCACTCCTACCGCCTGCACACCGGGTAAGGCGCTCACTCGCTCACTCAGTTGTGTGAAAAAACGCGCCACTTCTTGCGATTCGCGATAATGCGCTGACGGCAAAGCGATTTGCGCAGTCAACACGTTCTGCGGGTCGAAGCCTGGCGAGACCTGCTGCAATTTCCAGAAGCTGCGGATCAGCAAGCCGGCGCCGATGAGCAGCACAATCGCCAGTGCAAGCTCAAAGATGACCACTGCGCTCCGGGTGCGCTGGTACGTGTTGACAACGCCTTTGCCTCCTTCCTTGAAGGTGTCGTTGAGATTCACCTTGGCCACTTGCAACAAGGCAGCGAAACCGGAAAATACCCCGGTGAGCAGCGCGATGAGGAGGGTGAAACCGAAGACACGCAAATCGAGTTGCACGCCGGTAAAATGCAGAATCCCTTGAGGCAGCAACGCTGCGAGCGTCCCCACACTCCACCAAGCCAGCAACAGGCCCGCTGCCCCGCCAAGCGTGGCGAGCAACGCACTTTCAGTCACCAATTGCCGTGCGATGCGCCAGTGCCCGGCACCCAGCGCCACTCGCACGGCTATCTCTTTCTGGCGGGCGGCGGCGCGGATGAGTTGGAGGTTAGCAACATTGGCGCAGGCGATCAGCAAAACCAGACCGACCGCCGCGAAGAGGATCAGTAGCGGACGGTGCAAGTCGCCCGTCAGTTGTTCGTGGAGCGGGATGACGAAAGCCGTGTGCTGGTCGTTCTCTTGCGGATATTCCTGCATTAGTTGCGCGCCGATGCGCTCCATTTCGATCTGCGCCTGCTCAAGGGTTACACCGGGTTTGAGGCGCGCATAGACGCTCAAGAAATGATTCGTGCGCGTCTGCATGCTCTGCGCGTCGGGATTGAGGGGGAGCCACAACGCCAGCTCTTCATTGGGAAAGCGGAACGAGGGGGGCAGCACGCCGACCACCTCAACCGACATCCCGCTCAGCGAAATCCGCCGGCCAATGATATTGCGATCTGCGCCGAAACGGCGTTGCCACAGGTCGTGATCTATAATGACGACGCGGTTGCGCCCCGCCTGTTCTTCTTCAGCCAGAAAGCTGCGCCCCAACATTGGTTTGATGCCCAGTACTTCGAAGAACGAGGCGGAGACTTGTCCAGCGGTCACCCGCTCCGGCTCATCTCCCTCGTGCACATCAAGTGAGGTCTCAACCAGCGCGGCGAGATGGGTAAAGGTTTGATTGCGTGCGCACCAGTCGCGGAAATCTGCCGGCGCGACGACATTGCTATTCGTGCCCTCGCCGAGGCGCCGCTCCCAAATCATAACCAGCTTGTCCGGTTCCGCGTACGGCAGCGGACGCAGCAGTAGTGCATTCACGAAACTGAAAATTGCCGTGTTCGCGCCGATGCCAAGCGCCAGCGTGATGACCGTTACAACCGTGAAGCCAAGATTTTTTCTCAACATCCGCGCACCGTAACGCAGGTCTTGCCATATGGTCTCCAGAGCATATCCCATTTTAATCTCCCTCACTCTTTCCTTGATTTGCTCGATGCCCCCTAGTTCAATCAATGCCGCGCGGCGCGCCTCAGCCGGCTGGAGCCCCTCTTCGAGTTTTCTCTCGATGAGCAACTCCAGATATGCTTGGACTTCTTCCGTAAGTTCCCGCTCTAGCCGATCTTTCTTAAAAAGGTTGCGCCAGAGGCTGACTATGCGAACCAGTATGAGCAAGAGGCTCTCCCTTATGTCGCCTTGAGGGCGCTGGTAATTGCCAAAGCGATTCGTTGCCACGATTCCGTCTCGGCTTCAAGCTGACGTCGCCCCGCGCGGGTGAGGCGATAATATTTTGCTCGGCGGTTGTTCTCTGATTCTCCCCAGGAAGATTGAAGCCAGCCGGCTTCCTCCATCCGGTGTAAAGCCGGGAAAAGGGAGCCGGGCTTGACCTGAAAAGCCCCCTTGGTTATCTGTTCAATGCGATTAGAGACCCCTAACCCGTGCAGCGGCCCGAGAGACAGCGCCTTGAGCACCAGAAGGTCGAGGGTCCCTTGTAATAAGTCGGTTTTTTTTTCCTTCACGCCCCTTCTCCTATAGACATTCTGTAGATTGTAGATACGCTTTTTCATATAGAATGTCAATAGGAGTCTTGCATTGGTAGAAAGTGAAATGAAAAAATCCGCTCATCACAACACATCAAGCAGATCGCTTTTGCGGTTTATCAAATTATGTTGATTACTAAATATGGGGTGCAAAACTCCCCTCATCAAGCAGTCACCTCGAACCGCTTCAATCACAAGCCATTATTCAATTTGAAATATGTTGCCTCCCGCCAACCCCTTAGCCAAAGAGGCGGCAACGGTGGAGGTGAAGGTGAGAACGCAGCCGGGGAGCGTTTAAGCCCGGCTATATATGGTTGGGCATATTTCTGGTTCGGAACAATCTACTTTAAACAAGTTCGGCTTACTGAATGAATCCTCGGCCCTTGATTAAGGCTGACCCGCTTCCATCTATCTCCCTCATCCCAATTTGCAAGTTGAAAATCGTCAGGTATAATTTGTCTTATAGATGAAACATTGTTAAATTTAAGATACAAGCGAGGTGAATATGGAAAGGTCATTTGAAGAGCAATCATTAACTCCTGTAGACCATCAAGCTTTTATGCCTGCGCTTTCCGTGCAGCAGGCGGCAGATCGGTTTAATACCGTTGTTGAATTTGTGCGCACCGTCATGCGCGAAAGTATTGATTATGGCAGAATCCCAGGCACCGATAAGCCAACACTCTTAAAACCGGGAGCTGAGAAACTTTGCACCTTATTTGGGCTAACCAGCCGCTTTGAATTAGTCCGTTCAGCGGAAGATTGGACGGGATCACAATTTGAGAGAGAACCCTTCTTTTATTATCTCTATCGCTGTCAGCTTTGGCGGGGGGACACGATTCTCGCAGAAGGTGACGGCTCTTGTAATAGCTTCGAGCAGAAGTACCGCTACCGTGAGGCCCAGCGTCGTTGCCCAGCCTGCGGTCTAGCCGCCATTATCAAAGGCAAAGAGGAGTACGGCGGCGGCTGGCTCTGCTTCAAGAAAAAGGGCGGCTGTGGGATGAAGTTTGCCGATGACGATACTGAGATCACCTCGCAGCCCGTTGGTCGTGTGCCAAATGAAAATATCGCTGACCAGGTGAACACGATTCAAAAAATGGCGCAAAAGCGAGCCCTGATTGCCGCCACGCTGCTGGCCGTAAATGGGAGCGAGTTCTTTACCCAAGACTGTGAAGATCGAATCATTAGTATAGAACCGGGAGACTACCGACAAGTCGAAAACCGCCCGGTGAATGGCGGCGTGGGAGATGACAGAACTTCTAACACAAAACCAAATGGGCAAGGTGATCGAGAAGCGGAAAAGAGCCATCTCATCAGTGAATGCGCTAGCTATAGTCGCTTATTGAAAGTTGCAAACCATCCTGATTTTAAGGATAAGGCTTCGATCATTAAGCACCTGCAAAAAGCCGTCCAAGCAAATCAATGGGAAGCACCAGTGCGAGTAAACAGTTTTTCAGATTTATCAGTCGAGTTACTCAAGGCTTATCTGGTTATTTTAGAAGAGGAATTAAAAGGTGATAAATCACTTGAATAAAGGAACGCCTGTTGCGCGTCCTGTCCCGGCTAGAAGTGGTCAGGCTATTTTTTATCGAGTTGCCAGCCGATTCGCACAAGTATATGATGGCGATGCTTTCGTATTCTACATAGACGAGGCTTCCTTGATTTAGTCATCACAAAGGAATAAAAAAGCAGTGCTTAAAACTGAAAAAGGAGATCGTTATGGCAAAAGCTATCTATTGTAATAAAGTCAATCCAAGCTCAGAGTGTAATCATGTCATCCGAGGTGAGACAGAGGAAGAAGTGCTGCAACAGGCTGGGGTCCATGCCCAAGAACATGGGCTTGAACCGACGCCGGAACTCATTGAACTAGTAAGGTCGAAAATAGAGGATGAATAGGAACTGCCGGAGCAACCTGACAAATCTGTAAAGGTTGGTGACTCACTTGTCCGTGTTCCCAAAATGTTATTCTTGTGCTGCATAGACAGAATGAAGTTACTGCCGCCTTCCCCATCGTTTGCAAGAGGCGATGAGGTAAAGCTGAAGAACGGTCGGGGAGCATTGAGCCTGGCTAGAGATAGCCGGGCTATTTTTATGGTTGATTTAGAGATTTACATTCAGGATTATATAAGTGAGCGCGAGCCCGCGAGTTTCAGGTGGCTTGGGTTGGCGAGAGGCTCTTGATTTAACGCGCCACCTGAACTTCGCCTTAGGCGGCCACTCGCCGAATTGGATGCGCTGACAAATCAATGTTCGGTTAGCGCCTCAACTTGAGAATCGGGCAATATCAAATGAGGAAAATAATTGTTTTAAGCTATATGTCACTCGACGGTTTTACGGCATCGAACGGAGAATCAAATTGGATTGTTTGGGATAAAAGTGTCAACGAGTATTACAAGGAAACGCAGAGAACGACAGATACCGTTTTGTTCGGACGCACAAGTTACGAGTCTTTGAAAAACTATTGATCAACGCCCAAGGCATCAGCGGAAGACCCGGAAATGATTGAATATATCAATCAAACGAAGAAAATCGTTTTTTCAAAAACTTTGAAAGAAGGCGATTGGAATAATTCGACTTTGCTGAGGGAAATCGTTCCGAGTGAAATCGAAGAAATGAAAAAAGAGCTCGGCAAAAATATATTGATTATCGGCAGCGGCAGTATCGTATCGCAATTTGCAAATTGGGGTTTGATTGACGAGTACCGATTTATCGTCATTCCTGTTGTGTTGGGTGAGGGCAAGCCATATTTTCAAAATCTTAAAGCCAGTTTAAGCTTGAAGCGTTTAGAAACAAAGACGTTTGAATGCGGCAACACACTGCTTCGTTATCAGCCAGACAAAAAGCGTGATAACGAGAGGTAAGTCTTAAGTCAACGCACCGCCGAACAAATCGTTGAACCGGAGCGCCTAGGTCAAGCATCAAGTCTGGCGCTTTTTATATTCGTCAAATCCTGATCGATACACTATATAAACGTTCTGTGCAAAACTCCCCTCATCAAGCGGTCACCCAGAACCGCCTCCACCAATTGCAACCAAAAATTCTTTTAGAAAAATGTTGCTTCTCGTTTTCCTTATGTGATGTGTAAAGAGATGTGAAGCGTCGAACGGACGCAGTAGAGTATGTAAGCCAGCTAGAGATAACCGGGCTATTTTTATGGTTGATTTAGAGATTTACATTTTTTGCAGGGGTTCATCGAATCCTGTAAATCGGGTATGATACTGACGTGTGCATAAAACGGAAAAATAGTTGCGTAATATTTTTCAGGACAATTACTTCTATAAGCAAAAACCGCTGAACCTATTAGACGGAGAGAATATGGAGAAAGATGAAGAATCGAGTGAGTTGAAAGAGAGAATTTCCAAACTGTCGGATGAAGAATTATTGAATATAGTCGAAGTAGACCCTCAAGCATATCGCAAGGAGGCCCTGGATTATGCCAAAGCTGAGCTGATGGAACGTCACCTTCAATTTCAGGAGTCCCGAGAAACTTCAGATGAAGAAGGAGATTCAATAATCAGCAAATCGGCGGTCATGAGGAAGCTATTCACTTGTAAGAATACGGCTGAAGCCGGTCTGCTAAAAGGACTCTTAAGCGCCAGCGGGATTGCTTGCGAAATAAGAGGAGAGTACTTGTCGATGGCCGCAGGTGAACTTCCCTTTGCAGAATGTTATCCAGAACTTTGGGTAATGGGCGATGAAGAGTTAGAAAGAGCAAAAGCAATTCTCGATGAATGGCAGAGCAAAGAAGTCGGACAGCAGAAGAATTGGATCTGCCAGAGATGTGGAGAAGAAAATGAGGGGCAGTTCAGCGCCTGTTGGAG
>JBIOWC010000764.1:0-22825 GCA_044868105.1 Blastocatellia bacterium
CCGAACCCCAAAAAATCACCAATAGTCTGAAACAGACTGTTGACTTGCCTTTGAGATTATCGCGACATCCGCCGGTAAGCTGGCTATTAGCGTAAATTCAATATTTATTGATAGTCTGTTTTATATGGTCTGAAAAGTATGATAATATGAATTTATGGCAATCAACCTGACGACAACCTCTTATCTGGTTTTAGGGCTTGTAATGCGAATGGAAAGCGCCACGCCTTATGATTTAAAGCGCGCCGTCTTGCACACGATTGAATACTTCTGGGCGTTTCCGCATTCTCAGCTTTATGCAGAGCCTGAACGGTTGAAGAGAGCCGGGTATTTGCAAGAGAGCCGCGAGCGCGGCGGGCGCCGGCGGCGCAGTTTTACGATTACCGACCAGGGGCGCGCGGTTCTTGAAGCCTGGCTCAAAGAGCCCACCGCGGAGCCTGTTGAAATACGCGATTTGGGGCTCTTAAAACTCTATTTCGGTGAACTCGCAAGCGTTCGCGATATGAGGGCGCTCGCCCAACAACAAGCCGAATTACATGGCGAGCGCCTCGCCGAATATGAGAGGCTTCGTCAAGCGCGACAGAGCGTTGATGCCGCAGAGGTCTATCCGCTGGCGGTCTTGCAAATGGGGATACACTTTGAACGCGCGGCACTGGCTTTTTGGACAACGGTTGGCGAAGCGCCTCTCGGCGAAGCGCCTCTCGGCGAAGCGCCTCTCGGCGAAACGCCTTTGCAATTCACCAGGCGACCTCAACCGCAATTCGACTCCGAAGCCTATCCTGCCAAACCCAGGAAGCGAGCCCGAAAACCCCAGAGCAAAAAAATTCAAGAACCCTTGCCCGTTGCCATCCACGCTCCGTCACCAGCTCTTTCACAAAACGCTGAGCCACCGTCCGAGGAAATTTTCGAGAACGCCATACTTGAGCAGGTTGAAGAAGAGATAGATGACCGCGAATCCACACAAGAAGATTTGCCCGATCATCTTTTATAAAACTAAGAAACGCCGAGTAGGCGCATCACGGCGCGCGCTGCGCGCTGCGGGACTGAGCCGCTGTCGGTTGTCAATTTGACTTTTACCTCTCGCAAATCTTCGCGCATCTGCGCAAGTCGCTCGCTGTTAGTTAGAATATTGCGCGCTTCTTGAGCAATCTTTTCTCCTGTGCAATCGTGCTGAATCAGTTCAGGAACAATGCGTCGCTCGGCAATCAAATTGACCATGCCAAAGGTATCCAGATGAATGAGCGGCCGAATCAATCGCCAGTTAAGCTCCGACCCGCGATAGACAATTACCATGGGGGTTTCGGCGAGCGCCGTCTCTACGGTTGCCGTGCCGCTTGCGACAATCGCGAAATCGGCGTGCCCGAGGGCCTCGTAAGTTTCGCCTTCGATGATTTTCACATCAACCCCCGAAGCCTTAATTGCCGATTCAACCGGCTCGCGAGCAATGGTCGAAGCTAGCGGTAGAACAAATTGCGGCGAGCCCGTTTTGGGATTTTTGGCTGGGTAAGCGATAGTGAAGGCTTCGCGCTGTAAGCGAGATGCCGCATCGAGGAGTTCCGGCAGATGATAATGAATCTCTTTATGACGACTGCCGGGCAGCAAAGCAAGAAGCGGACGTGAAGCGTCCAGTCCATATTTTGCTGCAAAACTGTCGCCGGTTGTCGTCACCCGCACGGCTTCGACTAAAGGATGTCCGATATATTCAACGGCAATCTTTTCGTTTTGATAAAAGGCCTCTTCAAATGGCAGGATGACCAGCATCTGGTCCACATCGCGTCGCAAAGCGTTGATCCGCTTTCGCCGCCAGGCCCAGACTTGCGGACTGATGTAATAAATAATTTTGAAGCCGTCGCGATGCAGCTTTTTGGCAAGCCGCATATTAAAATCGGGCCAATCAATTAAGACAATGGCCTCGGGTTTTCGAGCCCGTGCCGCCGCCATCAATTTTCGAAATGCGCCATAGAGTTTTCCCAGGGCGCGAATAATTTCCGGAATGCCGATGATGGCAACCTCGCGCGCGTCAACCAGGGTTTCGACGCCGGCCGCGCGCATCTCTTCGCCGCCCGCTCCGAAGAATTCAAACGTCGTTTCGGGGAAAAGCTTGACGAGCGCCAGCGCCAGCGCCGCGCCATGTTTATCGCCCGACGCTTCACCGGCAACAATCATGAGGCGCAGGGCTGAGGATTGAGGACTGCGGACGGAGTTTGTTTTATTCATTGCCAGACAATTTGATTTAGTCCGTAACTCTACCGGATGTCAACGCCAGGTCAAACCTCAGTCCGCAGTCCTTTGGGCTTACAATTGCGGCAGGGCTTCATTCAACCAGTCGTCGGTTAGACGGTCTTCCAACTCGCCAATGGCTTCGCGGTAACGTTCGACTAAGACGCGTTCGCGGGCTCGCGGAATGAGGGGCGGAAAAGCGTTTTCAATTGCCGGTTCATTCTCCGCGCCACGCGCCAGAAACCAGTCAAGGGTTTCGCGCAGGGCTTGAAGGTAGGGGGTTGGAGAAAAATGCAAATCTCTTTGCGCCGCCTGTGTGTCAATCAACAGCAACTCTTCTTCGGGCAGGGCGTACGGAAAATGCGCCCGATTAAATCCCAGTCGTTCAAGAAGCCTGGCGGGAATATGTGTGGTGAGCGCTTGCGTGCCGGCGAGTCGCGCAATGTTGGCGATATGCGCGTTGATGGTGACGATTTCCGGTTGTGACAGGTTATAACATCGGCCTTCAACGGCTTCGGCGGTAACGGCGTTTACCAGTACCTTCGCCAAATCCTTAACATAAATTGCCCAGATGGGAACGGCGCCGCTATCTGGAACAATGATTGAATCGCCAGCCAGAATGCGCTTGAGATAATGATTCTCGCGGGATAATCGGTCACGCGCTCCGTACACTGCCGTTGGCCTAATGGAAACAAACGGGAAACGGTTTTTTGCATAAGCCCAACGCAAGGCGCGTTCGCATTCGGCTTTGTTATAAGCGTAACCGGCATTCGGGTCGGTGACCAACGGCTCGTCTTCGCGTATCGGAATGGTTGAGCGTTGGCATACGGCCAGGGTGCTCAAATGTACGAAGCGCGCGATAGACCCATCGAGCACTTGAATGACGGCCTGGGTCTCTTCACGGGTATAGGCGTTAATGTCAATGACCGCATCGAAGCGCTGCGAGCGTAACTTGGTTAAGTCCTGCGCCTGGTGTCGGTCGCCTGTGATGAATTGCGTATTGGAAGGAAGTTGATGTTGGAATTTGCCACGCGAGAAAACGCAAACCTCGAACCCGCGCCGCAACAGTTCTTCGACCGTGTGGCCGCCAATGTAACCGCTCCCACCTATGACCAGAATATTCATTCGATTTTAGATTTTGGATTTTGGATTTTGGATTCGCAGAGTGAGAGGTTGGGCGTTGCCCGAATGCACGCCTTCAAACACTCGCGCACTGATGAACCCCGGTTCGATGATGCAGCGGCAATCTAAAATCCAAAATCTAAAATCCAAAATCGGGTTAGGGATTTCTGAGCACCGGCGACTTGTTATCGTTCTTCTTTTCGTCGTTCTTCTTCTTCTTATCTTTATCCTTTTTGGTTGACGACGTAGATTCTTTTGGAGAAGCCGAGGAGCCGGATTTGACCTCGACATCCTGGCTGGCGCCGGTGGCGCGACGCGGACGATTATCTACCTGATTGGTGGTCGTTGTTGAGCCGGGCGCGGTTGGTGCCATCTCTCTCGGCGCGCCGGCAAGTTCAACGGCGCGGGCAATGATCTCATCAGTTTTTAACTCGCGGTCAATGATGACCCCTTTGTTCGAGGTATCAATTTTGGGGCCCGTGAACAGCCCGACGGTGCGAGAGAGGATGCCTCGGGTTTCCGGTTTATCCTGGACTTTCGCCGGGTCAGGTTCAGGCACCGGTTTACCGAACTTCTTGAGCATCTCCTGCGCATCTTTGTGATATTTCGAATGCGGAAAATTGACCACCAGCCGGGTCAAATCCTGGCTCGCGGTTTCGGTATCTTCCTGTAACGCCATGGATTGCGCGTGCAGCCACAACGCTTCATCGAAGCGCGAAAAGTTCGGGTACTTGTTGAGGATCTCTTCGCTGCGCATTTGCGCGGCTTGCATGGATTGACGAAGGTCGAAATAAAATTGTCCGACTTTGAGTTCGTGCAAGGCGAGAATCTCTTGCACCTCGGTCATCAAATCTTCAATCTTATCTTTCTTATCAGTGTTCGGATAACGGCGCAGCGTCTCTTTCAATTGTCTTTCGGCCAGTTTGGCATGTGTGGTGTCGCGGTCGGCCGCCTGCACCTGTTTCAAATGAATTTCGGCCATCTTAATGGACGATTCGACGGCGAGCGGGTCATCGGGAAAGAATTCAATAAATTCGCGAAAATTGACTTCCGCCTGCGCCAGGTTTTTCGAGCCGCCTTCCAGGTAGAAGGAATCCGCCGCGGCAATCTTGGCGGCTTTCACCAAAGGGCTTTCCGGGTAGGTGTTAATTAGCGTGCTCAACAAAATTCTGCCGGTATCATAGTTGCCCTTTTTAATCGCCGTAATGGATTCGCGGAATAACTCTTTGTCGCGCCCCGGCCCTTTGGCTTCTTCCAAGGTGATTTTGTTTTTGGATTTCCCGCCACAAGCCGCAAAGGAAAGCGAAACCGCCAGGGCGATAATTAGAATTTTAATCAATCTCATAGAAATACTACCTTCTTCAAAAGTGACGAGATGCAGAGGTAAAGGGATGAAGTGATGGCTTATCTCTCTTCACCGTCTCACCCTTTCACGGCTACAACTCTTTAATCACGGGTTAAATTGCCAGCGACTCTAAGGCCTTTTGACGCAAAGCGCGCGTGGCTTCTTCGGCGTTGCCTTTACCAAAAACCGCAGAACCGGCAACCATCCACTGAGCGCCGCGCTTTACGACCTCAGCAATATTATGCGTATCAATGCCGCCATCTATTTCAATATGAACATTGAGACCTTGATTTTGAATCATAGCGCGTAAGCGACTGACCTTGTCAAGCGAGGTCTCTATGAAGGATTGCCCGCCAAATCCCGGATTGACTGACATAATTAAAACATAATCTACGAATGGCAGAATTTCTTCGAGGGCGCCAATCGGGGTTGCCGGATTGAGGACGACGCCTGGACGACAACCCAGCTGGCGAATTGCCGTCACCGTGCGATGCAGATGAGCCACCGCTTCGACGTGAACCGAAATCAAATTGGCTCCGGCGCGCGCAAAATCTTCGAGGTAATCATCCGGGTCGGTAATCATCAAATGACAATCGAGCGGCAAGTTGGTCACCCGGCGCGCGGCTTTGACCACCAGCGGGCCAATGGTGAGATTCGGCACAAAATGCCCGTCCATAACATCCAGGTGAATGAGTCCGGCGCCGCCGCGTTCGGCGGCGCGAATCTCGTCTCCGAGACGGGAAAAATCGGCAGATAAAATCGAAGGGGCGATTTCAATCATAGATTAAGATTCCGATTGATGAACGCCAGGGCGTTCAGGAAAACGAGTTGATAAAGGTAACGCGAGCCCCTTTCTGCTCCAACTCATTTCAAGACGGGGCCAGGCCTCTGCGCCCACCCTTACCAGTGGTTTGCGAGCCTGCCAGCAATGCAAGGCTATAAACGAGAAAGCTCCTGGCTCAATTGCCTCAACCTGGCTTTTGATTTGCCCCGGACCATTGCTAATGACGACCGTGACCACCGAATTTTTTTTGACGGCGGAATTTGCTGCCGGTCGCGTTTCAATGACCTGATTCATCGGCACGCTGTCATCATTGCGGCGTTGAACGCGAAATTCCAGTTGCCCCGATTCGATTATCTTTTTTGCGTCGGTCTCAGTTTTTCCCAAGACATCAGGAACGCGCGTATTGCCGCCGCGAAAAACCACATAAATTGTCACGGCCGCACTCAGGATAAAGGCCAGCGCCAAAACAATGACCATGGCCAGACGACGGGCAAGAGTCCAGACAATATTCCCGGTGCTGGCAGGTTTGGCAGTCGCTCTAGCAGTCGGTTTGGAATTCGGTTCGGATTTCATATCGGCAAAAGTCTAGCACCCGGTTTAGCCGAGTTTCAACTTTTGCAAAAAAGATAGCTCTCGCAAAGTAGACGGGCGCGAAGAGGCTAACCGAATTCAGGCACTCGGCTCCTTTGCGAGAAGCTTAAAAAGAGGAAGATACTACAGTGAGAAATTTACGCGATATTCAGATTTGTTTAGTTCTTAAAGAGATTGTGTAAAAGAATTTTCCACTTGGAAGATGAGCAATTGATTTTAGTTTTTACATCCACGCGATGACCCGCGCGTTATGTTCGACAGCCATTCCGGCAAGCCAAATTAAATTGAACAAACCGTATAATCCGATGCCGAAGGCCGCAATCATAATCAAATAATAAAAGACTGCGACGACGCTCAAAGCTCTCTCTTCAACATACTCGTTGGGTAAGCTATTCATATCTTATTCTCCGTTTATTTTTTGTTGTCGTTGAACTACGCCTTCATTTACGGGAGGTCAATAAAAATCGGATTTCCGGTTTTGAAAAAATATTGGCAGACAAATTGGCGCGGCTTAATTCAAAGATGATTGAGTTGAGTGACGGGAAATCACCGGCTGGGTGGAGGTATTTATACGTCGCCGCAGAGCGGGCAGATGCTGCGAATTTACGCAGATTATCGGCGGCCATCTGCACCATCCGCCCTATCTGCAGGGAACGTCCCTTGACCAACGAACCCGCGGGTTTCCGTATGAACTTTAACGGATGACTAATGATTAAAGAGAATCTCGCTTTTCAGCTTCCGGCTTTCACAATGCGATCAATGATTTTCTGGTCGTTCGGCAGCAAGCCGACTTTCGCCAACCTGGGTGTGAGCGTTAACCAATTCTTATCCATCGAAAAAACTTTTTTAAACAGCGGCAGCGATTCATCTAGGCGATTCATATTGACGAGCGCCACGGCGTGCCAGTAAACCATCTCGGCATTATCGGGAACGAGTTTCGCCGCTGCGCCGTATTCTCGCAACGCGCCTTCGTTGTCGCCTTTTTCAACCGCCAGATCACCGGCGTTCATATGATTATAGGCGCGATGCACCAGCAACAATCGTCGCAACTCTTTCAACGGTTCGGTGCTATCGTCAACGCGCAAATCGAAAATTTTATCGGCCCAGGGTTTACCCGTAGATTGGCCCGCAACGACAATGAGCGCCGCCGATTGTTTGCCGCGAATATCGCCGCCGACAGATTGCGCGGCTTCAAGCGCGGCCATCATTCGTTCAGCCAAATCGCCTTTGGTCTTTTCAAATGCCTCGGACATGGCGCCCCAGACTTTGTTGCTGAGCATCAGGTTGGCCTGCACGGAATAATTTTTGCCGACGATGTGACCGGCTTCGGGGATATCTTTCGCGCCGGTGTGCGCCCCGACCCGCCCTTGCGCGTCAATCATCGCCACCTGGCGAACCTCGCGCCCTTCATCGCCGGCGAGCAAGGCCTTGAGCGCCTCGGGGGCGCTCTTTCCGGCGCGCATTAAATCGAGTCCGAGCTTGCCATAGCTTGGGTCAATGAAGGATTGGGTAGCGACCGCGCCTACCCCGGCTTCCGCCCAGGGGACTGATGAACCGACATTGAACCAGTGCGATTGCACGGCGACGCCGATTTGCCCGGTTTGCGGGTCTCGCGCCACGATTGAATAGGTGTGCACGGGTCTTAAGGGGCGTTTGACGGGTTGCGATTTGTCGCTTGGCTCTTGCGCGATTATGTTCATTGTTAATGATAAAAATATCAGGAGCAGAATAGGGTAATACCTTTTCATAATCTTCCTCAATCATTTTCCTACATCCAAATTAACCCTCAGCTTGGTTCTTATGCTTTTGCGGTTGCGTGGCGCTAACACTAAATAAACATGCGTCGGGTTCCATCCCGCATCTATGCTAAGGCGGAGTTCGTATTTTCCCGCAGGAATATTTCTGAAACAAAACTCCCCGTCCGCCCCTGTTGTGCAGGCAGCAACTCTTCGCTGGCTTTCTTTTGCTGCTTGCCTTTTATCTTGAGGGTAGTCGGGTAAAAGATGTTCCGGATGTGTAAATACCTCTACCAAAATATTTGCTTTTTTCGGAAAATCCACCACGCCACGGATTTGTTTGTAAGGCGTGCGATATACATAAACTACCGACTCATTGACTCCCCAACGGGTTGTGTCATCACGCCTTGCCTTCACGCATCCGCACTTATCCGTTGCCGGGATATTTCCTGGTAAGAGCAAAAGAAAAGCCAACGCAAAAAAGGTCATATCGTATTACTTCGCTTCGACGATTTCGAGTTCGCCATGTTCGCGGCGGGCGCGCAAGACCTTTTTATCGAATTTGCCGACGCTGGTTTTAGGAACCTCTTTGATAAATGACCAGCGTTCGGGTATCCACCACTTCGCCACTTTATTATTCAAATAGTCGTGCAACTGCATAGCGCTTACCGTCGCGCCTTCTTTTAAGACCACACAAGCGAGCGGGCGCTCGTCCCATTTATCATCGGGAACCGAAATGACGGCGGCTTCGATGACATCCGGGTGACCCATAATGGTGTTCTCCAGTTCAACGGTTGAAATCCATTCGCCGCCCGATTTAATCACGTCTTTGGCGCGGTCGGTGATTTGCAAGAAGCCTTTTTCGTTGACCGTCCCCACATCGCCTGTGCGCAACCACCCGTCGTGAAATTTCTCGGGCGTGTTGTCGCCATAATAGGCGCCGGTAATCCACGGGCCGCGCACTTCGATTTCTCCCACCGCTTCACCATCCCAGGGTAATTCTTTGTCGCCATCGGTGATGCGCAGTTCGACGCCCATCGAGATGCGACCGGTCTTGGTGCGCCAGTCCATCTCTTCTTCAGGCTCACACCCTTTCGGCGGAAAAGCGACCGCGCCAATCGGGCTGGTTTCCGTCATCCCCCAGGCCTGAATGATAGTGATGTTGTGACGCTGCTGGAATTTTTCCATCAAGGTGCGAGGCACCGCCGACCCGCCGCAGATAATCATGCGCAGGGAAGACAAATCCACCGGATTATTTTCCGCATAACGCAGGATATCGTTCCAGATGGTCGGCACCGCGCCGGAAAAGGTCGGGCGTTCGGCGGCGATGAATTTGCACAGCGGCTCGGCTTGCAGGAAACGATTCGGCATCAGAAAGTCCGCGCCGCACATCCACACCGCATAAGGTAGCCCCCAGGCATTGGCATGAAACATCGGCACGATGGGCAAGACGCGGTCGTATTGATTCAAGCCCAAGGAATTTGCTGAACCGGCAGCAAATGAATGGAGAAAATTTGAGCGATGCGAATAGACGACGCCTTTCGGATTGCCGGTCGTGCCGCTCGTATAACACATGGCGGCGGCTTGGCGTTCATCAAGGTCAGGAAAATCAAATTCGGCAGGCTCCGGCTCAATCAAATCATCGTAACGCAGAACCTCTCGGCCGAGCGCCGAGGCCTCACCATTGCCGACCACGATGAACTGTTCGACGGTCTTCAAATCTTTGACGACGCGGGCCAGCAGTGGCACCAGCGAATCATCAAGAATGATGAAGCGGTCTTCGGCGTGATTGATAATGTAAGACAATTGGTCTGGAAAGAGGCGCAGATTCAACGTGTGCATCACCGCGCCCATCGAAGGCACCGCCAGATAAGCTTCGAGGTGCTCTTGATTGTTCCAGGAAAACGTCCCGACGCGGTCGCCCTGTTTGACGCCCAGTCGCTTGAGGGCATTGGCGAGTTTTTCGGTGCGCGCCGCAACCTCCGCAAAACTGGCGCGGCGCGACTGGTCGCCCATAAAGGTGACGATTTCGCTATCGCCATAAACCTTTTTTCCATGTTTGAAAATCTCTGTGATCGTCAATTGTCTATCCTGCATGGTGCTGAGCATCATGATGGTCTTCTCCTGATTGATGAATATTTGAAGTGCGGTGGGAAATTATCTTCAACTGCGACGCCGAGGGCAACCTGATTGATTTAGTTCTCCGCAGTTTTTTGCAGGCGCGCCGGTAATAGCCAGACCAGCAAAACAACAGACACCGCGGCCAGTGCGGCGCCAAAATAAAAGGTCGCACTGGAATTCACTTTATCCCATAACAGACCAGCAAGGTAACTTGCGGCAATCTGCGTGATGCCGTTCGTGGCTGAAAGGACGCCGATGGCCGTCGCGCGTCCGGCTTGGCCGGCCGTATCAATCGCTAAGGCTTTTGCCGCGCCGTCCGCACATGCCGGAAAGAGCCCATACGCCGCAAATAAAATCCACATGAGCCAGGCCTGATTTGCCGCGCCGAAACCGATATAGACGAGCGCATAAACGGCGTAGCCGATGACCAGAATATTGCGTCGGCCAAACCGGTCGCTGGCGCTTCCGGCGGGCATTGAACCGAGGGCCGAAACGGCGTTGAATAAAGCATAGGCGAAGATCGCGGCGGTGGTTGATAAACCGAGTTGTTTGCCTCTTAAAATCAAAAATGAGTTTGCCGAATTGGCTAAACCGAAAACCGCTGCGACGATTAAAAAGCGTTTGTACTCGCGGGTGAAACCTGTGAAGGTAGATTGCCTGACCTGCGCTATATGGTTTGCCCCCCGGCTGACGGGCGGGCTGCTGTCGTTTACCTCTAGGCCCTCTTTGGCGCTTGAGTCACTGATGATTTTTCCGGCGGGTTCGCGCACTGCCAAAATCATCAGCGCCGCTAAAAATGCTGGCACGCTGGCAATGAAAAAGATGCTGCGTTCGCCGATGCCCAAGCCGCTGAGAAAGAGAATGCAAAGCAAAGGGCCAACCACCGAGCCGAGATAATCCATCGCCCGATCGTAACCGAAAACCCGGCCGCGTTGGCTTGCAGACGCAGATTCGGCTAGCAGAGCCTGTTTCGGGGACGAACGCAAGCCTTTGCCGATGCGGTCAATGAACCGCGACGCTAAGACCACGCCCCAGAAATTTGCCAGTCCGATGACCGGTCGTGAAACGGCCGAGAGCACAAACCCGACAAAGGCGACCGGCTTGCGTCGGCCTGAGCGGTCGGATAGCCAACCCGCAACAACCGGAATGATATTGGCGATGCCGTTCGTGAGGCCTTCAATTAAACCGACTACGGTGACCGGCGCGTGTAGCACCTGGGTGAGAAAAATAGGAAAGACCGGATAAATCATCTCGCTCGATGAGTCGGACAAAAAACTTACCAAGCCGATGATAATGGCGCTGCGAGAAATTTTTTCTTTGGTTGGCGGTTTAGCTGGTTGCACATTAAGAATGGTTTTGAGTTTTGAGTAGGAGCAAGGCGAGCGAGTCCACTTACCCTTGTGAGTCCACTTACCGTCGTAAGTATACTTACTATCCTTGCCTCTACAGGTTATTGATCATTCAGCGTCAATTTCGGAATGAAGTACCACGAGCCGTACTGGTCGAGGTTGATATTGCCAACCCGACTGCTGGCTGCCAGAACGTTTGACATATACCACAAATAAATTTGTGGCAAATCTTCGGCGACCTGTTTTTGAATGCTGGAATACAAACCCAATTTCGCAGTGCGGTCGCTCACGCGTTCAGCTTCGACCGCCCATTCATCTACCTGCGGGTTACAATAGCGCATGCGATTTTGCCCGCCTCTGTCGGTGAGCAAGCGTGCCAGTTCCAAATAGATTTTTTTCTTCTCGCTTGCTTCACTCACTGCGGCGGCATGATCAATCAAGGCTTGAACTTTCGCATTCGGGCAAAACTCTTTTTTAGCCAGGTTCGCGGCCAGCGTGTTAAAGAGCGGCTGCATTTTTGCAACCTCGGTTTCATTGCGAAGTTTGGCGATCGCATCATTGAACTCAGCGTTTTGATAGCGGCTGTGATAGATGAATTGAAAAACATCGGTATTGTGATTGGCGCCAATCACCCGCAAATAATACATGTCGAATTGCCCCTTGGTTACTTTATCGAGCAAAGTTGCAAACTCATAGGATTCAAGTTCGAGATTGATGCCGACCTGCCGCAGTTGCTCTTTCATCACCGACGCAATATTGCGGGTGATTTGCGTCGTATTGGTCATCAAACTAATTTCTAACCTCGTCTGCGGGCCGTCGCCATCCGGGTCTGGCAGTCCGGCTTCGTCGAGAAGCTGTTTGGCGCGTTCGATGTTGTGATTGTAAGCCGTGACATTTTTTTCATAAGCCCAATGCGATGTCGGCAGTATGGCATCGGCGCGCACCGCCTGATCGCGCAGCAAACGGCTGATAATAACATTGCGGTCAAAGGCATAAGCGACGGCCTGGCGAACCTTCACATTCGACATCGGCGACGAGGGGGCAAGATTGGCGCCCAGATAATCAATATTCACGCCTTCGGCTTCGATGATTTGAATGCCGCGCCGACCGCGCAATGCGCGAATGGTTTCCGGGTCAAAGCCGGTGTTGTAAGCGATGTCCACATCGCCGCCCATCAGTTCGGCTTGTCGGGTGCCGTTGTCGGCAACGAATTTGACATGCACGCGGGGGATACTTGGCGCGCCGCCCCAATAGTCGGGGTTGGCTTCAAGTTTGACGAGGTCGCCTTCGCTGTAAGAGACGTATTTATAGGGGCCGCTGCCCACGGGTGCCCTGGCTATATCATCCCGTCCCGCGCCATCGGGAATAATGCCAATGGCCGGCAGGTTAGCCAGGAAGGTGTAGAACGGTTCGCGGGTGCGAAAGACGACGGTCAGGGCGTCGGGCGTGTCAATCGCAGAGATTTTATCGAGCGATACGCGAATCGGCGATTGGAGTTCCGGCGACAGCAACGAGGCGAAGGTGTATTTTACGTCGGCGGACGTCAGCGCTTTGCCGTTATGAAATTTTACATTCGGGCGCAGATGAAAGGTGAAGGTCTGATGGTCGGCGGACTCTTCAAACTTTTCGGCAAGCGACGGAATGAGTTCAAAGTTATTGTCTTTAACGAGCAAGGTGTCGTAGATAAGTTGCATGATGCGCGCCGAATAGGTGTTACTGGTCGAAAAACGCGGGTCAAATCCGCGCGGCAGAATTTCAATCGCCACGACCAGCGTCCCCGGCTCTCTGCGCGGTTTGCAACTTGAAAGCGGCACGCTAAGCAGGGCGATGAGTAGTAGGCAGTAGGCAGCAGGCAACAGGCGGTTATGCTTCCTGTGGGAAGCGTGAGTCTTGGAATTCATTATTAATTAAGATTGAAGTTGAACGTAATGACGGTGGCGCGATATACCTGTGTGGTTTTTTTATTCACAGCGGAACCTTGAAACGCGTCGAACTTCCATTTCATAGCCGCTTTTTGCGCCGCATCCCAGAGCAGGGGGTGACCATTTAAACCACAGGCTTTAATTACTCCGCCCTGCTGATCCACTAAAACTTTTACTACAACCGCTCCTTGAATTTTTGCATCCCTGGCAAATCGCGGGTATTCGGGAGCACCTTTTTCATCCACTAACCAACCGTCATATTGAATTCTTATCGCTTTATATCCGGAAAAATCGCAATCCTTTTCCTTATCCTGCGCCAACCCTGCGATGGAATAGCAAAAGACGAAAAGGATAGTTGAAAGAAAAATAGATGATTTCATTACCCAATCCATTTTGAAGTTCATCAAAGCCCCCAAGGGGCGCGGGTTCAATAGCCCATCGGGCTGGGGATAAAAGTTGCAACCCTAAAAAGCCCTGAAAGGGCGCGATAAACTTGGCGATTGCGCCCTTTTGGGGCTTATGCCGGTACTTAACATTCATGCCCCTGGGCTATTGAACCCGCGCTCCGGCAGGGCTTGTCAAACAGCTTTCTTAACGGCCTACTGCTTACTGTCTATTGTCTTGCAAGATCTGCTGCAATTCGGCAATCTGGTCGCGCAATCTTTCGATCGTCGTCTCATGCAGCGGGTGTGGTGGCGACACCATCGATTTGATGCGGGCGATGTGGTCAAAAGCGCGGTTGATATGGGTCTTGGTAATGCGTCCTTGATTAGCCGCTGCGACCATCGCTTGCCAGGCTTCGGTTGCCAGTTCAGGCGTGCCGCACACCAAAGCCATATCATTTCCCGCTTCGATGGCCATCACGGCCGCGTCCCCCGGACGAAAAGACGATGTGATGGCGCCCATGCCTAAATCGTCGGTGATGGAAAGCCCTTTAAATCCCAGGTCATCGCGCAACAGTCCATTGACAATATTTTTGGAGATTGAACCGGGAAGCGCTGAGGTGCTGTCATAAGCCGTGTAATGCGCATGCGAAATCATCACGGCGACCAAGCGCGAATTGATTTTGGTGAACATTTCAATATAAGGTAGTAAGTCGCGCCTGCGGAGGTCATCGCGCGAGAGCGTGACTTGTGGCAACTCATTGTGCGAATCCACAGTAGTGGCGCCAAGTCCCGGAAAATGTTTGCCGACGCCAATCACGCCGCCGCGTTGTAAGCCTTCAAGGTAGGCGCTCGCCATGCCGATGACTTCGCCGGAAGCGCTACCGAGATAACGCCCGCTAATTCCGTTTTCAGCCGCCGGGTCTTCGGGAATATCCAGGACCGGGGCAAAGTTGATATTGAAACCCAGCGTGCGCAAGGCATCGGCTGTGAGTTCGCCCATTTGTGAAGCCGTTCCCGCGTCGCCGTGAGCCGAAAGCACGTCGGCCGAAGGCATCGGCGCAAGAATATTTTTCAAACGGTCAACGCGCCCGCCCTCCTGGTCAATGGCGATGAGCGGCGGCACTTGTGAAAGCGAACGCACGGCTGAAGTCAACTCAACCACTTGTTCAGCGCTTTCGATATTCTGTTTCTCTAAAAGCACGCCGCCCGGTTGAATCATTTGCAAAAGCTCGCGCGTCGCCGGGTCAACCTGCGTTCCGGGTAAACCGATGATGAGTAGTTGTCCGATTCTGTGTTCTATCTGCATAGCTGTTTTCTACTATACGCGGAAATTTTATTGTTCGCCTCCGACAGTCTGCGGTTTTTCTGCCTCAAATAAGGCTTTCAGGCTCTCCGTAAACGGCGCTCGCGCGACGCCGGCGTCGGTGATTATAGCAGCGATGTACTGGTTGGGAGTCACATCGAATGCGGGATTGGCAATGTTGATGCCATCGGGCACGATTTGCTTGCCACCGATGTGTGTGACTTCTGAAGTGACGCGCGATTCAATGGGAATTTCATCGCCCGATTTCAATTTCATATCAATCGTTGAAAGCGGCGCGGCGACATAAAACGGAACGTTGTTGGCCTGGGCGGCGAGCGCCACCATATAAGTGCCAATTTTATTTGCCGTGTCGCCGTTTGCCGCGATGCGGTCAGCGCCGACCACCACACAACTCACATTGCCGGATTTCATGAAGTGGCCGGCCATATTGTCTGTGATGAGGGTGACCGGAATCTGGTCTTTGGCGAGTTCCCAGGCGGTCAGCCTTGCACCTTGCAAAAAGGGCCGGGTTTCGTCGGCAATAACGTTGACGTTTTTGCCCGCTTCAACCGCCGCGCGAATGACGCCGAGCGCCGTGCCGTAACCGGCGGTTGCCAAAGCGCCGGCGTTGCAATGCGTAAGCACGGTGGCGTTGTCGGGCAACAGCTCAGCGCCGAACCGCCCCAGGCGTTTATTGCTTTCGATGTCAGCTTCGTGAATATCGAGCGATTCATTGATGAGTTTGAATTTGATGGCTTCAATGGATGAGCCTTCGCGTTTGGCTTTGTCAAACAGCCAGCGCATGCGTTCCACGGCCCAGAAGAGATTGACGGCAGTCGGGCGCGTTCGGGCGATGCGGTCACTGGCGAGCGTGAAATCGCGTTCTAACTCTTCAACCGTCGTCGCCGCGGATTGTTTGGCGCCGAGCGCAATGCCCATGGCCGCGGCGACGCCGATGGCCGGAGCGCCGCGAATGACCATCTCTTCGATAGCGACGGCGACTTCTTCGTAAGTATTGAAAAGGGGATAGAGTTCTTCAGTGGGGAGCCGGCGTTGGTCAATCATCACCACGCCATCTTCAGTCCATTCAATTGTCTTTATCATAGCGCGAGGATTGTACCCCAGACCTGTGCTTTGCGTGCAAGTGATTTACCAACGAACCATTGCCATAGCATCTACATAAACTCCTGTGAAAGATTACTCACTTTCATCATCAAAGGTCTCTAACTCAGGTTTATCTTTCACCCAGGATTTGACCTTTTTAACCGTTACATTTTCGTGTTCTTTCCAGAGAATTTCTGCGCCGTCCTCCAATTCTTCATAAATGGGTAACAGGCTGGTTAACCCTTCATATCGCCAAACGCAGGGTCGTCCATCGGTGGTTAAATAGCCTTTATCATCGCAGCCAAGCCGGCCAATTTTTTCTGCCTTATGAAAAGCCTCTTCGCGATTTCGAGCTTTGATAATAATGGTGTTTTCCCAGGCTGTGCACCGTCGGTTGAGATTGCTGTTATTTTCATCACGAAATTCAAATCGCTCAAGATACGAAGCAATCCACCACCCGTACGGGCTTATGTTTCTGGGGTGAATTTTATTCTTTGCTTTTCTTTTCATTACCGTCTGTTCCAGTCAAATTGTAAAAGCATCATTTATCGAAAGCGCGGCGCGAGGTTTCGATGTCTTCAAAATGTTTTTCGGCCCACAGCCAGATGCTGCAGACCGCTTCGCCAAGGCTGTCACCCAGAGGCGTCAGTTTATACTCGACGCGCGGCGGGATGACCGGATAGACCTCGCGGGTGACGAGGCCATCGCGTTCGAGCTGGCGCAAGGTCTTGGTGAGCATCTTCTGAGAGATGCCGCCGATGCGTTTCTGCAAATGCGTAAAGCGCATCTCGCCGCCTTCGAGGGCGTCTATAACCAGGAGCGTCCACTTGTCGGCGATGCGTTCAAGGATCTCGCGCACCAATCTTTCTGCTCTTGCCGGATCGTCCGTCGCCTTCATTTATCCCGCTTTCATTGATGGTTTCTGCGCGGTAAGTATAGAACTGAAAAGTGCCTTATTGCTAAGGAAAACCAACCTTCTTAGAATGGAGGCGTAAGGTGATTTTTAGGAGCCGGGCGAATCAGTGGACTCACTTATTCAGTGGACTCATTCGCCCGGCCCCTACTCGATGGTAAATTGAAAAGCCATAAAAAGGAGAATCTTTAATGACCATAGACAACAACGAATTCAGGCAACTGGGCGCGGCGGGCCCGAAAGTCTTTCCGCTGGCGCTCGGCTGCATGGGCATGTCAGGGATGTACGGACAAGCGGATGAAAACGAAAGCATCGCAACGATTCATGCGGCGCTCGATAGCGGCGTAACGCTTTTGGACACCGGCGATTTTTACGGCATGGGACATAACGAAATGCTTGTCGGGCGCGCCCTCAAAGACCGCCGCGACCAGGTTTTGCTGTCAGTGAAATTCGGCGCCCTGCGGGCTCCCGACAACTCGTGGGTGGGCACCGATACGCGCCCGGCGTCGGTGAAAAATTTTCTCGCCTACACCTTAACCCGACTGGGCGTTGACCACATTGATATTTATCGTCCGGCGCGCTTAGACCCTGATGTGCCCATCGAAGAGACCGTCGGCGCCATTAGCGATTTAATCAAAGCCGGTTATGTCCGCTACCTTGGCTTGTCGGAAGTCGGTGTGGAAACCATCCGTCGGGCTCACGCGGTTCATCCGGTTGCCGATTTACAAATCGAATACTCGCTCGTCAGTCGCAATCCCGAAAGCGACATCTTTCCGGTGCTTGATGAACTGGGCATCGGCGTGACCGCTTACGGCGTTTTATCACGCGGCTTGTTGAGCGGTTCCGTGCCCGCCGGGAAAGGCGATTTTCGTGCCTATCTGCCGCGCTTTAGTGGAGAGAATCTGACCCGGAATCAACGCCTCGTAGATGAATTAAAAGGCCTCGCCGAAGAGAAGGGCGCGAGCGCTTCGCAACTGGCGATCGCCTGGGTGCTGACCAAGGGGAAAAACCTTGTACCGCTTATCGGCGCGCGTAAACGCGTGCAACTCGCAGAATCACTCGACGCGCTCAAGGTTCAATTGACTGCAGATGATTTATCACGTATCGAAGCGGCGATTCCGGCGGCGGCGGTTGCCGGGACGCGTTACGACGCGCACCAGATGCAGATGCTCGATAGTGAAAAATAAATAGCCGGTTAGCTGGTAAAATTTATTGGAATAAATCCGAATGTGTCGGGTCTTTATAAGACAGCAGGGCGATAAAAGAATCCTGCACAACCAAGGAGAACACCAATGAAACTTTATGAGCTGCTCGGCGGACACTTGCATTACTGGGGCGTGCCGCATTTACGAGATGGGGATAATCGGTTGATCCAAACCTGCTACGGTTGCAGCCAAGAGCGAATCGTAAAAATCGAACTTCGCCCGCCAGACCGGCTCGCCGTTCAACCCGCGGCCCGCCCGTTGATCGTTTTGCAGAACCCCGAGGCCTTAACTTTCTAGAATGACTAAGAGATTTGCGTGATGGGCAAGAGAAAATAGTTTCAAGAGAAAATAATTTCAAACGCCTGCTTTTTTATCGTATCCCCCTTGACCCCGCCGGCGAGCCGCGTGATGTTGGACGCGGCTCCTTTCCTTTACTCTCCGGGGCATCCGCGTTATCGGCATAACCCAAAGATTCCCGGCGTTATTCAATCTTCAATGACGGTACGGGGCAAGGCCTCAAGTGAGCAGCTTAGTCCGGGTTTTTGCCGGGGAGATGTTCGGGATGAGCGCGCCCGATGGTTCGCTTTACAGATTTATTTTTGCTTAACCGGCAATCAGATTGAATTGTTCGGTAAAATGGGTGCCGCAGCTTCGACAAAATCGGGCTTCCGGTCTATTGGCAGCTTTGCAAACCCCACAATAAACCTGTACGGCGCACTGCGTCGTTCGCCTATCTTCAACGGGTTCCGGGCATAAATGAGGCTCGCCGATTTTGTAAACGCTAAAACAGGAATTGCAGAGCGTAAACATCTCCTGAGTCAATTCATTCGCGGGCCTTAGAACAAAATCGCCTGCAGCTTTGGGTTCGCAGTGCATATAGGACTTTGCCCACATATCCATGAGGTGACGGCGCTCAAGGGCGATGCGGCCGTGGGGGTCTGGGGTGTCGCTTACGGGAAGCGCCAAGCCTTTTAACCGTAACCGGCCGGCAATGCGGCGGGCGCGGCTTGAATTGGTGGAAGGTGACTGGGTTCTCACCTTATGAACGATTTTGAAGAAGGCGATGCGGTCAGCGGGCTCATTACGGACTAATCCCTGCAGGGCAAGAAAAGCCCACACGGCAGCGGGTTTTTGCAGGTCGCAAACCGCTAAACTTGAAATGAGTAAATCCCAACCTTCCGGTGATTCCATCGCCTCCTCCGAAAAACCAAACCGCCGGGAAATCAAGAACTGCTAGCCGACTTTAAGTTGGTCTTACGTTCTTGACTTCGCGGCGGTTCGTTATTTCAACGCTCAGGGAAGAAGGGATTTATTCCCGCGCTTTTTTCGTGGCTAAAATCATCTCGCGCCCGGTCAGGTAGAGCAGCACCACCAGGATTAAAAATGGAATCATCGACAGCATATCGGCATTCGCGCCACTGAAGAACGGATTATGGGCAGCAGCTTCATCAATACGCTTATTGAAATTCTCAAAAGACGGAACTCCCGCCAGAAAAGCGATGACAATTCCGGCAAGCGCGCCGCCCGCTATGTAACCCGAAGCCATCAACACGCCGGCGCTCTTGTCGCCTTCGGCCTGCAATTCCTCTTCGGTGAGATTTTTATGGGCCAATTTCCGAGCGAGATATTTATCCACTCCCCAGCGCACCAGGCCGCCAATGAGAATCGGGCTGGATGACGACAACGGCAAATAAACCCCCACGGCAAAAGCGAGCGAGGGAATGCCGCTCATTTCCAGCACGATGGCAATCATCACCCCCAGCATGACCAGACCCCAGGGCAATTTTCTATCGAGAATGCCTTTGATGATATAAGACATCAGCGTAGCTTTTGGCGCGTCGAACTTCTGAACCGTCGAACCATCCGGGCGCTCTCTGAATGTGCCATTGATTCCGGGGTCTACCAGGTAAGCTGGCGTGCCATCATCTTTGACCAGATATTTCTGGTGATTGCCGCTCGCTTCATCGAGTTTGTAATAGACGCGATAATCGTTGGTGTCGGATGATGCCTGAACGCCTTGAATCTTTTCCTGCGGCAAACTCGCGGCATTTTCGACCTGAAAGTTCGCCGGGACTCTGTCGCCAACCGGCATATAGACGGTTGATGAATCGTTGAGTTTCAAAAGAATCGGTCCGAGTATCAATGCCGAGGCCAGCGCCCCGACGAGGATGGCAATCTGTTGATATTTGGGGGTTGAACCGACCAGAAAGCCGGTCTTCAAATCCTGCGACGTGGTGCCGCCGTTGGAGGCGGCGATGCAGACGATGCCGCCGATGGATAGCGCCGTGACGTAATAAGTATTTCCCGTCCAGCCGATGGCTAAGAAAATCAAGCAGGTCAACAGCAAAGTCGCCACCGTCATGCCGGAAATCGGATTGGATGACGAACCGATTTCGCCCGTCAGTCGCGAAGAGACAGTAACGAATAGAAAGCCGAAGGCGATAATCATAATCGCGCCGGCAATCGCCACCAGCGGAGTAGAAATATGCAGATTGAGTTGTGGAAAGAGCATAATCGCGGCCATTAGAGCGATGATGCCGCCGAGCACGACTTTCATCGAAAGGTCTTGTTCGGTGCGAATCGCGGCGGCCTCGCCCTCTTGTCGGCCTTTGAGGTCGGCAATGCCGCCTTTGATGCCGTGCCAGATGGTCGGCAGTGAGCGCGCCAGACTGATCATGCCGCCGGCGGCGACGGCGCCGGCGCCAATATAGAGAATGTAAGCGCCGCGAATGGCATTGGGCGACATTTCGCTGATGGGCACGGTGCCGGGCGGCAGCACGGTAGTCATGCCTTCACCGAAAAATTTGATTGCCGGAATCAAGACCAGATAAGCCAGCACACCGCCGGCGCACATGATGGAAGCAATGCGCGGGCCGATGATGTAACCGACACCTAACAGCGCCGGCGAGATTTCCGCCGAAATCGAACCGGCTTTAAATGGCGCGCCAAAGATTTTTTCCGGCACATCTTTCCAGCCTTTGAAGGCCGCCATCGCCACTTGATAAAGCAAGCCGATGCCAAAACCTGTGAAGATGGTTTTGGCGCCCGTGGCTTCAACTAAGCCGGTGTTTGAACCGAGTGAAGCGGCGGCCCGCGATTCTTCGCTCGCCCCGGCTTTCAATACTTCAGCGCAGGCTGTCCCTTCGGGGTATTTTAACAAGCCGTGTTGTTGAACAATCAGAGCGCGGCGCAGGGGGATCATCATCAAAATGCCAAGCAATCCGCCTAAAATGGCGACCAACATCACCCGCGTGATTTCCAGATCGAACCCCAAAATCATAATCGCCGGCATGGTCACGCCAACGCCGAAAGCGATGGATTCGCCCGCCGAACCGGCTGTCTGCACGATGTTATTTTCAAGAATATTGGCATTTTTGAGCCCCAGTTTTGAAAGCATCGTAAAGAGACTGATGGAAATAACGGCGACCGGGATTGAGGCGCTGACCGTTAAGCCGACTTTCAAAACCAGATAAAGTGAAGACGCGCCAAACACCATACCCAACAACGTGCCGACGATTAATGGCAACATGGTGAGTTCCGGCAAATTTACCGAAGCCGGAATGTACGGCTTGAATTGTGCGGTTGCGGGTGCGTCTTGCACTGCAACATCGGAAATCTCTTTATTCATAAAACCCTCCGAAGTGACTGTGGTGAAGCATTGATAGGTGGAGGCTATTTTGTCTGCCACCGTAAAGCCCTGTCAAATGAATCGGGAGAAACTATTTGCCCGTGCGCGGGCAAGTTGCTTCACCAACAGATTGGAAGGATTCCCTTTTGTAAGCGTTGCCTCAGCCAGAGGGTAAGCTATAATCGTAAGCGTGCGAACACCAAAGCAGCGTTCAACGATAACGCCGGAAATGATTTTAGCCGCTTACGGACGCGGTTGCTTTCCCATGGCAACCGGACAACAGGGAGAGATTGATTGGTTTATTGCTGACCCGCGCACGGTGATTCCCCTCGATGAGCGGTTTCGCGTGCGGCGCTCTTTGCGTCAAGCGATGCGCAAGACCGCTTATGAAATCCGCATCAATACCCGTTTTGTTGAAGTGATTCGCGCTTGTTCACGGCAAGGGAAGTTAAGCCCTTATGAAATCTGGTTGAGCGATGAAATGATTGAGCTGTACACCGAACTGCACCGGCGCGGGTTGGCGCATTCGGTTGAAGTCTGGATTGATAATGAATTGAGTGGCGGGCTCTACGGCGTATCAATCAAAGCCGCATTTTTTGGCGAATCCATGTTCACGCGCCGGCCTTATGCCTCGCAAATCGCGCTGGTCGAACTGGTCGAACGCTTGCGCGCGCGGGGCTATCGTTTGCTCGACGCGCAAATGCGCACCCCGCACATTAGCTATTTCGGCGCCCTCGATGTCTCACACTCCGATTATCTTCATCTGTTGGCTGATGCCCTGGAGCGCGATTGCGTTTTCATTTAAACCTTTGATACGCGGCGGTGGAGACCCCGTTCTTTAGGACGGGGAGGAACCGCAGTTTAAGTAACGGCATGCCTTCAAATTCCACCGTTCGATTCTTCAAGCCTTGAAGATATGCTGTACTTTGGTTGTGAAATTGATAGCCCAAGTCAAGCTTAATCCGACGAAAGAACAAGCCAAACTTCTCAGGCAGACTATTGAAGAGGCGAACACTGCCTGCGACCGGATAAGCGAGCATGCGTGGGTTTCTCAGACCTTTGGGCAATACGCCATACATCAAGCCTTCTACTCTCACAT
>JBIOWC010000765.1:0-28673 GCA_044868105.1 Blastocatellia bacterium
ACCCCTCAACCAAAAAGCGATGTGCGGTCACCCAAAATGCCTGCATTTCGCGAAGTCATGCGCTGCAATTTGTGCGGCACACAGGTCAATATTGAAGTCAACGGTATCGCGTTAGACGAGCAGTGTCCCAAGTGTAAGTCAGATTTACATTCGTGTAAAAATTGTATCAGCTTTGACCCGGGAGCGCGCTTTCAATGTCGCAAACCCGTCAGCCTCCGTATCGCTAAAAAGGATTTACGCAACGATTGCACATTGTTCGAGCCTCGCAAAACGATTGAACGCGAGACCACCAACGTATCCGCCGGTAGAGCATCGGGCGGCGATTCCCGCTCGGAATTCGACAAGCTTTTCAAAATTTAATTGTCTGGTGTGTATACCTTCGCTTATACGCAAGCCCTGAGGCGCAAAGGCTAAGGCGTAAGCCCTGCAACGTAAGCGCTGAGGCGCGATCAGCGCTGAGGCGCGAGGTCTTTCGTCTCCTCACTATCAATCTAAGCTTGTTCGGCAGACACTAAAAATTTATGTACGCCATAGCGATAAATGGCTGCGCCTATCAGTGCGCCTACCAGGGGCGCCAGCATGTAGAGCCACCATTCATTACCGCGCGGCCCAGGGAAAGCAATCTCTCCGAAACCGATGGTGTAAGCAAAGAGTCGCGGTCCGAAATCGCGTACCGGATTGACTGCGTCCATGGTGAGCGAACCGCCCACGCCGACAATCGCGGCAACTGTAAGACCGATGAATAAAGGTCCAAGCCCAGCTTGCGGCATGCCGGTGTTGTCGGGTTCGGTGAGCGCGAAAATCATCAGCAGCAAAAAGGCGGTTAACACCACTTCAATGGTAAAGGCTTGCGAGGTGCTCACCAGCGCCCAGGCCGCCGGGTCTGTGCCGACGCCGGGCGCGGGGTAAAAACAGGAGAAGATGCTCATGAGTTTTTGACTGCCCGGCGCGCCGTACTGAACGCCGAGTTTGGCGGCCAGTTGATGAAAGAAATTTTTCCAGAAGAGATACAAACACGCCGAGGCCACATAGGCTCCGGCAATCTGACTGAGGATAAACGGCGCGATATGTTTTTTCGGAAAGCCGCGAAACGCCGCCATCGTAATGGTGACCGCCGGGTTGAAATGCGCGCCGGAAACGGAACCGGCGACATAAATCCCAAAGGTGACGGCCAGGCCCCACATCGTCGCGACTCCCCAGCCATCGAGTTGGTTGTTTAAGGTCGCTGCTGCGCCCGCGCCATTGCCTACGAAAATCACAATGAAGGTGCCGATGAATTCCGCTAAACATTGCCCGGTGAGGGTCGGCGATTCGATTTTAGATTTTAGATTTTGGATTTTGGATTCTGGTTCGTGAGGCATAGTTTTATTTGGATTTCAGATTTTGGCTTAAAGGTTATTGCAATATTTTGGATTTAGATTTTGGATTAACTGAATCAAAAGCGCTATCTCTGATTTCGGATTCCTTTACAAAATGGAGTTGCCCATCAATCGAGCGCCTTCGATGCCGCGGCCATCCAAAATCCAAAATCTAAAATCGAATCAGGCCAGCCAGTTGAGCACGCGCCAATAAGCCTTGCGGGCAAAGGCCGGCCAACTGGCATTCAAGACCGGCGTGGCTTTCGTAGCGTTCGGCTCGGACCAGCGGTTTGACCAGCCCGATAAATCCCAGACCAAATCCGCGCCTTTCAGTCCGGCTTCGATAAAGCTCTTATCAGGCGATTTGCCATTTTCGGCATAGGTATTGTCGTGGATGAAGGTGTTATCGGAGGTCGTGCCGATGTCGAACTGCGTTCCCTTCGGGAAGATGATTTCCAGACTAAACACGCCTACCCCGAAACTGTTATTGCCGCGAATTTCGTTGCCGGTGATTTCGGTGTTGTCAGCCGCGGTGACCGAGATGCCAAGCCCCGGCGGAACTTTGGAGACAATCGAATTCGGATGCCCGAAGTTTACGTGGTTGTTTTCAATGACGCGATTATTGCGGACGATGCAATCGCGTCCGACCTTCGAGACATTGTTCGGCAAAGCGAAAACCAGTATGCCGCCGGTGTTGTTATGGGCATAGTTGTTTTCGACGATGGCGTTGATGGAATTTTCAATTTCGATGCCGGCAACGTTATCAAAGACTTCGCAATTGCGCACCGTGATGTCGCGTGATTGTCCAACGTACAGCGCGGCATCGGCAATTTGTGTTGCGGTGACGTTTTCAATCAACACGCCTGTGCAACTCACTGGGTAGGTGCCGTAGAGGCCGGTCTTATCAACGTAGAGATTGCGGAAGGTGACGTTATTGGCGTGTTGCGCCATCACCCCGTTGGCGACGTAGTTTTCCACGTCGAAATTTTCCATCGTGAAATTATCGCCGGTCGCGAGCACCGCGTCCGAGAGTTTGCCTTCCCCATCAAGCCTTGGGCGTTTGGGCTTTCCATTGGTGTAAGCCAGTTTCTCCTCTGGCGTTAAATCAAGTCCGCGCAGCGTAATGCTCTTCAAATCAATCTTGAGTTCTTCTTTATAGACGCCCGGTTCGACTTCAATGGTGTCGCCCGCCACCGCTTGATCGATTGCCGCTTGGATGGATTCGCCAGCCTTCACGCGAAGGGTTTGCGGGGCGCGACTGACCATCTGTTCTTTCGGCAGGCCGGTGTTGTATCTTGCCGCCAACTCGCGCGCCGGGTTCGGTAAATGCGGAACGACCGCCAGGCCGCTTGGAACTTTTGCAGGAATTTCCGGCACATTCGATTCATCCGTTAAGGCGAACAAAAAAGCCACGAGGTCTTCTTTTTCCGGTTTGCTTATTGAATAGGCATGAATCTTGTCGTCCACTTTCGGTTCTTTGAAGCCGACGCCGGGGCCGCCGCCCGAGGCGTAAAAATCAATCACCTCTTCGAGCGTTTTGAATCTCCCGTTATGCATATAGGGCGCGTTCAAGGCGATGTTGCGCAGCGTCGGCACTTTGAACGCGTAACGGTTGCCTTCGCCTTTGGTGACATCGAAGCGACCATAGTCTGGTTGCTGTCCTTCAATTTCAGGAACGCCGACGATTTTAAAATCGCGGTTGGCAAAGGTCGGCAGTCCGTGACACTCGAAGCAACGACTTCGGCCCGAACGGAAGAGATTAAACCCGCGAACCTGCGCCGGGGTCAGCGCCTTGCGATCGCCTTTAACATATTTATCAAACGGCGAGTTGTTTGCCGTCAGCGTGCGCTCGAAGGCGGCCACCGCGTAGGTGACATTGTCAAAGGTCAGCGCCGAGCCATTCGAACCTTTAAATGCTTTATCGAAAAGTTGTACATATTCGGGAATGTTCTTTAACTCTTTGACTAAATTCTCCGGGTCTTCAGCCATTTCGTTCGCGTCGGTGATGGGCTTTCCGGCTTGCTCTTCCAAATCTTTCGCGCGGCCGTCCCAAAACTGCAAATGATTGTAGGTGGCGTTCCAGATGCTCGGAGCGCCGCGTCTGACATTCGTGCCTCCCATGCGTTCGGCGCCGAGTCCTTTGCCGCCTTTACCCATGGAAAACCCGCGCCCGTCGGCAAACCCTAAATCGGGATGATGGCAGGTGGCGCACGAGACATCATTGGCGCCCGACAAAATGGGATCGAAGTAAAGCAGGCGGCCGAGCTGCACGCGGTCGTCCGTTTTATCGGTGGGCAGGGGATTATCGGCGCGAAAAACGATTGCCGGAAACTGGCGATCAAGTCCGGCTCCCGCATCGCCGACCCCAGTAGTGCCTTCGGAAGCGACGAAATCAGCTTTTACCGGTAGCCACCCTAAAACGATAAAAGCGATTACCGGAATCGCGATCAGCAGAGCCAGGAGTTTCGGCAAAATTCGGCGTTTCGATTTTTCGACGCGAATAGTTTCCAGTCTTGATGCAGCGCTATCCATAAAAATCCCTCCGTTAAGAATTGGCTGATTGAGCTAGCTTACAAAGTGGCAGCAATTATATTTACTGAAGCGGTGAAATCAAAGCCAATCAGTAAGGAAAAGATTGAAAAAGCTTTGCCAATCGGGTATAAGCAAAGTCTTCCCAAATAAAAAAAGAGACGTACATATGCGAAAACTGTTGGTTCTATCTTTTGCTCTGACCCTATCTCTCACCATCGTTTCCTTGAATGGGAAATCATCGGCGCAGCGCGCTTCGCGTTTAGCCTCCGCTGGCGGCGAAGTCATTGTTAAGTTAAAAGCCAAGACCGGCGCATCCGCCGTCGCTCCGCAGGGCAATCAACTTCTGGTTACGGCTCAGGCTGTGGGGGGCAATTTTCTGCGAACTGATATCAGCGATGCGGTCGAACCCCTGGTTCCGGTCACCGGTAAAACCCGCGCCAGTGAAATCATCGCCGAGCATGGATTGGATAGAACCTTCGTTTTGAAGTTCGACCCCAACGCCGACCTCGAAGCCATCATTAATGACTTAAAAGCGAATCCTGAAGTTGAATATGCTGAGCCGAATGTTTCTGTAACCGTCGGCGGCATTATTCCTAATGACCCGGGTTTTCCCGATCAATGGGCTTTGCGCAATTTAGGCATCGGCGTGGGCGGTTATCCGGCAACCCTGGATGCAGACATTAAAGCGACGCAAGCCTGGGAAATCACCACCGGCAGCCCTGACGTACTGATTGCGGTAACTGACACCGGCATTGACATCAATCATCCGGACCTGGCGCCCAACATCTACACCAACCCGCGGGAAATTCCGGGCAATAATATTGATGATGATAACAACGGCTATGTGGATGATGTGCATGGCTACAATGTGGCAAATAAAAACAGCGATGTTCAGGATGTTGCCGGACACGGCACGCAGATGGCGGGCATCATTGCCGCAAAGTTGAATAACACGGTAGGCATTGGCGGCGTCAGTCAATCGAAAATCATTCCGGTAAAATTTTTCCGACGAGTCGGCCCGGCGCCCGAAGATATTAGAGTTACAATTGCCGATGCGGCGCGCGCCCTGCTCTATTCCGTCGCCGCCGGCGCCCACATTATTAACGCCAGTTGGAGTTCGGGCTTAATTGTGCTTTCCGATGAAGAGGTGCAAACCTTAAGAGATGCGGTTACGGCAACCGCCGACGCCGGCGTGCTGCTCGTGACCATTGCCGGTAACGAAGCTTATAACCTTGATGTCAGAAATTATTATCCGGCAAAATTCCGCTCGCCGAATCAAATCGTGGTTGCGGCTTCCCAATACAATGATGAGTTATGGCATCAACCCTTTGCGCCGAACAATATCTTTTCGGGATTCGGAAAGACCACCGTGGATTTAGCGGCGCCGGGAATGACGATTTTTACCACCGCCGCGCGCGGCGATTGCTCAGGGTGCACACAAGCCACAGACCCGAATGCCTGGTACGCAACGATTGATGGAACCTCGGCTTCGGCGGCCTATATTTCGGGCGTTGCCGCTTTAGTTAAATCGCGCTTCCCGACGGCCAATTATGTCATCCTGAAACGGCGGCTTCTGGAAAGCGTGGATGTGCGCGACAGTCTCAAACCCTTTACCATCACCGGCGGCCGGTTGAATGCGTTGGGCGCGCTAACCATTGAACTAACGACCATCGCGCCGGTACTCACGAAGTTAAAGATCAAATCCAACGGCAAGACCTTTATCATCGGCGACAAGATGCAGGACGGCGCCACCCTGCTGGTTGGCAATAAAGCTTATCCCGCCAGATTCAAAAACGGCGACTTCACCCGATTAGTCACCAGCGTCGCACCAGGAGATTTTCCGCCCGGTGTGGCTGTGCAAACCAGGCTGCGAAACCCCGACGGCGGCGAAAGCAATCTGCTCACCATAACCAAATAGTCATTCGTCATTTGTCATGGGTTGAGGTAATCTATAATTGTGCGCTAATGACCGATGACCGATGACCGATATGGAAGACATACTCTCGCTGGAACGCAAATTGAAGATGTACGAAGCGCGCGAAGCGGCGCTCGCCCGCATCGGGTCCGAGACCTTCTCGGTTATTGACCTCAACAATTTTCTGCGCGCCACGGTTCAGGAAATCGGCAAAATGATGCGCGTTGACCGTTGCGATGTCATGACGCTTGCGCCGGACGGCAAACTTCGCGTCACCCACGAATATCGCGCCCAGGTTCACGATTTGCCTTCATCGCTCGGCATCGAAATAGATTTCGACCGCTTGCAGGAGAGTTTTGATTTCCACAGCATTAAAGCCATCGAAGATACCGCAACCGCGGAACTCCCGCACACCATTCGTTCCATCGCTGAACGTTTGCAGACTAAATCGTTGCTGCTCGTGCCCATCACCTTTAATTTGAAATTGCTCGGCCTCATCGGGCTGCACCATTGCGATGAACATTATATTTGGAAAACCGACGAGATCGGTTTTGTTGCGAGTTTTGCTGAACAAATCGCCATCGGTTATCGCTACACACAAATTTATAGTGAAAAAGAGAAAGAAGCGCGCATCAATAAAGCGCTGCTGGAAATCGCCAACGACATTAACACCGGCAATGAGTTTGCCGAAATTACCGAACACATCCTTGATAAAGCCATTGATTTATTGGGCCTCGAAGCGGCTTGTCTGGCGGTGCTTGACAGCAAAGAGATTCACTTTACGAATCTGCGAACCGCCCCAGACGTTGATGCCGAGATTTTGAAACGTCCATCCTTGAACTTTCCGATTCTCGAATTTTTGCCGAAAAAAATTGAACATGGACAGATGCTTAAACTGCAAAGCGTCGAACAACACCCTTACGCGCGCACCTTTTTAACCGAAGTTTTTGCCGCCGGCGCCGGCATCATTTCGCCTATCATTGTCGAAGAGAAGGTCTTTGGCGCGTTAGTTCTACTCTGGGAAAAGCCCAAAAATTATTTCACCCTGGATGACACGGCGCTCGCCTTAGGGGTTGCCGACCAACTCGCTATTGCGCTTTCGAAGGCTCGGCTTTCGGCGGAAGTGTTGCGTCTCAGGCAAGAGTTAGAGACAGTACAAAGCGACCATCACAATTCCGGATTGGTCGGCAAAAGCGACGGCATTATGCGGTGTATGGAGATGGGCTTCTATGTCGCCGACAGTTATACGACGGTGTTGATTCAAGGCGAATCGGGCACGGGAAAAGAGTTGCTGGCCGATTTAATTCAATCGCGGTCGCCGCGCGCGGGCAAACCCTATATCAAAATCAATTGCGGCGCGATTCCTGAAACCCTTTTAGAATCGGAACTCTTCGGTCACGAAAAGGGCGCCTTTACGGATGCGCGAACGCGGCGAATCGGCAAGTTTGAAGAAGCCGACAATGGCACCCTGTTTTTAGATGAAATCGGGGAGATGAGTTTAGCCGCGCAGGTGCGCCTGCTGCGCGTTTTGCAAAACGGCGAAATCGTTCGCGTCGGTAGCAACGAAGTCATCAAGACCGATGTGCGGGTGATTGCCGCAACCAACATTGATTTGGAAGAAGCGGCGCGCGACGGACGGTTTCGCAGAGATTTGTACTATCGCCTGAATGTTTATCCCATCAAGCTCCCGGCGCTGCGCGAACGCCGCGAAGATATTCCGCTACTGGCGATTCATTTTCTGGAGATTTATAAAAATCGCTCGAACAAAACCATCACCGGCATTACCGAAAAAGCGCTCTCGCGGTTGCGCCGTTATGATTGGCATGGCAATGTCCGCGAGTTGGAAAACGCGATTGAACGCGCCGTCATCATTGCGCAAGGCAAGATGATTACCGTAGATGATTTACCGGACGCGGTGCGCGGCGCAGAAACCGAATCCGATGCCCGTATGACCCTTGAAATTGAAGTCGGCACCACCGTAGATGAAGTGGAAAAACGCTTGATACTGGAAACCCTGGCCTTCAATAACGGCGACCGCACGCGCACCGCGCACATGCTCGGCATCGGTCGCAAAACGCTTTACCGAAAACTTCAGCAATACAACACAAATTAAATTTGTCATTTGTCGTTTGTCGTTTGTTAGTGCGACAATCCAATAAACCAATGACACCAAAGGAGGAGAGATTATGAAGAGAGTATTTCAAATGATGTTTGTTTTAGCGGCTTTGTTGACCTTGTCGCTGAGCGCCCTGGCGCAGAATAGCGCGGCGGTCGGCACCTGGGATATGGCGCTGGAAACTCCGCAAGGGACGCGCAATTTTCCGTTTTCATTAAAAGATGAAGGCGGCAAACTGGTGCCGAGCACACCTTTCAAAAGCGCTGAGGTCAAAGGCGACAGCATCACCATGAAGATGACCGTGAAGTTTCAAGAGAACGACATGGAAATCACCTACACCGGAAAAATCAAAGGCAATGAGATGAGCGGCGACGCGGATTTCGGCGGTCTGGCATCGGGCACCTGGACAGCGAAACGTAAAGCGGCCGATGCCCCGACAGCCGGCAGCGCGCCCGCGCAATCGGGGGCGGTGAACGTCTCAGGGACCTGGAACGCGACGGTCGAAACCCAGGCCGGCACCGGCAACCCGTCGTTCGTGTTAAAACAGGATGGCGAAAATTTGACCGGCACTTATAAAGGACAATTCGGTGAAGCGCCGCTCAAAGGAACCCTCAAAGGCTCAGACATCAGTTTCGCTTTCAAAGTGGATGCGCAAGGGCAAAGCCTGGAAATCAGCTACACCGGTAAAGTTAATGGCGACTCGATGGGCGGCAAAGTCGTCTTAGGTACATTTGGCGAAGGCACCTGGACAGCGAAAAAAGCGAAATAGTTTCAGGTAAAATTCAAAGAGATTGCCGAGGCAAAACGCTTGAGGTGGCTCAAGCGTTTTGCCTTTTGCATTTCAGACAAGAAAATTGCAAGAGCGCCACGGGCAATCGTTCAGTCAGTACAGCAGAAAGACAGAATGGTGGCTGAAAAATTTGGAGGGGATCTATGCGCCGCTACTGGATGGTCTTGGCTTTCTGTGCATTCGCTTTTCTGTTTCTCGTTCAACTGTCTTCCGCAGATGGATTGCTGAAAATTAATCTGGCAAAAACCCAAGCCGAAGTCTCCGACGAAAAGATCAACCTCACCTTAGCGATTGACAATGCATCGGCGCGCGCTCTGCAATCGCATATCGTTCTGGAAATCCTCGACCCGCAAAATCGGGTTTTAGCCACCAGTGAAAAAACCGAAACCCTTAAACCCGCTTTGCACATAGTGGACTTTGATATCTCGCTTGAACATATCGTTGGTAAAACCCATCGAGAAATTTTCTGGTATCGGCTGCGTTATCGCCTGGTCACGAATGGCAACACAACCTCCGGTATTATTGCTTTATCTGAAATTGCTGCCGATTTTTTTGAACTGCGCGCTACTGCGCCTTTCGCGACCTTCACAGGAAATCGTTATGGCGTGCGCGTCGTCGCGGCGCGCCCGTTTACAGGCTCTGCCATAAGCGGCGTAAAAATCACCGGCGAGATTAAATTCGCCAGCGACGAGGATGAAAAAACTTTGCGCAGTTCCGCTATCACCAACCGCGAAGGTTACGCGCTGCTCAATTTCGAATTGCCGATTGCCATCACCGAACCTGACATCGAATTAAAAATCACCGGCGAATACAAAGGCTTGGTTCAAGAAGTGGAAGATGAAATTCAAGCCCTTCGAGGAAACCGGTTCTTCGTCAACAGCGACAAATTGATTTATCAGCCCGGCCAGACCCTGCACGTTCGCGCCCTTTTACTTGATGCTCAACGACACGCACTTGCCAATCAGGGTGTGACCTTGAAAATCGTTGATCAAGACCAGAGCGTGGTCTATCGCGCGGCGCTTAAAACTTCGGCTTTCGGTATTGCCAGCGCCGATTGGCCAATTCCTGCAAACACCCGACTCGGCAAATACGAAATCAAATTTCGTCTGACCGACGGGGATGTGGATTTCGATGGTTATTGGCACTCGGATTATGAGGTTAGAATCAGCCGTTATGAATTGCCGAACTTTACGGTCAACACGAGGCCTGACCGCACCTATTATCTACCCGGTCAAAACCCGCAGGTCGGGGTGCGTGGCGATTACCTGTTCGGGCAACCGGTGACGGGCGGGCAGGTCAAGGTGGTGCGCGAAACCGAAGGCCATTGGAATTTCCGCGAACAGAAATGGGAGGTTAAAGAAGAGGACAAACAGGAAGGCGAACTCGACAAGGACGGTCGCTTCATAGCTAAACTCGATGTGAGCAAAACGCACAAAGAGCTTGCAGAGAGGGATTACCAGAGTTTTCAAGATGTGACATTTACGGCCTACCTGACAGACCCCACAACCCATCGCACAGAACAACGACGCTTTGATGTGCGCCTGACCAAAGAGCCGATTCACGTTTATTTCATTCGCGGTCGTCAGCAAAGCAAAGAGTTTCCCAGTGAGTTTTACCTTTCGACTTATTATCCGGATGGCACGCCCGCCGAGTGTCAGGTGACGATTAACGAAATCATTGAAGTTAACGATAAATCGAAGAATCAGGAAAATCATTTGCGAACGGTGAAGACCAATCGTTACGGAGTGGCAAAGGTTGAAAATCTTTTCATTCGCAGGTTGAACGAAGATAACGACCAGGTGGCGCTCAAATTACTGGCTACGGATGGCAAAGGTCGGTCGGGAAATTCAGTGGAAAGATACGGCGTTCGTTTCGTTGACCAGCCGGCGATTCGCATTAATACCGACAAATCGGTTTACCGCGCCGGCGAAGCGATAACCTTGCAGATTGCTGCAAGCCGTGAACTCTCTACCTTGTTTGTCGAAGTGCAAAAGCGCAGCGACCGGCAACAGGTTTTTTCCAAAACTGTGCACCTCTTCAATGGACAAGCGAGACTGGTCATTCCTTATCAACCAGACTTCAAAGGCGATTTGAAGGTGCTGGCCTATACGAATCTGGGGCGCGGCGTGAGCGAAAATGATTACCCTGGCGATGGGCGCGCCGTGTTTTATCAAAGTGATGATGAATTGAAAATCGGGGTGACCGTAAGCGCCCAATACCGTCCGGGCGAAGAAGCCGCAGCAGCTTTGCAGGTCAACACGCGAGGGGCGGGCGTCGAAAGCGCGTTAGGGCTAACGGTTTTCGATAAAGCCATAGATGAACGGGTGCGAACCGATAATGAAAGCCGTGCGCGCCGCAATTATTCGGGTAGCGACTTGCAACCATTTACCGACAGCGAACAGATTTCCGGCGTCAACCGTCGCTTGTTAAACCGACTGGATTTATCCAAACCACTGCCTAAAGATTTGCAACTGGTCGCCGAAATTCTTTTCAGTGAATGGAATTTTCCCTTGAAAAATTTCATGGGCATCAGCTACACCGAAGACTACGAAGCGGTCTTTAAACTGGCCATTGAAAAACAGTTCTCACCCATACTTGCCGCGCTCAATGCGCGCTACGAGAAAACCGGTACGTATCCGACAAACGGCGCCGAGCTCAGGCGCGAATTGAGTGAATTCAATCTCGATTTCGAGGCCCTGCGCGACCCCTGGGGAATGCCTTACCGCGACCATTTTTATATCGAAACCAGCGCGAAAAGATTGGATTTCATTTGCGCGGGCGTCGATAGAAAATTCGCCACCGCAGATGATTTCGTGGTTGCTGTAACCGGTTGGCGATATTTTAAACCCCTTGGCGAAACCCTTGACCGCGCGCTTAACCATCACCATCAGCGCACCGGAGCATACCTCAGCGACCTGGCGACGTTAAAAGCTGAAATGTTGCGCCAAGGCGTAGATCTATCAGCCTTGCGCGATCCCTGGGGCCATCCCTATCGCATCGAATTTGGGATTATACGAACCCAGTACACCGTCGCCTTTCTGAGCGGCGGCGCCAATGGTCATTTCGAAACCGGCAGTAAAACCGGAGCCTTCAACGTCAGTATCCGCCTGGACGATTTCACGGTCTGGACATCGAGAATTGATTACACCAGCGAAATGAAAGCGACACTCGAGCAGGCGATTAATGAACACTACCGCAAGACCAACCATTTTCCGCAAAACCGTAATGAATTTGCTGCGGTAATGAAAGAGCAAGGGGTTGATTTTGAAGCGCTGCGCGATGGTTGGGGCAGCGCTTATTATGCCACGTTTAAGACCGTGTCGCGTTACGGCGACCGGATGACGATTAATAATTACGGGCCAACGACAGCCGCCGGTAAACCACGAACCGACATCACCCCGGTCACCCGACAAATTACTTACCTTACGGTTCGCAGTCGTGGCGAAGATGGCAAAGAGAATACGCCTGATGATTTCGATGTGACCTCTTTTTCGCGGATTGTCGCAGAACAATCGGCCATACGGGCAAATAAAACGGGGGTGGGCACAGCCATTTCATCGAACGCCACGGGAATCATTGTCGGGCTGGTCACTGACCCATCAGGCGCAGCCATCGCGAATACGAAGGTCATAGCGAAGAACCAGACCACCGGCGCGACGTACGAAACGACGACCAATGATGCGGGTGACTATGTTTTGAATAATCTGCCGGTCGGCAGCTATGACGTGAAGTTCGAGGCGCAAGGATTTAAAACCTCCGTGTTTTCCCAGGTGCCGGTCAGGGAAACTCAGGTCATAGAACTCAATGTTGACCTATCGGTTGGCGCCGTAACTGAAACCGTCATGGTGACCGCACAAGCATCAGCTGTACAAACCGAGGTAAATTTTTCGGCGGAAACTATACAAGCGCTACCATCAAAGAATGGAAATAATTTAGCGGTCACGAAATCGGCGCCCAAAATAACGGTGGATGGCGGGCAGATAAGCAAGTCAGGTGTTCAGGCAATCGCTACGCCCCGATTGCGCGAATATTTTCCCGAAACCCTCTATTGGCAACCCGAAATTATCACGGATGCGCAAGGGCGCGCCCAGGTGAAATTCAAACTCGCCGATAACATCACGACCTGGAAACTTGCGGCGATTGCCTCAACGAAAGACGGGCGCGTCGGCGTAGTTGAGAAAGAGATTCGCGCTTTCCAACCGTTTTTTGTTGACCACGACCCGCCGCGTCTATTAACCGAAGGCGATGAAATTGCTCTGCCGGTGGTGCTCAGAAATTATTTGAACAAAGCGCAAACTATCAAGGTTGAACTCAAACCGGAAACTTGGTTTGTGGTCAGCGATGCGCCGAAAAAACAGATTGAAGTAAACGCTGGTGAGGCCCGACGCGCGACCTTTGACATTCGCGCCGTCTCGTCAATCAAAGAGGGCAAACAGCGCATCACAGCGATGGCTACGGAAGCGAGCGACGCCATCGAAAAGCCGGTCACCGTTCACCCCGATGGTGAAGAGATTTCGCAAAGCGCGACCCAACTATTCGGCAACACGGCGAAACTTGAAGTCAACATTCCTGCCGAGGCAATTAAAAATTCAACCACTGCGGAACTTAAAATTTATCCGAACCTGCTGGCGCATGTCTTCGAGAGCATCGAAGCGATTATGCAAAGACCTTATGGTTGCGCCGAACAGACCATCTCTGCCGCCTATCCGAGTCTGCTGGCCTTCAGGCATTTGACGCCGGAAGATCATTCACCGATGGCCGTGAAAGCGCGACGTTATCTGCAATCGGGTTATGAAAAATTACTCGCCTATCGTATGGATGATGGGGGCTTTTCATATTGGGGACGCGGTTCGTCCGATACGGCGTTGACCGCCTATGCATTGAAGTTTTTAAGTGATGCAAGCCCGTTCATTGCCATTGATGCCGAGGTTATAAAAGGCGCACAACTGTCGCTCATGAAAAAACAGCAAAGCGATGGGAGCTGGGAAATCAGCGATTGGCAAGGCAAAGCCGACTCGCACCGAACCCTCTTGCTGACGGCTTACATTGCCCGTGTGCTCAGTGACATTTCGCCAAGCGATTTACCAGGCGAAGCGCGCGGGTCGGCACGACGCGCCCTGAATTTTCTTACGCGTTCGGTTGATGAGTTGGACGAGCCTTACCTGATTGCTTCGTTCGCGCTGGCGGCAATGAAGATAAGTGAACAGGCGAAAGCCGCGCGCGCGATTGAACGCTTGCAAGCGCTTGCCCGCAACGAAGCCGACGGCAGTTATTGGGCACTCGAAACCAATACGCCGTTTTACGGTTGGGGGCTTGCAGGTCGCATTGAAACAACGGCGATTGCCGTGAAAGCCCTGACGCAACAAAACCTCATTGCCGCAAAGAACAATCCTGAAAAGCCGGCAACAAATAATCCTGAAGAGTTAATCAATCGCGGGCTGAATTTTCTACTACGCAACAAAGACCGTTATGGCGTTTGGTATTCAACCCAAGCGACCGTCAATGTGCTTGAAGCTTTGATGACGATTTTGTCGGCGCGTGAAACGGGCGCCTTAACTCAGCCTGCAGCGGACCGCGCCGAAATTTTCGTAGGTGGCAAACGTGTAGATACGCTTGAGCTGCCCGCTTTCAGCCGATTGACTAATCCGCTTACCCTGGACCTTTCCAAGTTTTTAAGCGCCGGCAAAAACCTCATTGAAATTCGTCGCGCCAGTTCGACGCAAGCCTCAGCGCAGGCGGTCGTGAGTTATTACCAAAATTGGTCAACGACCAACGCGCCGCCGAAATCCACGGCGTTACGCCTGGCCGTAAATTTTGATAAGACACAAACGAAGATAGGCGAAGAAATCATCTGCACGGTCGAAGCCGAACGCATCGGGTTTCGCGGCTATGGCATGATGTTAGCCGAAATTGGTCTACCGCCCGGTGCCGAGGTTGACCGCGCCTCGCTCGAAAGGGCAATGACGGAATCCGGTTGGTCTTTTAGTCAATATGATGTGCTGCCTGACCGGGTGATTGTTTATTTGTGGCCGCGCGCCGGGGGCAGCAAATTTCAATTCAAGTTCCGCCCGCGTTTCGGGATTCAGGCGAAAACCGCCGCTTCTGTGCTTTATGATTATTACAATCCCGAAGCGCAAACCGCGGTTGCGCCAACGCTGTTTGTTGTTCGATAACTAGATATAAAATGGATTTCTCTTATCCGGCATCGCCGCCTTTCTTTTAATATTCCCCGTGCAGGTGACAACGCCCGTTACAATTTTCGTGGCCCGCTGGGGCGATGAAATTATTGAAATTTGATTTGCAACAAAACCTCTTGGGGCGCGTTCTCTAATTCGCAAAGCCAAGTTCAGGAGTGAGAAGTTATGAAACCAGCCGTCGTCTTTCTATCGGTGTGCGCGCTCGTATGCGCCTTGAGTCTCTTTTCTTCACAGGCGCAACAAACCGATTACCACAAACTCAAAACCGAAGCTGAAAGATTATATAACGAAAAATCATTCAGCAAAGCGCGCGAACTTTACGCGCAAGCCAAAGAGTTAAAGCTCTCAACCCAAGAGACTCGCTGGGTGGCATTTCGTTTGGCGGATACCTTGTGGCGCGCCCAGGCGGCGACGCAAACCGCCGATTCAACCAAGTACGACGAAGCGCGGCAACAACTGGAAGCCTTGATTCGCGACATTCAGCGCACAGAAGACCGCGACCTGGTATGGGCCGAAGCGCAGGAATCGCTCGGCGATTTCTGGTGGACGCGTCGCGACTCGCAGAACTGGTATCAAGGTTGGCAATTCTATCAACAGGCTTTAGATTTCTGGGCCGGTTCATCGCAGCTTGATTTAGCCCGCGAGCGATATTTGAAAATTGTCTGGCAAATGTCGCGTTCCCAGTGGGCCGATTATTACTACTACGGTTATTACGGCACCGCGCCGCTTGAAGTCGTAGAGAATGCCTTGAAGATTGCCGTCTCGGCAAACGATAAAGCGCACGCCCATTATCTGGTGGCCATGACGCTGCGCAATCAAGGCGGCTGGGAACAACGCGAGCGGGCGCCGGAAGAGTTTGAAGCTGCGCTCGCCGAAGGTAAAGCAAGCGACTGGTATGATGACGCGCTCTATTTTTACGCCGAATGGATGATGAATTACGGACGCGTCTCGCAAGACGCCAACGGCAATTGGCAACAGCAACAGGATTTCAAAAAAGCCCTGGAATTATTTCGTCGTTTCATCAGTGAATTTCAAAAAGGCGAAACCCGATATTTCGATCAAGCGAAAAGCTATATCGAAAACATCACCAGGCCGACGGTCGGCGTCAATGTCTCTAACATCTTTCTTCCCGATTCCGAGATTCAATTCTATTTAAACTGGCGCAACGCCAAGCGCATTGACCTGACCATCTACAAAGTAGATTTAACCCGTGACGTGCGTTTTACCAAAGACGATAGCGCGGGCAATTGGATTCAACGCACAGCGGCGAGCGACCGCCTCAAGGCGTGGACAAAAGAGACGCTCGATAAAGGCGATTATAAACCCGGTCAGGAAACCATTCGCTTAGATAGTAAATTGCCGATGGGCGCTTATGTTATCGAAGCGAAAACCGACGGCGCGGCAACGGCGCGAGATATGATTTTAGTTAGCGATACATCGCTTGTCGTCAAATCATCGCGCAAACAAGCGCTAGCCTATTTTTGCAACGTAAAAGACGGTTCGCCGGTGGCCAATGCCAATGTAAAAATCTGGGAGCGTTTTTATAACGGCAATAATTACGAATGGAAAGAACTGTCAAAACCTACGAATCAGGATGGCATTGCCGAGTTTGATTTAACCGAAGGTCGAGACGGCTATAACGCTGAACTCTTCATTACCGCAGCGAGTGAAAATCGTCAGGCCTTCGCGAACAGCTACAGCTACGGTTATGGCAGAAATGTTGAAGATTGGCGTATTTATGCATTTACAGACCGCCCGGCCTATCGGCCGAATGAAACCGTACAATGGAAATTCGTGGCGCGAAAATACAAAGATTCGCAGTATTCAACGCCTGCGAGTCAACTGGTCGAATATGAAATCAATGACCCGAAGGGGGCGAAAGTCAGCGAAGGCAAAATTAAACTCAACGCCTTTGGCAGCGGTTGGGGAACAGTTGAACTCAAAGAGGCAAATCCGCTCGGCGAATATCGCGTGACCTTTTATGATGAAGAGAGAAGCCACACGCTCGGCAGCGCGACGTTGTTCAGATTGGAAGAATACAAACTGCCGGAATTCAAAGTCGCCGTGAAAACGCCTGAGACGGACGGCAAGAAGAAAGCTTTCAAACTCGGCGAAAAGGTTGAAGTCAACATTCAAGCCGATTATTACTTTGGCGGCGCGGTCGCGAACGCCAATGTCGAAGTCATCGTTTATCAAAACCCGTTTTATCGTTACTGGTATCCGCGCCGCGACTTTGCCTGGTATTACGAAGATATTGACCAGCGTTATGCGAATTATTATGGACGCGGACAACAAATCAAACGGGAGATTTTGAAGACCGACGCAACCGGCAAAGCGGTTTTGACCTTCGATACGCCGCGCAACGGCGGGCAGGATTTTGAATATGCCATCGAAGCCCGCGTCACCGATTCATCGCGCCGCGAAATCAACGCGACTAACACCGTGCGCGTCACCCGGCAGCGATATTTTGTCTACGAACGACCGGCGCATTACCTCTATCGTCCGCAAGATAAAGTTTCGGTAAATATCAAAGCCCTGGATGCCAACGACCAACCGGTTGAAACGGAAGGTCGTGTGAAAGTGACGCGCGATTATTGGTATGAAATCTGGCTCGACCCGACGGGTCGTGAAGTCAAAGGCGATGAGTTGAAACGCCTGCGCGAAAGAGGCAGCTTTCCGCCCGCGCCCGTTGATGGCAAACCCTGGCAGTTGAAATTTCAAGGTTACGAACATACGGACATTACGACGCAAACCGTAAAGACCAATAAAGACGGCGAAGCAGAATTTCAATTTACGCCCGACCGCGAAGGCTATTATCGCGTCAACTGGACGAGCGAAGATAAAGGCGCGTCAAACATCACGGCGGAAACCACGGTGTGGGTGGCGACCAGTGCGACTACGGATCTGGGTTATCGTTACGGCGCGGTTGAAATCATCACCGATAAAGACACCTTTCGCGCCGGGCAGAAAGCGCCTGTGATGCTGGTCGCGCCGACCAATGACCGCTTCATTCTATTTTCGGTTGAGTCCGAAGATTTGCTGAGCTATCAGCTTGTCCGCATGAGCGGCACCGTGAAATTGATCGAACTGCCGATTGAAGAGCGTCATGTGCCGAATATCTATTTAAGCGCCGCGATGGTCAACGATAAGCAGGTGTTTATGGACACCAAACAGATTGTCGTGCCGCCGGTGCAGAACTTTTTGAATGTCGAAGTCAAAAGCGACCGCGAAGAGTATCAGGCGCGCGAAGAAGGCTGGCTGACGGTGATGGCGCGTGACGCAGATGGCAAACCCGTGTCGGCAGAAGTCGCGCTCGGGCTGGTGGACGAATCGGTCTACTATATTCAAAAAGATTATGCGGGCGACCCGCGCCAGTTCTATTTCGGCACCAAGCGCCAGCATCAGGTGCAGACGCAGAGCACTTTCAATCAAAAAGGCTATGCGCGGTTGGTTGAAGGCAAAGACAAAGAGTTAATTGATGACCGTTATGTCGGACGAAAAGATGAAGCAAGGCAGGAGGCTCAGGTTATTGGCGGCTTTGGACAGAATGCAATGAAGGAGAAAAGGGCTGGCGAAAGGGATTCGTTTAGAGCGCAGAATGCGCCTGCGGCGGCCAGTGAAGTCGTGAGCGTTGATGGTGTAGCAGACGCGAAAAAGATCACTGATCTTCCTATCAACGGGCGCGAATTTGAGAAACTTCAACTGCTGGCCAACCTCAAACCGGGCACTGCCGGCAAAGAACCGAAAGTTCAAGTGCGCAATGATTTTCGCTCGACGGTTTTGTGGCAACCCAGTGTCGTCACCGACAAGACCGGCAAAGCGATGGTGAAAATCAAATTCCCGGATTCGCTTACCTCCTGGAAAGCGCTGGCGCGCGCCGTCACCACCGGCAATCAATTCGGGCAGGGCGAAGACACGGCGCGCACCAAACAACCGTTGATGGCGAGACTTCAGGCGCCGCGCTTTTTCGTGGTCGGCGATACGACAACCGTGTCCGCCGTTTTGAACAACAACACCGATAAAGCGATGATGGTGCAGCCGACGCTCAATGCCGAAGGCGTCGTGGTTACCGGCTTTATGCAAAACGGCAAAGCCGTAAAAGGCGAGCTTGCGCCTGTGACCGTTGCGGCCAACAGTGAAGCGCGTATTGATTGGCTGGTGAATGTCAAAGACGCGGGTAATGTGAAATTGCGCGTCACCGGTCGTAACGCGCAATACGCCGATGCCATGGAAAAGTCGTTTATCGCTTATGAACACGGTATAGAAAAATTCGTCGCGAAATCCGGCAAACTGCGCGGCGATGATGTGACTGTTCGTTTGAATATTCCGAAAGAACGCAAAGCCGATTCAACCAATCTTACGGTACAAATCGCGCCGAGCATGGCCGTAACCATGCTCGATGCCTTGCCCTATCTGATTAACTATCCCTATGGCTGCACGGAACAGACGATGAGCCGCTTTTTGCCCGCCGCGATCACGCGAAAAACCTTGCAGGATTTGGGACTGAAACCTGAAAACATCATGGGCAAAATTTTCGGCGGCATCGAACCGCAGTTTGCCGCAAAAACTCATACGCAAGAGAAGAAAGATTTGCGCGAATTGGACCAGATGGTCGGGCGGGGTCTCGACCGCCTCTATGGTTTCCAGCACGAAGACGGCGGTTGGGGCTGGTGGAAAGAGGGCGAGAGCGACCATTTTATGACCGCTTACGTGGTCTGGGGTATGACGCTGGCGCGCGATGCCGGGGTTGACATCAAGTCGGACGCGCTTGCCCGCGGCGCTGAATTTTTGAGTAAAGAGATTGTCGAAGAAGAAGCAAATTACGATATGCAAGCCTGGATGCTGCACGCCTTGGCGACGTATCACGCTTCGCAGAAAAAGCCGGAGGTCGAAAAATTTGAGGCAACGGCCTTTGAAAATTTGTGGACCAGTCGTGAACGGTTGAATGCTTACACAAGGGCGCTCTTGGCGCTGGCGGCGCACGCCTACAAGTACACAGACCGTGCGAAAACCTTAGTTCAAAATTTAGAGAACGGCGTGAAGATTGATAATGCGCCCGATACCTCAATCATTCAAAACGCTAAGCAAACCTCGAATGATTCGGTGATTGCCACGGCGCACTGGGGCGAAGATGGCATCTGGTGGCGCTGGTCGGATGGCGGAGTCGAAGCAACAGCATTTGCGCTGCGCGCTATCCTGGCGATTGACCCGCAAAACCGACTCGTTGAGCCGGTGACCAACTGGCTGGTGAAAAACCGGCGCGGGGCGCAGTGGAGCAACACGCGAGATACAGCGATTACGGTCCTGACGCTCAATGATTATTTGAAGGTGAGCGGCGAATTAAAACCCGAACTGGAATATGAACTCACAGTCAACGGGCAGTTGGTTGCGACTAAAAAATTAACCCCTGAAGACGCCTTGAGCGCGCCAAGTCAATTCCCTGTTGACCTCAAATTTATTCGCGATGGCGTGAATGAAATCCGCATTCGCCGCAAGAGCGGGAACGCGCCGATTTACTTTGCGGCAAATGCCGAATTTTTCAGCCTCGAAGAACCTATCAGCGAAGCCGGCAATGAAATCTTTGTGCGCCGCGAGTATTACAAACTGGTGGCGCGTCCGACCCTTCTGAAAGGTTACGTTTACGAACGCTTGCCGTTGCGCGATGGCGGATCTGTAACCAGCGGGGAGCGCGTCGAAGCGATTATTGTAGTCGAAGCCAAGAATAATTATGACTACTTGCTCTTTGAGGATTTAAAACCCGCAGGGCTGGAAGCCGTCGAGATTCGCAGCGGCGAAAACCTCTTTGCCAAAGAGTTGAAATCGGGAGCCGTAACGCGCAAGTTTGGCGAGGCGACCAAGGACGAGGCGAACCCGAAAGCGGCTCTGGAAGCCCGTTTGGCGTCAACCGACGAAGCCAACTATACAGGGCGAACGCAGTGGGTGTATCAGGAACTACGCGATCGAAAAGTCGCCATGTTCATAGACCATTTGCCTGAGGGCATCTGGGAACTCAGATATGAATTGCGAGCCGAAACGCCGGGCGCCTTTCACGCCTTGCCGGTCTTAGGTCAGGCGATGTACGTGCCGGAGATTCGCTGCAACGGCGCCGAAGCGCGTATCAAAGTTGAGGATAAGGAATGAAGTAGGCATTGTCCCGGACGCCAAAACAGCGCCTTATCATTGTAAGAGGCTTTGATGATGAAAAGCATATCGCTCCTGGTGAGCTCCATCGTGATGTTGGGAGTAACGCTCTATGCTCAATCAGGCAGCCTTGCATTGCAAAATGATGTCGGGATTGAGCCATATAGAGAGCATCAACTTCACGAACAATATATTGCCTTTCTGAAAACTCTCAACCCGGAAAAAATTGAGGCCGATTATGCCGGGGCCGTTCGCCGTATTCGTTCGCGAAATTCTCAAGAGCAGCTAGAGGGATTGGCGGTGTTTGGAGCTACTGCAGAAATTGATGCCCTTGCTTTGATTGTTCCGCTCTTAGATTCAGAAGATGATTCGGTCAGAGTCGGTGCGGGGTCGGCCCTAGAGCATATCGTTTCAGGCAATGAATTGCGCAGAAGAGACCCGAAGCATGGCGAGAAAATAATCCTGCTCCCACGGGCTCCCGGCGATACGGATTTGCGCCCGCTGGCCTGGGTCATCCTCAAGATGATGCGCGCCGAGGAAGACGGTTGCAGCGCTGCTTACGCGGCCACCATGGCCGGCTATCTGAGGCTTTCGGAATTTACCGGTGAATTGAAAAAACTTCTCAACAGTCGTCATCCGGCGGTGCAAAATAGCGCCGCCTACGCGCTTTCGCTGCTCAAGGACAACTCCATTGATAATTAATCATTAGTGCTTGGCTCGATTTTTCCTTGCCGTTCGCGAGGGCCGGTAAATCTTCACCCTTGCCCGGCGTTTCCGGGTTGTGGTCTGATTGCTGGCAATGATTATCACGCTGAAAGCTAATGACGAATCAACCTCTGCTTATGCAAATGAGCAGGAGTTAACGTGGCGTGCCAGTCATATCATGCTTGGCGCCAACCACGAATATTACTGGCAAGGCGCCATGCCGCTCTCTATCAAATGCTTTTTTGACGGTACGGGTCTATATAATGTCGGCGCGGGAAATTACGCGGTTGATGAAAACGCTTATTTGATTTTGAATCACAGCCAGGAATATTCCATTACCATTGATTCACATGCAAACGTCAGTTCCTTCATCATCTTTTTTGAAAGCGGCTTTGCCGAAGAGGTGCAGCGCAGTCTGGTAAGCAGACCGGAAAACTTATTGGACGAACCGCAAGCCGGCCGGGCTCAATCAATCAACTTCTTTCAGAAAACCTATAGGCATGACGAGTTGCTTTCGCCGACGCTTTTTCGTTTGCGCGACCAGCTTGCGCAAAAAAAAGAGGACCACCTGTGGATTCGAGAACAACTGCATGAGGTGATGCAGAATTTACTGCACGTGCATCGCAATGTTTTCAAAGACGTGGCGGCCGTGCCGGCGGCGCGCCCGGCGACCCGCGAAGAGATTTATCGCCGCGTTCATCGCGCCAGAGATTTTATCTATGCTTCGTTAGATAAAAACATCACGCTTGATGATATGGCGCGCGCCGCCTGTCTTTCGCCCAACCATTTTCTGCGCAGCTTCAAACGGGCATTTCATCAAACGCCGCATCAATATCTGACCGCTTTGCGTATAGAGAAAGCCAAAGCATTGCTGACAAAAACTAATCGCTCCGTGACCGACATCTGTTTTGCGGTTGGCTTTGACAGCCTGGGCTCATTCAGTTGGCTCTTTCGCCGCCGCACAGGATTTTCGCCTGAACATTACCGCAAACAAAAAAGGTGATTTTGAAGAAGCGCCGCCTTATCGCCTCTCGCTAAGCTCTCAAACCGGAGGTGAATAGATGAATAAGAGCCGCAAGACAAATTCCGCTTTACAAATTGCTGAACCGGTGTCCGTCGAGAACCAATCCGCGACGGAAATTTCCCGGGGATTTTGCATCAAACGCCGACGACTGATTTGGTTGCCGGTGCTGACGGCGGCGGCGCTTGTGCCGTTGAACCTGAAAAATATTTTTGCCTTACCGGCACAACCTGCCTCGCCAAACAAAGGGTCTAGCGAATCCCCATCTGCTGAAGTTGATTGGGATGCTTTTGTTAAACAGGGCCTGCCGGCCATTCAAACGCTCCATCAGGACAGTTCAGCGCGCGGGCAGGACGCTTATCTTTATGAACTCGCACATTGGGCGGCACGACTCAATCTGAAAACCATCCCGCGCGCCAAGCTCGCACCCTTTACGCCCGTAAGTCCTGCTGTGCATTTCGGCGTGAGCTTCCGTGGCGTCCCCTTTTTCACCGTCGAATGGTGGTTGGAACCGGGCGCAACGTTGCCGCCGCATTGTCATCCGAATGCCAGCGTCTGTACCTTAGGCCTAGAAGGCGAAGCGCGGATTCGCAATTTTGAGACGTTAGGCGCGACTCCTGATTTTTCGTCATCGCAAGCGTTTCAAGTGAGAGAGACGCATAACGAAGTGATCTCGACCGGACGAATCAACTCACTGTCGGCGGTGCGCGATAATATCCACACTTTTCAAGCTGGGAAAGAGGGCGCGCGAGGCATTGATTTCAGCGCCTATCACGGCAAAGACATCGGCTTTTCATTTTTAAATATTGAGTCAAAACCCATGGATAACGAGAAAAAGATTTATGAAGCGACGTGGAGGAAAATCTAAAACCGCGGCCTTGAGTTTCCAGTGAAATCGACTGGTTCGGGTAGAAAAGGGTAAGGTTAGCTTCGGATTAACCGGAAGCAATCGAATGGGGCGGATAAGTCTATCCGCTCTTTCCACCCAGGCCGTGGTTAAAACGTTAAGCGTTTGGCGAGCAACGGTTGGCGGTTATGGCGTGACCTGCATTCTGAGCCGCATCGGGCCTTCATCACTTACAGGCTGATTGAGCCGCTTTCAATGCGGCGTTATACTCGATTAGCAAGCTTATTTAGTTAGCAAATCGCAAAGGAGTGGTTGAATGTCTGAAACGAGTAAAGAAATGGCAACGCTAGGTGGCGGGTGCTTCTGGTGTCTGGAAGCGGTGTACAAAGAATTACGCGGCGTTGAGCGCGTAGAATCGGGGTATGCCGGAGGGCACGTAAACAATCCTTCGTATTACGATGTCTGTTCCGGCAAGACCGGACATGCGGAAGTCGTGCAGATTACCTTCAATCCGCAAGAGGTTTCCTTCAAAGAAATCTTGCAGGTCTTTTTTACGATTCACGACCCGACGACTTTGAATAGGCAAGGCGCAGACACCGGAACGCAATATCGCTCGGTCATCTTTTATGACACGCCGCAACAAAAAGAGATTGCTGAACAGACGATTGCCGAACTCAGCGCCGAAAAAATTTATGACAGCCCGTTGGTCACAGAGGTCGCGCCGCTCACGCAGTTTTTCGTAGCCGAGGATTATCACCAGGATTACTTCGAGCGTAATCCTTATCAACCGTATTGCCTGGGTGTGGTCGCGCCGAAAGTCGCCAAATTCCGTAAATACTTCCTTGGAAAATTGAAGAAATAGTATCCATCAAAGCGGGCGATAAAACTCCGCCCATCGCCCGCTTTCCATCTTATAAATCAGCCGCCAGCCGTATCGTTTGATGACGCCCTGCCGTCAGCCCATCCGCAAAGTTTGCGGGGAACAATAAAAAGTTTGAGTGGAACAAAAAATGCCTTCCGATATTGCTGGATACTGCGCGACGGGCGGAAGTGGAATATTTCGCAAATCGCTGGAGTTTGTAAAACCCCGGTCTGAGAAATCCGCAATTTTCCGAGGGTTTTGACGCAATGCAGTTTACGGCAGCGCAACTAGGGTTTACCGGAACTCGCAAATCCGCTTCAGCGCGCAGGGCAAGGAGGAAAAGGCTATGACATCAACGATGCCCAAAGCGGCGCATCACACCAGTTTGACAAAGACTTCAAAGGGTGTAGAGATATTGCACAACCCGGTGCTCAACAAAGGCACGGCGTTTACCGAAGCAGAACGCGACAAATTAAACCTCAGAGGTTTGTTGCCGCCGCGCGTACACACGCAAGCCCAGCAGGTGCGGCGCGTCATGGAAAACCTCAATCGCAAAGCGACTGATTTGGAAAAGTATATTTTTCTGGTGGCGCTGCAAGATAGAAATGAAACCCTGTTTTATCGCGTCCTCATGGACAATCTGCAAGAGTTGATGCCCATCATCTACACACCAACCGTCGGCGAAGCGTGCCAATTGTTCGGGCACATTTTCCGCAGACCGCGCGGCATGTTCATCTCGTATGAGGACCGTGGGCGCATCAAAGAGGTGTTAAAAAACTGGTCGCACACCGATGTAAAAATTATCGTCGTTACGGATGGCGAACGGATTTTAGGGCTTGGCGATTTGGGCGCCGCCGGCATGGGAATACCGATTGGTAAACTGGCGCTCTATGCAGCCTGCGCCGGCATCTATCCAACCCAGTGTTTGCCCATCACGCTTGATGTGGGAACGGAAAATCAAACACTGCTTGACGATTCGCTTTATATTGGGCTGCCGCAAAAACGCCTTCGCGGCGCGGATTATGATGCGTTTATCGAAGAATTTTTCACCGCGGCGGCTGAGACTTTTCCCAATGTGGTGATTCAGCTTGAAGATTTCGCCAATCGCAACGCCTTTCGCTTGCTGGAAAAATACCGAACCCGTTACGCGGTTTTTGATGATGATATTCAAGGAACGGCTAGCGTGACGCTTGCCGGCATCTATTCAGCGTTGCGAATAACCAAAGGTAAACTTTCCGAGCAACAATTTTTATTTTTAGGCGCCGGTGAAGCCGGCATTGGCATTGGCAATCTGATTGTTGCGGCGATGATGGATGAAGGCATGTCGGAAAGCGAAGCGCGCCAACATTGCTGGTTTTTCGATTCGAAAGGTCTGGTCGTAAAAAGCCGAACGGATTTAGTAGAACATAAAAAAGCTTTCGCCCATGAGTTTGATTTCACCGATCAGTTTTTGAATGCCGTAAAAACCTTAAAACCTACGGCAATCATCGGGGTGTCGGGAACCCCAGCCACCTTCACCAAAGAAATACTTGAAGAAATGGCCGAACTCAACGAAAGACCGGTGGTGTTTGCTTTATCGAATCCGACCTCAAAATCCGAATGCACGGCCGATGAGGCTTACACCTGGACAACTGGGCGAGCCGTCTTTGCGAGCGGCAGTCCGTTTAATAGCGTTGAACTTGGAGGTCAGAAATTTGTTCCCGGGCAAGGCAACAATGCTTATATTTTTCCGGGCGTCGGCCTTGGGGTAATCGCTTCACAAGCGAAACACGTAACGGATGAAATGTTTTTTGCGGCGGCCAAAGCCTTGGCTCGCCAAGTCACGGAAGCCGACCTTGGACTTGGTCGCGTCTATCCATCGCTGACGAAGATTCGTGAGGTTTCCGCGCACATCGCCGTTGCGGTTGCAGAGATTGCTTATGCGCGTCAGTTGGCCTGTGCACCCAGGCCGGATAATTTACTGGATTACATTCACTCGCTGATGTTCGAGCCGAGTTACGAAGATTACGTATAGCGGTTTGCTTGATGCGCCGATTGCAAGTTTGTTAATCTGCGCCTCGGGTAAACGCTATGGCTAATTTCAATAAAATTCTCTATGCGGTCGAAAACCAGGTTGCGCGGCTGACGCTCAACCGTCCGGATAAACGCAATGCGCTGGATGCGGAAATCGTCAGCGAACTTAAAACCGCGCTGGGTGAAGCGGCAAGCGACGCCCGTGTTCGTGTCGTTGTTATCAGCGGCGCGGGCAAAGATTTTTGTTCCGGCGCAGACCTTGCCGCCCTGCAAAAAATCTCTCAAGCGACGGTGACGGAAAATGTTGAAGATGCGCGCAACCTCGCAGAATTATTCCTCGCGATGCGTCGTCACCCGCGACCGATTCTTGCGGCGGTGCGCGGGCGGGCGCTTGCTGGCGGTTGCGGCATTGCGACGGCTTGCGACCTGGTCTTAGCAACGGAGTCGGCGCAACTCGGCTACCCGGAAGTCAATATCGGATTTATTCCGGCGATGGTGATGGCGATTTTGCGTCGGTCAGTTTCGGAAAAACGGGCTTTCGAATTAATCACCAGAGGGGAAATTATCAGCGCGCGAACGGCTGCCGAAATCGGCTTGATTAATCGCGTATTTGCCGATGATGAATTCGACGCGAAGCTTGAAGAGTATGTCGCAGGCCTGGCCGGGAAATCGGCTTCGGCGGTGAGTCTGTCAAAAAATCTGCTTTATCATATGGACGCCATGACTTTTGAAACGGCAATCGAAGCCGGCGTACAACTCAATGCCGTTACCCGCATGACCGAAGATTGCAAACGCGGCGTTGAACGCTTTCTGAAAAAGTGAAGCGGCCCAGGCTAAAGAAAAAAGGCAAACGTAAAAATTTATCTTTTACGTTTGCCTTTTTTCTTTACGCTTGAGCAACAGACCGCCGCGGTTAATTATTTTTTTCAGCAGCGATGTAGTTGGTGGTAATCAAATCGTTATAGGTTTGATAACGCCCCTGGTCGAAATCTTTGAAAAAGACGCTCATCATTTGCAGGAGCGTCGTCAACCGATGACCCGGCACGTGCGCCGGATGCGCCACGCGCCCGGCGGCAGCGCGTATAAAGATACTCTTTTCAGTAAGTGGCAACTTGCGCACATTTTCTGCAAAGGCGGTGAAGACGTTGCTGCCGAATAGATATTGCTCGACATTCGACGTATAAAAGGCGGTTACCGTAAAACCGTTTTTGCGCAAATAATCGCCGATGGCGACAATCGCTTTTTTGCCGCCGAAATCGCCGACCACGGGAATGATTAAATTCTTACGATTCATCTCGCGCACAAAATTATAATCCTCGGTTGTCGCCAGAAAATTGCCCTGTTTGCCGTTCAAATCCGTCTCCGCAATAATCTCTTTCAAGGTCGGAAAATAGTTGCCGCCCCAGGTGCCCTCGACGCGATAAGAGATGTCGAGGCCATCGGTGCGGAAGCTTTTATAGACATAGTCCAAACTCTTTTGGTCTTCGTCGGAAAGCGGAAATTGAAAGTCTTCTTGAATGGTTTTGCGAATCGCCGCGAGATTCGCGTCATAGGTCTTATCATCGGCCGCCGCCTGGCCGAAGAGGTTAAGTAAATCATTAATCGGAGCGTCGGCCGCCGGAGGTTTCTCTTTGGGTAGCGGGCGACTGAGCAATCGCGACAGAAATTGCGGGCGCGTCGGGGAGAGATGAAAGATGGCTTTGTACATCAAATGCTGAATGATGGCTTGCCGACGAATGTCAATAATGAAAGCGATGCGCGGACGAATTTTGGCAATATAGGTAAAGTTTTGTTCTGGTCCGACACCTAAATAGGCGCCGCCCGTGGCGCCGAGTTGTTTCATTTTATCAATCACGTGCAGGTACGAAGTTTCATTGGAGGTGAAATTGTCTGAGCGAAAATAACCGCCTTCTTCGGAGAGTTCGCGAACCAGGCGAGAAAATTCTGCCGCGGTCAAACTCTCAGGTTGTTTCGCGGGTGGTGCCGGCGTTTGCGCTTGCGGTGGCGTCGCCGTTTGGGGTTTAGCGGCTTGAGAAAATGTCGTCAGCGAAGCCGTATTGAAGGTAAAAATAAAAATGCATACAGCAAGTAACGCGCGGCACCTGGGAAGCAAGCCGGTTGACACTTCGGCGCTGTTCACAAAACCAATTTTTTTTGATGACTGCCGAATATAATC
>JBIOWC010000766.1:0-12641 GCA_044868105.1 Blastocatellia bacterium
CCGAGAAATGGGGAGAAAAATATCCACCGATGGTGCAGATGTGGCGAAAAAACTGGGAGCGGGTGGCAGTTTTCTTTGCTTACCCGGAGGAAATCCGGCGGGTGATTTATACGACCAATGCGATTGAATCAGTAAATATGAGTTTGCGGAAAATCATTAAGAATCGCGGCTCATTTCCGAATGATGAGGCGGCGTTGAAATTGATTTACCTGGCGTTGCAGAATATCAGCGAGCGGTGGACGATGCCGGTGAAAGATTGGCGGGCGGCGTTGAATCGGTTTGCGATTGAGTTCGGCGACCGGCTGCCAGATTTTTAACCCGACCGTTTACACAAAATTCTGCACACACCCAAAGCAAGGCCGGTCGAGCAACATCTTTCAATCTCACCCTGACCTTGTCATGCGCGCCCAGTTCTCACGACGCTTTATCAAATCACTGGCCTAGCCACTGACTCTGCTTCAACCTCCATCAGATTTGAAGGTGTTAATTCATCATCTTGAAAATCACTCTCTACCCTATGCCCTAAAACCACGTGAGCCAGCTCGTGAAATAGTGTTTTATGAGGTAAAGCAACTATAGGTGAGAGCCCTATGCTTCTCTGCTTCGCCAAGTGACAGGGTCGGGAGACCGCGCCACAACACTGGCGTTCAAGACTCACTAAAGGCTACTTGTCCTTCTTCTATCGCTTCCCCTCGATGTCAAACTCCTGTTTCTGGCCCCCAAACTCCGCCGTTCCTTTCCCCTTGAGCTTGTCCCCGTCGATCGTCAGCGTGTAGTCGATAGGGATCGTGTTACCTTGGAACTTCCGCACGGCAGAGAACGTCAGCTTCCCATCCTTGAATTTCACGTCCTTGAGTTTCTCATCCTTCTGGTCGGGCCAGCTCATCGTCCCGGCGAGGTTGTCCCCGTCCTTCTTGATCGTCAGTTCGGAAGTCCGCTGCTGGTCGCCGATTTTGTACTCGCACTTCCAAGTCCCGATCGGGTCTGTCTTCTCACCCTGCGCCGCCGCAAGGCCGCAGAACCCGAGTACCAACACCGCTAATAAGAGGATCGTTTTTGTCATGTTTGCCTCCAAGAATTGCGGGCGAGGAGTCGTCCGACGCGGACCATCTCCAGCCGCTAACTGCGATTTTAAGAAAATGCAGCGCCATCATAAACATGAGGTTACCAGATGGCAAGCGGTTAATAAAAAAGCCCAACCATTTTCAGGTCAGGCTAAACGCTCCCTACGCTCGTTCCCAGCTTCACCTTCACCTCATCGCCTCTTGCAGACAGTGAGAAAGGCGAGAGCGAATTTATGAATAGGTTATGCCTCCTCACCACTTAATCTTTTGCTTTAATAGTCGGCGCTTCGACCTCTAAAGCAAAGCTTGAGATTCAAGAGTGAATTGGCAGCTTAATAAAGAAAAAATCGCCCGCTTCCAGCCCGGCATACCTGCTCTGCTGCCGTCGTTCAGCCCGATTTAATAAAGAAATTGAGCACCACCATTTTATATTGAATGTTTGTTTACGCTTGGTTGACGGCGGTTCGTAGGTGACCGCTTGATAGGGGGAGTTTAGCATACAATATTGTCAAAGTATCCATTGGACGAACTTCAGAGAATATTTTCCCAGTTCCTCTCGTTATTATTTTCTATAACCATTCTCCGACATGATTTTCACCTTTTTTGCACATATATTGTGTAAGAGGATCGTCACATTCTCTTGTTAAGAGTTTCCACTTAAGGGAGTAAAGATTCAATGCGCCAACTCATTCAACCGGTTATCCGTTTTATCTTCATGCTCTGTCTGATTAACCCTGCCTTTGCACAAAACCAGACGGCGGTTAATCTTCAGCGACCGACCCCAACCATCACGGCCTTCGCGTCCGGCGAGCGCCTGCGATTTACCGCTCCTTCTTCGGTTGTATTGATGCGCCTTGAGGTCTATGCTGCCAATGGTGCCAAACTCTTCGACAATGAACTTCGCGGCGGCAACGTCATTGACTGGTATCTCGTGGATGGTCAGGCAACCCCCTTCGCCGATGGCGCATACCTGTGCGTCATCACGGTAAAGGATCTTTCAGGAAAAATCACCCAACGAATTGGCTCAGTTAAAATCGACCAACGCACAGCAAAAATGCTGGCTACAGAGTTGTCTCAATTGACCGCTCAACAGACGAGTGCCATTGGTCCCCTTGAAGAGGATGCGTTGTTGACTTTCCTGGAGGCCGACCACAACCAGACAGCAACGGTCGTGGCTCACGATGGCACGGATGGACAGCTTATTCGGGGGCGCGGCGCGCTCTCGTTCCGCATCGGCGATTTCTACGGCGGCAAAGACCAGGAGCAGATGCGGCTCAATGAAGAAGGCAATCTCGGTATCGGCATCGCGCAGCCGCAAGCTCGTCTTGATGTCGACGGCTTCGTCCGCGCCAGCCAGGGTATCGTCTTCCCCGACGGCTCAATTCAGTTTTCCGCCTCGCGAAAAACTTTTGGCCCACCCAGCCAGCGACCCGCTCAGTTTCAGCAAAAGTTGACACCAAGACAGGAGCACCTGGCGCCAGACATCAGCGGCACGGGGACGACCGGCAAGATCGCCAAATGGATTGATGGGCCGGCCGGCCTGCTCGGCGACTCCCTGCTCACGGAGGCGAGCGGCAGCATCGGCGTCAATGGCTCGCCGGACTCCAGATTCAAACTCGATGTCAACGGGACGACGCGCATCCGGGGCTCGAACCCGGCCTTCAACCTCGAAGGCTTGCGAGCGGCGGGCAATCAATGGGTCTTTCAAACTGTGGATGACGATGGGCGGTTTCGCATCTTCGGGCAGGACAATGTCAACCCTGGTCAGGAGCGGTTGACCATTAAATTAGACAGCGGCAGGGTCGGCATCGGCAACGGTACTCCGACTTTCAAACTGCACGTCGTTGACACGGGCAATTCGGGGCTGCGCGTGCAGACCAACGCGGTCGGCGGGACGCTGGCCTCATTCGGCGGCTTTGGCGACTTTGTGATTGACGCGGTGAATGTCCCGGGAGGCCGATTGATCGTCAAAGAAAATGGTCGCGTCGGCATCGGAACCGCCGATCCGGCCCAAAAGTTCCAAGTGGAAACTGACAGCTTGGTTGCAGTAGTTGGCCTCAGCAGCACCAATACCGGCGTGGTTGGCACCAGCACCAGTGGTACGGGTGTGGGTGGCATCAGTTTCTCAGGCTTCGGCGTGCGTGGCCTCAGCAACAGTGGTGTTGGGGTGGTTGGGGAAAGCCTCAACGGACAGCTTTTTAAGGGTGCCAATGGGTCCGCAATCAAGTTCCTGGTTGATAACGACGGGACGGTTCATGCTCCGGCATACGAAGGGCTTTCGGACTTTGCCGAGGAGATTCTTCCGAGTCCTGCTGAGCGCGTTCGCCTTGAACCGGGTGATGTCCTGGTCGCCGCCAAAGACTCCGACCGCAGCGTCACCCGTTCGCGCAAGCCTTATTCAACCGCAGTCCTCGGCATCTACTCGACCGCGCCGGGATTCATCGGCAGGGAGACCCCTCTTGAAAGCAACTCGTCTGAGACCATCCCGATGGCGGTCATCGGCATTGTGCCCTGCAAAGTCTCTGCCGAAAACGGGCCCATACGCCGCGGCGATCTGCTCACAACCTCGCGCACGCCGGGTCATGCCATGCGCTGCGCCAGTCGCCAAAGATGTAGCGGGGCAATCGTCGGCAAGGCTTTAGCGGCATTGGAGAGAGGTACGGGTGTCATCAAGGTGCTCGTCAGCTTACAGTAATGCGGGAGAAATTAAATAATAAGGGATTTTGCATTGCATCGCCCTTGGCCCGCGCTGAAGCGTTAGCGTGGTACGGCTTCTCGGCTTGAGTTTCTCAGCAAGACGGACGAGTTGGTGAAGAAAAAAGCCCAACCTTCTCAAGCTGGGCGTCAATGCTCCTCCGCTGCGTTCCCAGTTTCATCTACACCCCCGCCACCACTTCAAGCCCGGCTTACGTCGGGCTTTTACTTTTGGTTAGGGTTCTTTGAGGGTTTCAGGCCTTGAATTATTTTCGCAACCCTACCCTTTTCCGGTCCCGTGATGAACAGAGTGCGGGAATGGCCTTCAGTCCCATCCGGCTCACCCCTCAAGAGGTTGGCACCGGGTGGCACAGCCGCGCCGCTACCCGGTGCATTGCCTTGATTAAAGCTGACCGCCCCGCCGAGCGTAACTCTGTAAGTTCCCGTGCCGCCGCTGTCTCCGTACTTGATGCCTTTAATCCTCATTAAAATATCCCGGCGTCTGCTGATCTGGACGCTCTTGACTACTCGCTCGCTGCCGCCATCAACGCCTTGCGCCAGGACGTTCGATAGAATTGGCCTTGAATTGGCGTCGAACAGGTCAAGCGTTGCTCCGGCATTCGTGCCGGAGGCTTTGACCTCAAACGTCAGGGTCAATTTCCCGGGACCGGCGCTGAACTTATAGAAGTATTCGTCGTCGCTTCCATCCAAGTCATCGTTAATCTCATTCGAGTTGAGCAGCGTGGGATTATCTCGATCGGCTGACCGCTGTTGCCCGAAGGCCGGACTGATCGAAGCGCAGAACAGAATCGCGGCGATGACCATGCCCGCCGCGTAAAAGCGCGCCGAGCTTCTGCTTTTTTCATGCGAGATCATAAACTTTATCCTCCAAAAAAATTAATCTGCCAGGGGACGCTGACCTCGTTATCTCGGATTGTCACTTCGAGGGAAAGCGTAAAATAACTCGAAATCCACAGACGCGCGGGGCGTCCGCCGGTCCAACATCACGTACCTGGAACCCGTGAAGGCACGCACTGCGCCCTGCGGCGGTCGTGATTGAGATGGGCTGCCGCCAATCCACTGTCTGGTGTTGAAGAGCGGATTAGGGTCGGTTTTCGGCAACAGGCCATCGCCTCCCATCGAGGCAATTACCCGCACTTGCCGGTTTGGCGGCAACTTCAGGGTGTAACGGCAAACGTAATAATCGCCTTCATCCTCGCCTTTCCACATCTGGCTATGATCGCCGCGCAATGGCGCATTGGTGGCAGGGTCTAAGGCGGCGACGTAAAATGATATGCAACGATTATCCATCGAGTTTTCAAGACTGGTGCTTACCGGAACCACGCCGTAGGCTTTCTTCCAACGTATCTTGCCGTTGACGGCCCAGAGCGGTTGAAAGTCTGGCTGGGGACTGGGAGCCGGTTTAGGGAGAGGCGTCGGATTAGGATTTGGCCGGTAGCCCTTGGGGGATCTTGCGCTTGAACACTGAAAGCCAGGCCCGCCAGCAAGAGCAGGCTCGTGGCGCTTAAAAGCAGAAATCGTTTTACAGGGATCATTGTTTTCATCCTTCCTCATTCCAGGTGACGGTTCGTGCTCAGGTTAAATAAATTCCACAGGTACAGGCGCCGGGATTCTCCCTGGTCGCCCATTGCAATGTGCGGATGATCTGATCAGCGTCTATGGACATCGGGCCTAACAGGAGAAGGAATTTTGGTCCTATCTTTGGGAATGGCCCTGAGCGGCTTAAAATATCGTTGGCCGGTCGCCTGTAGATAGCCGTTATTGGTGTTGTAAACCCAGAAACTCCAATAGTGATTCGCGTCGCTCAGATACTGCGGGATGTTCTGCGCGTCTGGATAATGCTCGGCGGCAGTTGGCGAGCGGTCAACGAGCGAGCCATGCCGCGCCTGTTGCTGCTGCGCGAAATAGACGATCTCAACCCGAATCTGCGACGGCTCGCCCTGGCGAAATCCACGATCAACCCAGGAGCATTGGCCGGGTTTCAAGTTCTCCGCTCGACCCCCGGCGGCTTGCGTGCCGGCAATGAAGCCCACCGTCACATTCATCATCTGCTCGCCGGTTGGCAAACTCCGTCCCGGAGAGGAATTGAATCTCAAGCCGCCGCCGCGACAACGTAGCTCATAGGCCTGCTGCACAGTCGCGGCGGCGCCGAACGCTGTTTCAGTCTTTGGCGGATTTGGCTCAGCCGCCAGGACCGTCGCCTGAAGTGAAAGTGTCAATGCAAGTAGAAAAATTTTCATCTCGTGCTCCGTCTTTGATAACCAAACCGCCTCTGGCTTCTGGGGTAGCCAACTTGGTTTGCGATGTTATGGGCTATGGACAGCCCGGCTAGTTCCTCCACCGGAGAACAAATTCATACCCTTGCGCGGTGTGCCCGCCGCCCGCCGGACAACCTCCCTTGGTCACAAGTGCGTTATAGAACATGGCGTGGCATTTTTCGCAATAACGCCAGGCCGGGCGACTTCTTGCAGAGTCGGGAATGTCGTGCGGAAGGTTAAAAATGTATCCATAAGCATGGTGTCCGCCGCCTGCCGCACAATTCCCTTTGTTCGGGTAACCGTCATAAAACATCGCATGACATTTATCGCAGTATCGCCAGGCACTCTGGTCGCCCATGCGTGCAGGCGCGTCGAATCGTAAGTAATAATTAAATTTATTATCCGCATTGTGTCCGCCACCCTTTGGGCAAACTCCTTTATTGTCAAATCCGTCATAAAAGAGGGCGAAACATTTTTCGCAGCGCCGCCATTTGTCTTGAGCTTTTACCTTTGAGAGGCCGTAGGTTTCGATCACCCCGTTAATGTCTTTAAGGGTCAGGTAACCCTTCATATTCCCATCTCTGTTGCAGTAGTTCATCACCGAGTCGGGGTCGTAGTTTGTCAGTGAAGTCGCGTTGGCGTCGCTCGTGCCTTTGCAGTGAGCTTCATTATGTTTCGGCGCATCCTGCTCGTGAATGAAGCCCAACGTATGCCCGAACTCGTGAACCCCGACATACTCTACCCGCCCTTTATCGGCTGAACCATCCGGGGCGAATGACATACTGATTCCGGGATTCTGGTCAATCGCGCTGCTCAAAGCTTCCATCCCGAACCGAGACACACCATCCCCGCCCGCATTGATGTAATTCCCGGTTTTGTCTTTACCTTGAGGCGAGAGGCGAATGCGAACCTGCTTGGCTGTCGCGCTCCCAGAGATACCGCCGGAAGGACAAATTCCCCAACCGGTGAATTTGAGATCAGCATATTCTCCCCAGGTTTGCGTTACTGCAGCTTGCACAATACCCTTCTCGCGGTCATATCCATAGGTTTCCCAACAAACGGGAATGACGTTATTATTCCCGGTCCAAAGCCGAACATTCTTAGCGGCGAGTCCCTGCCGCGATTTTCCGGTGTTCTGCGCGTCAGTCCCGGCGGTGAAGGTGATTGCTAACATCAGGATGAGCGCGACGATATGAAAAAGCGCTCTGCCTTGATTGCTTCTTGTGTTCATTTCACTTCCTCCTCAATGATGTTTTTACAAGCCTGGATTCCTCGCTTATTCAAACCACTACCGTCATCGGTTCTTCCCTCAGTCTTTGAGTCTTACCTAACCGCTTCAATGAAGAGTGGCAGAGACCCGCTAAACATATCGCAGAGATTTTGAGCAGCGGCCAGACGCGCTCCTTCTGCTAGAAGCGATCTCATTAAATGCCTACAAACCCTGTTGAGGAGCGGTCTCTGACCGCGAGTCTGTGCTAAACGACGGTCAAGGACCGCCTCTCAACAAGATCAAGATATTTATGGGACCGTTTCTAATGAGTTGATGCGGATTGATGGAGAAAAGTAGAGGAGGATGAGAGCGGGCGTATGTCACATAGCGGGTTTGATGAGTTGAACGGGAATCATCTTTTTTCGACGCGGAAGAGCGACTTGCTCAAGTCATCAACTTCACCATTCGGGTTGATGCCGCTTAAGGTCAAAGCATAATCACCGTTGGCGAACTTGTGGGCGGGCACGGTGAAAACGAAACTTGCGCCGGATTTCGTGCTTCGGGGTTTGATGTTGGTTTGGCTAAAGATTTCCGCGCCCCCGATCATTTTCAAAGAAAGGCGATAGCTGGAATAACTATTGTCCTTCAATTTTAAGAGAAGCTGAGCTTGAGCGGTGCCCTGCGGGATAACGAGAATTGGCGTTCGGCCATTGTCAGCGCCTCTGACGCCGCCAACATTGAGAGCCAGAAAGGCAACGGGCGGCGCGGAATGGACAGTTGGATTCGGCGACGATTGAGGCGTCGGCGGCGGGGTCTTTGCGGTCTGCTGTTGCGCCGCTCCCTGCTCGCGCGCCTGTTGCTCCTGATGCTCACGCGCCGCCTGAATTTGCGCTGCTTCTCTCTGCTGTTGTCGCCTACTGCTAACGAAAATCCAGCCGCCCACCAGCATGATCAGCAAAGTTGCCAGCGCGATTGCGAACCTCAACGTCGGCCTCCGGCCGCGAAGCGACGACCGCAATCTCTGCCATCTGGAGACGGGCGTGAGCGATGGCTTGCCAGGCATGACGGACTCGCGGTCAAGCCTCGTCGTCAAGGCGCTGGCGAATTTGGCGCGCTCGCGCCGCGCCGGATGCTTCAAGTAAAACTGCTCGAACCGCTCGCGCCTCTCGTTTGACAACTGGCCGCGCGCATAAGCGTCCACCAACGTGCTCTCAGCCCGCAAGACTTGATTGAAGACCTGCGGGTCTGTGAAATAGCTTTCTTCCAACGCAATCTGTTCCGACTCGGATAATTCTCCGAGCAGGTAGCGTGTCATGATTTGTTCCAGTTCATCCATTTGATGAGAGTTGTTAGGTTACCGCTTAGTTGAAATTGAGAGTCGTCGAGTTACCGGAACAGGAGCTCGAAGCCAGCCGGATAGGAATATTCCTTGTTGCCCCAGGGGATGTAGCAGCGGTTGTTTTTATAAGAGAATTTCCCCGGATGCACACCATCACTCATCTTCATACGGCAAAGATAGATGGTATCGTTGCCCTGATCCATCCCGCCTTTCACGGCTCCTTCTTTGATTTCATCGCGCGATACGGCATCCACCGCTACCCATTGATATTCTTTGTTGGTCAGCAACACTCGGTAAATTTTGGTGTCAACACGCTCATATCCTCCATAGGGATAATGGCACTCATTTTTGTAAAGTTTGCCGGGGACGAAGTTAAACTTGCAGAAATACATCGTGGTGCCATCCTGATGCTTGCCGCCCACAACCCGCCGATAAGCCGGATAATCCCTTTCTTCGCCCGGCGTCACCCAGATGAACGGAGCATCCAGACGCGTCTGGTTGAAAGACCCTGAAGAGTCTGTTGCAGCAGCGAGCAGGCCAGGCCCCTTGGCTTGCGCCATCACCACCGACGTTCTCATCTCAGTAGAAAGCAATATGAGGATTAAAGCGACGCTCATAGAAATTACGACAGATGCAGTTTTTGGCATTTGATCTTCCCTTTCCAAAATGAAGTCGCATGACAGTCTCTTCAGCATCCAGACTTCGCCGTATGGATTCGCGCAGATAAGTCAGGCGCTCACTTTTTAGTGGCGAAAAACTCCTCTTCATATCGCTGTTTTTTCTTCAGGCAACGCGTGACGCATTGTTCCAGCTTATCGCGCAGGCGTTGCGCGCGATTCGCCAAGGCGTCGCGTCGCAATCCCAAACGCTCTGCTAAAGCATTCCGGCGATCAATTCGCCCGCGCTTTTCGTCGCTGTAATACTCCACTATCAATTCGCGGCCCTCAACCGACAGCCCGCCGAGACAATCATCCAGGCAAGTCAGACGCTGCTCTTTCTCTTCTATCTCGTCCGTTAGGTCGGGCGTTGCAGTTTCCTGCTCTATTTCATCAAGCGGGGCGCGGCGATTCTGGGGTCCCTTGAGCGCCTCCAGGCAAACCAGCCGCGCGACTTCGTAAGCGTAGCCGCCGAGGTTTCTGATCTCTACGCCTTCATTGAGCTTTCTGGCGATGCGGTTGAAGGTCTCGTCGGCGTGCTCTTCAGGAAAAGGCGCGCCGCGCCACTCAAAGAACCTGATTAAGGCGCGCCGCAAATTTTCATATCTTTCCCCGGCCTGCTCTTCGTCTTCTCCCAGATGATTGAGCAGCTTAGCGAAGGCTTGCGCGGTCAGCTCCCGTTCCATTTACCCTTCTTACTCCCCATGACATCGGAGCTAACGCCGCGTCCCATCCACAGCTTCCGCAGGCGGTTTATCTCCATTCACCTTGGAGAACGAACGCTCCCCAATAGTAAGGCGATTGCCAATGCCTCTTATTAAGCAACTCGATTTGAGCGGCCCTGAGCGCCGCCGCCGGCGGCAGCTTCTCCTGCAACACGCCGCGATAAAATCGCTTCATCAACTCGGCGGTCGCCGCATCATCAACTTCCCACAAACTCGCCATCACGCGCGGCGCGCCCGCATACATAAAGCCGCGCGTCAGACCGACCAAGCCTTCGCCCCTGACCTCTTTTCCTAGCCCGGTTTGACAAGCGCTCAGGGCAACCAGATCAGCGTTGAGGCGCAGATTATAAATCTCATGCAACCGCAGAAATCCCTCCTGCGGACGCCCCGCTTCATCAACGAGCGAGAGCACCAGCCCTGAAAGTTCCGGGTGGTGGCTATCGAGCAGACCGTGGGTGCTGAAATGAATAATGCGATACTGCGCCAGTTCATCGCTCATCGCCAGCCTCCGGTTAGCGCGGAAATCCAGCGCCTCCAGAGTAGACGGCTGCGAGGTTAGAGAGAGAATAGCCTTCGCTTCGTCGCGGCTGAAGAGTAAGCGTCGCAAACCCAATCTCTCATCCTCGCTCCTGACGCTTCTGATCGCGCGTTTAAGGGTTGACGAAGGAGCAGAAGATTCGACGGCGTTTGGCGCCGGTTGCTTCTTCAGGCTACCGGAACTCCTGTTTGTGGCAAGGCTCAGCTTGACGCGCGCATCATCCGGCTCGAAGACTGGATCGGCCAGGACCGCGACCGTCTTCGGGGCCGGCTGACGGCCAGCCAACTCGCGCCGCAACACGGCGAGCACGGAGGCCGAAGGCAAACTGACGATTTCATGCTCAAGGATCAAAGGTCTGAGGTCGGCCATTTTTTCTATGGTTGGCGTCGAGGGCGTGGGCAGGGCTGCAAACGGCAGATATTGCAAAGCGCCGTCGGCGACGATCACCAAGCGCTTGGTGCCCAACTGCGCGGCCACCGGCGCGAGCAGCATCTTGCTTAGCAGGCTCGCCTGCGTCTGGTATTGCAGGTCGGCCGCGATTTCGCGCGCCCGTTGTTGACCGACGGTCAAGCCCGGCGCCGGTTGCCGCGCCGTAAGCAACTGATAAACGCGACGCGCCTGCGCTTCAATCGCAGCTTTCGGCGGTAGTTGATAACTGAGCACGCGATCAGGCGTCACGGCCCATAGATAGCTGCGCTCGTCGCCCAGCTCATATTCCAACAGGACGGTGTTGTCATCGAGCACCTGCTGTTGAATTTCTCTGACGCTGAGCGGCTGAGGCGCAGCCAGAGCGGCATAACGCGGGTTGCGCTCGCGAATGTCAGCCTGCGCTTGATGAAGCTCATTCTCGAGCGCGTCAATCTCGCGCTCGGCGGCGCTTCTTTGCTCGCCGGTGAATTTGCCTCTGAGCAGTTTCGTCAACTCATCAAGCCGGGCGGTGATGCGTTCGTTGAGGCTGCGTTCGCGCTCCACAAGCGCCGCATCAACTCCCTGTCGCAAGTCAACGCGCGCTTGCGTGAGCAGCTCTACGAGACTTCTGACTTTAACTTTTTCGGTGAAAGCCAGCGCCGCCAGATCGTCACCCGCCTTCGGATCGGCGGCGTGCAAACGCATCAACAGATCAATATAAAACTCATAAAAATCGAAGAGACTGGCGGCGAAAGAGGTCTGTAGCTGGGGGGTTCCGGCGTGGTCGCGCATGTACTCAAGAATGGCGATGGCCTTCTCTATATAAATCCGTGCGTCGGCGAGCTGGCCTTGATCGCGCAGGGTGGAGGCGATGTGCTTGAGCGTGATAGCTTCGCCGCGCTTATCGCCTAACGCCTGCCAGAGACCTAAAGCCTCTCTATAATAGGTGAGAGCCTCCTCAAGCTGGCCCAACTTGTAATAGGTGAAGCCGACGTTGGTCAGCACCGTGGCGGTATCAAAGTTACCGGTGGCTTCGCGCAGCCGTAAGGCCTGTGCGGCGTGCGCCAGCGCCTTCTCACGTTCGCCGGCGCGAGCGTATTCGAGGCCGATGGACGACTGCTCCATGGCCTCCTGTTGCTTGTTTCCTGTCAACTGCCAGAGCGCCAGGGCCCGGCTGTAATAGTCGAGGGCTTGGGGGAACTCATACTGATTAAGGTATGAATAACCGATGGAATGGAGCGCGCCGGCTTCTCCGTTTTTGTCCCCCAAGGATTGATACAATCGGATGGCCCGGTCATAGCGCTCTCTGGCCTTCTCCTCCTCGCCCAAAAAAATGTAGATATCGCCGGTCGCCTTGAGCAGCGTGGCCTCTCTGGTCTTCTCGCCTGCGGCCTGATAGAGCTGTACAGCCTCCTCACTCGATTGCAGCGCTTCTTCCAACTCCCCCAGATTTCGATAGGCGGCGGCGCTGAGGCTGAGCGACTGGCCCTGTCTGCTCTTGTCTCCGAGGGCCTGCGCCATCTCCGAGGCTTGACGGGAGTAGTCGAGCGCTTTCTGAGGCTCGCCCAGGACCCTGTATGCGCCGCCCATGTTAATCAGGACGTCAATCTGTTCGCGACGGTCCCCACTCTCCCGGTAGAGCGAGAGAGCTTCTTCATATTTTTTGATGGCCGCCGCCAGAGAGTCTCGTGTGGCCTGACGATGCAACCTTAGACCTTCAGCGAAGGC